>JBDKIN010000108.1:0-16499 GCA_039797095.1 Verrucomicrobiota bacterium
TCCGACCCGGAGACGAAGGCGAACTTCGACGCCAAGATGAAGGACTACCTCGCCTTTGACGAAGCCAAGGCGCCCGAGCTCTTCAAGAAGCAGACGGACACCTGGAAGGCCGCCGTGGCCAAGGCCAAAGCCAACGGCACCCCTTTCGTGACCCCCGCGCCCAAGAACCCTCTGGCGATGCGCAAACTGAAGGGCGGACCCGCTGGCCTCTACAACGGCAAAGTCGCCAACCTCGCCCCTTACACGCTCCGCGGCATGCTCTGGTACCAAGGCGAGGGCAACGCCGGCAACCCTGGCCTTTATCACAAGCAGCTCTCCCAACTCGTCACGAGCTGGCGCACCCTATGGAACGACGAAGTGCCGTTCGCCTGGGTCCAGCTTCCGAACTACACCTCACCCGGCGAAGGCTGGCCCCGTGTCCGCGAATCGATGATGAAGACGCTGGAACTCCCGAAGACCGGCATGGCCATCACGATCGATATCGGCGACGCCAAGGACATCCACCCGAAGAACAAGCAGGACGTCGGCAAGCGCCTCTCCTTCTGGGCCCTCGGCACGGTCTACGGTAAGAACGTGCCCGCGATCAGCGGCCCGCTCCCAGCTGGCTCCTCGATCAACGGCGGCGCGATCACGGTCTCCTTCAAGCACACGAACGGCGGACTGAAATCCATGAACGGCGGCGCCCTCACGGGCTTCCAGATCGCCGGCGAAGACAAGCAGTGGAAGGCCGCCGAGGCGAAGATCGTCGGCGAGACCGTGGTCGTCAGCAGCGCCGAGGTCACCCAGCCTGCCGCCGTCCGCTACGCCTGGAAGGATTGGCCGGAATACAGCCTCGCCAACGGCGCCGGCCTGCCCGCCTCCCCCTTCCGGACCGACGATTGGCCGGTCGCGGTAACCGTCGCGCCCAAGGGCAAGAAGTAAGCCCTCGGCCTCGGCTTGGCTTACGGGAAAACGGGGGGTTCGCCTTGCAACCCCCACCCTTTTGACCTGTCTTAAAAGCCAGCATGAAGACCCCGCTTGCCGTCCTGGCTCTGCTTGTCGGAGCCACGTCCGCCTTCGCCTTGAACAAGGGCAATGCCGGACCGAAGGACATCACCCTCAAGTTCGACCTCCCCGCCCCGGCGCCCCTCTCGCCGGCAGAAGCCCTCAAGGCTTTCCGCCTGCCGCCCGGCTTCCGCATCGAGCTCGTCGCGAGCGAACCGATGATCGAGACGCCCGTGGCGATCAGCTTCGACGACCAAGGTCGGATGTTCGTGGTCGAAATGCGGGGCTACATGCGCGACGTCGATGGCACGACGGAGAAAGAACCGATCGGCCGGGTCTCCCTGCTCACCGATACGGACGGAGACGGTCGCATGGATCGCGCGACGGCCTTCGCCGATGATCTCGTGATGCCCCGCGGCGTGATGCCGGTCAAAGGCGGCGCGCTCATCGCCGAACCGCCGAACCTCTTCTTCTGCCGCGACCTCGACGGCGACGGTAAAGCCGAGAACCGCACGATCGTGGCCTCCGACTACGGCACCTTCGGCGGCCAGCCGGAACACATGGCCAACACGCCGACCTGGGCGATGGATAACCGCATCTACTCCGCGGGCTATGGCGTGAGCTTCCGCGCGCAGGGCGATACGTGGCAGCGCGGGCCCGGCCTCGGCCGCGGCCAGTGGGGCCTCTGCCAGGACGACGCCGGACGCCTGTTCTTCAACTACAACTCCGACCTCCTCCGCGCCGACCTCCTGCCCGCCGCGGCCTTCTCGCGCAATCCGCTCCTGCGTACGGCCTCGTCGGTGAACTTCCAGGTGATGAAGGACCAGTCGGTCTTCCCCTCGCACCCGACGCCCGGCGTCAACCGTGGGTACGACCCGAAGACCCTGCGCGCCGACGGCACGCTGGCCCGCGCGACCTCCACCTGCGGCGCCGTGGTCTACCGTGGCGACGCCTTCCCAGCCGAATATCGTGGGAACGCCTTCGTCCCGGAGCCGTCCTCCAATCTCGTGAAGCGCCTGAAGCTGACCGAGAAGGACGGCGTGATCACCGCCGAGGACGCGCATCCGGGCACGGAGTTCCTGACCTCGACCGACGAACGCTTCCGCCCGGTGATGATGGCCAACGGACCGGACGGCGCGCTCTACGTCGTGGACATGTACCGAGGCATGCTCCAGCACCCGGGCTTCCTGACGCATTACCTGATGGCCAACATCAAGGCGCGTAAGCTCGAGACGCCCGTCAACCAAGGCCGCATCTGGCGCATCGTGCGCGACGACAAGGCGGCCCCGACCAAGACGGTCTTGCCGGCCGGCGTCGCCGACCGCGTCGCCCGCCTCTCCCACCCTAACGGCTGGGTCCGTGACGCCGCCCAGCGCCTGCTCGTCGAAAGCGGCGACGCGGCCGCCGCCCCGGCCCTACGCGCCCTGCGCGCCGACGCGGCCACGCCGGCCGTGACACGCCTGCATGCGCTTTGGACCTTGGACGGCCTCGGCGCCATCACGCCGGACGATGTCCGCGCCGCCCTGAAGGATGCCGACGCGCAAGTCCGCGCCGCCGCCGTGCGCCTGGCCTCGGCGGACCTCCTCCCCGACCTGCTCGCGGTGAAGGATGACTCCGCCCCGCTCGTGCTCGCCCACCTCGCGATCCGCCTCTCGGCCGCCAATCAGCCGGCCGCCGACCGGACGCTCGCCGAACTCCTCACTCGTCACGGGAAGAACGCCCTCATCCGCGAAGGCGCGCTCTCCGGCGCTCGCGGCCGCGAGGTCGCCCTCGCCCAAGCCGTCGCCGCGGTCGCGGATCGCGCCAACCTGACCGAGACCGGCCCGGTACTCGAAGCCTTGGCGGCGCTCGTCTCGCAGGCCGGCAAAGGAGGCCCCTTCGAACAGATGCTTGCCGTCGCCGTGACCCTCGATGACCGGACCAACCTCCGCGACGCCGTCCTGCGCGGCCTCGATCAGACCATCCGTGACACCAAGACGAAGAAGACCTCGCCGCTGAAGACCATCTGGCTGAGCTCCGAACCTGCTCCGCTGGCCAAGCTCCGCGCCACCGTGAAATCCTCCGGCGGACTCACGAACCTGACCTCCCTCTCGTCCCGCCTCGCGTGGATGGGCAAGCCGGGTGCGCCCGCCCCGCCCAAGGTCACGGCCCTCACGAAGGCCGAGCTCGAGCGCTTCGACAAGGGCAAGGTCATCTTCACGACGCTCTGCGCCCCCTGCCATCAGCCGCACGGCTACGGGCTCGACGGCCTCGCGCCGCCCCTCGTCGACAGCGACTGGGTGCTCGGCAAGCCCGACGTCACCGCCAAGATCGTCCTCAACGGACTCGGCGGCCCGATCAAGATCGGCAACCGCACCTGGGACCTTTCCATGCCGCCGATGGGCATGCTCAGCGACGAAGACGTCGCCAGCGTGCTGACCTACATCCGTCGCGAGTGGGAGCATAACGCCTCGCCCGTGGACGCCAAGTTCGTCGCCGGCGTGCGTAAGCAGAGCGCCGATCACCCCAATTCCTGGACCGCCGACGAACTCCGTCCGCCTACCAAGAAGACCGCGCAGGCGAAGGTCGCCAAATGATTCCGATGCATGCTTTCCGTTCGCTGCTCGCCCTCCTCGCCCTGTGTGCGTCGGCCGGGGCGGCGCCCAAGCCTAATATCGTCGTCATCCTCGTCGATGACATGGGCTTCTCGGACCTCGGCTGCTACGGCAGCGAAATCCCCACGCCGAACCTCGACGCCCTCGCGAAGAACGGGCTGCGGTTCACCCAGTTCTACAACACCGCACGCTGCTGTCCGACGCGCGCCGCGCTGCTGACGGGACTCTACCCCCACCAGACCGGAGTCGGCTGGATGACCGACGACCAGAAGCAGCCCGGTTACGAAGGGCGCCTCAACGACCGCTGCGTGACCATGGCCGAAGTCCTGCGCCCCGCCGGCTACCTCACTGCGATGACCGGGAAGTGGCACGTCGGCCAGAACCACGGTGTCACCCCGAAATCCCGCGGCTTCGACCGCAGCCTGAACGCCGTCGCCGGAGGCTTCTTCTTCGCCGACAGCCCCCGAGCCGAACTCTTCCTCGACGGCGAGAAACTCGCCAAGGACGACCCCCGCCTGCCCAAAGATTGGTATTCCACCGACCTTTGGACGACCTTCGGCTTGAAGTTCATCGATGATGCGCTGGCCGCGAAGAAGCCGTTCTACCTTCACCTCTGCCATAACGCCCCGCACTTTCCGCTCCAGGCGCCCAAGGCCGAGATCGAGAAATTCCTCGGCCGATACCGGATCGGCTGGGAAGAGGTCCGGGCCCGTCGTTACGCCCGCCAGCTTGAAATGGGGCTCATCGACAAGCAGTGGACCAACGCGCCGAGGCCCTCCGCCGTCAAGGCGTGGAAGGACGTTCCCGCCGAGGAGCAGAAACGCTTCGATCACCTCATGGCCACTTACGCGGCCGTGATGTCCCGGATGGACAAAGCCGTCGGCGACCTCGTGGACGGGCTCCGGAAGCGCGGCGTGCTCGACGACACCCTCATCCTCTTCATGAGCGACAACGGCGGCAATGCCGAGGCCGGCGCCAAGGGACGGACCGAAGGCGATCCCAGCAACAGCGGCTCTCAGTGGTTCTGCGGCGAGAGCTGGGCCTACGCCCAGAACACCCCCTTCCGACTCTACAAGCACTTCAATCACGAGGGAGGCATCAGCACGCCGCTCATCGCCCACTGGCCGGCAGGCATCGCGGCGAAGAACGAATTCCGCCGCCAGCCGGGGCACGTCATCGACGTGATGGCCACGGTGGTCGACGTCGCCGGCGCCGTCTACCCCCAAGAATTCAACGGCAAGGCGATCCGGCCGATGGAAGGACGCAGCCTCGTGCCGGCCTTCGCCGACAAGCCCATCGCCCGCGAAGCGATCTACTGGGAACACGAAGGCAACGCCGCCGTCCGCCAAGGCGACCTCAAGCTCGTCCGCCAAGGGCGTAGCGGGCCATGGGAACTCTACGACCTCAAGGTCGACCGCACCGAACTGCACGACCTAGCCCAGAGTCAGCCCGAGAAGGCAAAGGAACTCGCCGCGCTGTGGAAAGCCTGGGCCGAACGCGCCCAGGTCCTCCCCGCTCCCGGCGCCGGCGGCAAAAAGAAGGCCAAAAAGAAATAAGCCCATGTTCGGCGGAAAATGTCCCTTCGGCCATAAACCGTCCGATCCCTTCAAGGAAAAGCGCGAGACGGGCCCGGTCGCGCGCTACGAATTCCAAGGCGAGCAGATCCCGATGATCCTGCGCCACGCCGAAGTCCGCCAAGCCGCCAAAGACTGGCAGACCTATAGCTCGGACGCCCCCTTCCGGGTGCCGATCCCCTCGGAAGAGGAAGCCCGCTCGATGCGCCAGCTGCCCATCGAGACGGACCCGCCCGTGCACGGAGAATACCGCGCCATCGCGGAACCGTTCTTCCAGCGCCCGAAACTCCCGGAGATGGTCGCCAAGGTCGAAGCGCTGATCGATGAGCTCCTGCGCGCGGCCCTCGCCCGCGAGACGACCGAGATCGTGCATGGCTTCGCCCTCCCGATCCAAGCCCGCGCCCTCACCTACCTGCTCGACACCGATGAACGCGAGGCCGACACCTGGATCGGCTGGGGCGTCCACGTCTTCCGCGTCCGTGGCGGCCTGAAGAAGGGCGTGGAGTTGGAGGACTACCTCACCCGCAAGTTCGACGCGGTCAGCCAGGCGCCCGGCCGCTGCTTCTTCAGCGCGCTCACGCAAGCCCGCTTCCAAGGCCGCCCGCTCACGCGCGAAGAGATGATGGGCTTCGCCAACCTGACTTTCGCCGGCGGCCGCGATACGGTCATCCATACGATCGCGTGCGCGCTCGGCCACCTCGCCGCCAACCCCGAAGCCCTGGCCTACCTGCGCGAAGACCCGAAGCGCATCGTGCACGCGGGCGAGGAGTTCTTCCGCTTCTTCATGCCGCTGACGCACATCGGTCGCGTCTGCCCCGTCGCCACGTCCGTGCACGGCGAACAAGTCCCCGCCGGCGGCCGCGTCTCACTCGGCTGGGCGTCGGCCAACCGCGATGAGTCGGTCTTCCCTGACGCCGACGTCTTCAAGATCGACCGTAAGCCGAATCCGCACCTCTCGTTCGGCTTCGGCGAACACCTCTGCCTCGGCGCCCCGCACGCCCGCCTGCTCCTGCGCACCCTGCTCCAGAAGTGCGTCGAACTCGTCGACGGGATGGAGATAGTCTCGGCCGAGGAACGCACCGAAACCGAGCATTCCTACGAGCGTAAGCTGGGCTATGAATCGCTGGTGCTCAGGTTCCGTCCTCGGGCCTGAACGGGATTGCCAGCGTCCGGCGACCGAACTAGGTCTCCCTAGCCCCAACCTTCGCCTTCCGGCGGGGTTCCAAAGGCACACCCCGCCATGTTCGCTTTCAGCCTGACCATCTTCTGGGGAGCCTTCCTGCTCTTCCTCGTCCAGCCGCTGATCGCGCGCTTCATCCTGCCTTGGTTCGGCGGCGGCCCGGCCGTCTGGACGACGTGCATGCTCTTCTTCCAGCTACTCCTCCTGGGAGGCTACGCCTACGCGCACTTCAGCATCAGCCGGCTGACCCCGCGCCGGCAGGTCATCTCCCACCTGGTGCTGCTGGCCTTGGCCGTGGCGTTGCTGCCGATCACGCCAGGCGACGCGTGGAAGCCGGCCGACGGCTCAAACGCCGCCGGCCATATCCTGCTGCTGCTCCTCGGCTGCCTCGGCCTGCCCTACCTGGTCCTTTCCGCCACCGGCCCGCTCCTGCAGGCTTGGTTCAGCAAAGCCAATCCGGGCGTGTCGCCGTATCGCCTCTACGCCCTTTCCAACGTCGGCTCACTCCTCGCCCTGCTGATCTACCCGTTCTACCTCGAACCCCAGCTGAGCCGACAAGCGCAGGCCGACGGCTGGTCCTGGGGTCTGGCGATCTACGCCGGACTCACGGCCTGGTGCGGCCTCAAGGTCTGGAAGTCAGCGGCGGCGGACGGCACGGCCGCCAAGCAGGAGGATGAAGCAGCGCCTGCCTCGGCGGGGCGCAAGCTGCTGTGGTTCGCCCTGCCCGCCTGCGGCGTCATGCTGCTCCTCGCGATCACCAACAAACTCTGCCAAGACATCGCCGTGGTGCCTTTCCTCTGGGTCCTGCCGCTGAGCCTCTACCTGCTTTCCTTCATCATCAGCTTCGACAGCCCCCGCTGGTACCACCGGGCCTTCTGGCTCCCGCTGCTCGCCGTCCTGCTAGGCATGGTGCTCTGGAACCTCTATCAGGCCGAATCCCACCCCGACATCACCCCGCTCGCCACGCTCTATCTCGGCACGATGTTCGTCGCCTGCATGGTCTGCCACGGCGAGGTCTACCGCCTACGACCCGGCGCGAGCCGCCTGACCGGCTTCTATCTCTCGCTCTCCGCGGGCGGGGCCGCCGGCGGGCTGTTCGTCGCGCTCATCGCGCCCTTCGTCTTCCCCGACTACTTCGAGCTGCACCTCGCGCTCTTCCTGACCGCCGCGCTCGTGCTCGTCGTGCTCCGCCAGGATCCGACCCTCCCCTTCCGCGAGGGTCGGGCCCGCTGGGCCTGGGCGTTCCCCTTCCTCGCGCTGGCCGCCTTGGGCTACGGGCTCGCCGACGTGGCCACGACCTCGCTCCGCGGCTCGCTCTCGACCACGCGGGGCTTCTACGGGGTGCTTAAGGTCAACGACAACGACGCGGGCAACGACGGGCTGCATCACCTGACCCTGCAGCACGGCGCGACCATCCACGGCCTGCAATACGTCGACCCGGAGAAACGCACCGACCCGAGCAGCTACTACACCTCCACCAGCGGCATCGGCCGCCTCCTGCGCGCCCACAAGCCGGGCGGCGGACGCCGCGTCGGCGCGATCGGACTCGGCTGCGGCACGCTCGCCGCCTGGGGCCGCCCCGGCGACACCTTCCGTTTCTACGAGATCAACGATGACGTGGCCCGCCTCGCGACGAGCACCTTCACCTACCTCAAAGACTCCAAGGCCAAGACGGAGCTCGTCATGGGCGACGCGCGCCTCTCGATGGAACGGGAAGCCGACCAGCAATACGACGTCATCGTGCTCGACGCCTTCAGCAGCGACGCCATCCCGGTCCACCTCCTGACGCTGGAGGCCTTCGACCACTACCAGCGGCACCTCAAACCCGACGGGGTCATCGTCGTCCACGTCTCGAACCGCTACCTCGACCTGCACCCGGTGGTCTACCGCATCGCCGATAAGATCGGCTTCCCCGCCATCACGATCGACGACAACGACACGGCCTACGAGGACGCCGGGTTCTATGGCTCCGACTGGATCATCATGACCCGCAACGAGGTCCTGCTGCAACAGCCCCTCCTGCGCGACGTGACCAAGGAGACCGTCGAGTTCCCCGCTCGCATCATGTACTGGACCGACGAACGGAGCGACCTGCTCTCGATTCTGGCCTCCGAAGAAGGAAGCTTCCTCCGCTGGCTGCAGGGGCTGTGATAAAAGATTAAGGATAGACGATGGCGGATGGATGAAGGAGATTTCTTCCACGTAACCGCCGAGACCCGCGCCGTCGCTCCCGCCCCTCAACTCCATGCGTACCGATCGTCTTCTCCTTGCCCTGCTTTGCGGAACGCTGACCTGCGTCGCGGCGGAGCCGGCGAAGAAGGCGACGACGCGGGATGACCGGAGGACGAAGACCTACGCGCCGCAGCCTTGGGGCGAGTGGGTCGAAGCCGATTTCCCGTTCTTCTCCTCGATCCTCGACGCCCGTCGCGAAGGTGCAGGCAAGGACAACCTCACCCCGCGCGGGCTGATCATCAAACTGCCGCACGATGCCTGGGCCTGCTTCGATACCGACCTGCTCCGGGTCTCAGCGGTCTGGCGCGGCAAGGGCGTCAGCGACAAGGCCCTCGCGCCCGGCTCGTATCACGACCCGAGCCGCAAGACGCTCGGCGGCCAATTCCCCGCCCCGCAACCGGAGGGCAAACTCTGGCTCGGCCATGCGATCATTCCCGGCTGGCAGACTGGCGCGAAGGTCGACCTGACCGATCCGCGCACGCCGGCTCCGTCGCCCCACGAAGTGGGCCGCGGACCGCTGCCGGAAGCCCTCGGGCGTTTCCAGTCCGTCGAACTCATCGGCAAGGACGTCGTCCTGACTTATCGCGTCGCCGACGCCACCCTCCGCGAACTCTGGAAAGCCTCCGAACGCGAGGGCCGCATCGTCATCGAGCGCCACCTCTCCGTCTCCGCCCACGCGAAAGACCTCCTGCTCGTCGTCGGCACGCGTCGCCAAGGGCCTTCGCAGGAACTCGAGACGGGCGTCACCGTCACCGGACCGGCCGAACTCGCCTCCGATGATGATTTCTTCGTGGTGAAGGTGCCGGCCAACACCGCGCCCGCCGCCCTCTGCGTCACGCTCTGCGACGAGCACGCCGCGCCCGCGGTGGCCGCGCAAGCCATCCCGACCGGTCCTTCGACTCGTCGCTGGCAAGCCGAGGTGAAAACCAAGGTCACCGTGACCGAAAGCGCCGAAACCTACGCCATCGACCATATCGGCCTGCCCGTCGATAATCCCTGGAAACGCGCCGTCCGCACGGGAGACATCCAATTCCGAAAAGACGGCACCGCCGTCGTCGTCACGCTCGACGGCGATGTCTGGCTGGCCCGCGGCCTGAAGGTCGGCTCGCTCGACGTCACCTGGCGCCGCTTCGCCTCCGGCCTGCACGAGCCGATGACCTGCGCCCTCCGTGACGACGAGATCTTCGTCTTCGACCGCAACGGCGTCTGGCGCCTCCGGGACACGGACGGCGACGGCGAGGCCGACGTCCATGAGCTGTTCTCCAACGCGTTCGCGCAGACGGCCGACATGCGCGAGTTCCCCAGCACCCTCCGCCTCGGACCGAAAGGCGAATTCGTCATCGCCAAAGGCGGTCAGGAAGCGACGACCATCGGCAAGCACAACGGCAGCGTCCTGCGTCTCTCGGCGGACGGCCGCACCGCCACCCGCCTCGGCTATGGCCTCCGCCAGCCGAACCTCTCCGTCCATCCGCGCACCGGCCTTGTCGTCTCGAGCGACCAACAGGGCCATTATATCCCGAGCACGCCCCTGCACATCATCGAGGGCGACCAGTTCTACGGCTTCCTGAGCGATAAGCTCCCCAAGGAAAGCTACCCGGCGCCGATCGCCGCTCCGCTCACCTGGATTCCGCATGCGGTCAACGCCTCCGCCCTTTCGCAGGTCTGGCTGGTCGACGCGCAGATGGGGCCGCTCAACGAGCAGATGGTGCAGATCTGCTTCAATCAGCCGGACCTCCTGCGCGTGCTCTGGAACCACCGTGGCGCCAAGCCTCAGGCCAGCGTCGTCAGCGTGGCCAAAGGCTTCGCCACCCCGCCGCTCAACGGCTCCGTCAACCCCGTCGACGGCCAGCTGTATGTCGCCGGCTTCCAGATCGCCGGCTGGGGCAACACCCTCGACACCCTCACCGGCATCGAACGCGTCCGCTACACCGGCGCTCCGTCGCTCACCCCGCGCGAGATGATCCCGACCGACCGCGGCATCCTGCTCCGCTTCGACGTCGCCCTCGATCCGGCCAAGGCCGCCAACACCGAGAGTTACTCGCTGGCGACGTGGCGCTACAAGCGGGCGCCCTCCTACGGCTCGGCCCAATATAAGGCCGACGGCAAGACCGGCAACGACTGGCTGACCGCCAGCAGCGCCTACGTGAGCCTAGACGGCAAGAGCGTCTTCATCGGGGTCCCCGGCCTCAAGCCGGTCGAACAACTCCGCCTCGGCTGGGACCTCAAGTCGTCCGACGGCGCCGAGATGCGTGCGAACGCCTACACCACCCCGTATGAGCTCACGAAATTCGACCCCGTCGCTGAAGGCTTCGGACCGATCGAAGTAGACCTCACCCCTCGGGCCGCGGTCGCGAAGAAAGCCGAAGTCGTTTCCGCCCAGGAGGGGCAGCGCCTCGCCACCATGTTCGGCTGCGTCGCCTGCCACTCCGTCACCGACACCGCCATGAGCAATGTAGGCCCGAAGTGGAAGGGGCTCTTCGGGTCCAAGAGAGACTACGTGACCGATAAGGGAAAGAAGGGTTCGACGACCGTCGACGCGGCTTACCTACGGGAGTCCATCCTCGAGCCCAACGCCAAACGGCACGCTTCTTTCCTCAAGTCCGAATTCGCCATGCCCAGTTTCGCGGGCGTCCTCACCGAAGGCCAGGTGGATTCATTGGTGCTTTATATCAAGTCCTTGCAGTGACCCTCCGGCGGAGATTGCTCGCAACTCCCGCCCTTTGGAGTTGTTAAATACCTATGCCCACCTCGCGCATCCCCCTGCTCGCCCTGGCCGTCCTCACCCTCGGTGCCCTGGCCTCCGCCGCCGAACTGCGCCTCCCGGCGGCCTTCTCCGACCATATGGTCCTCCAACGCGACAAGGCCGTCGCGGTCTGGGGCTGGGCCGACGCCGACGAAGAGGTGTCGGTCGAATTTGCCGGCCAGAAGAAGGCCGCCAAGGCTGACGCTTCGGGCAAGTGGTTCCTGCGTCTCGACCCGCTCACGGCCAGCGCGGAAAGCCGCAAGCTCACGGCGACGGGCAAGGACGGACGCAAGGCCGAGGTCTCCGACGTGCTGGTCGGCGACGTTTGGCTCGGCTCGGGTCAGTCGAACATGGCGATGACGGTCAATCGCGCGAAGGACTTCGAGCAAGAGAAGGCCGCCGCGACCTTTCCGCTCATCCGTCACTTCAAAGAGGAGTCCGCCGGAGCGCCCACGGCCCAGACTCAAGCCAAGGGCAAATGGCTCGCCTGCACACCCGACAATGTCGGCGGCTTCAGCGCGACGCTGTACTTCTTCGGCCGCGAGATCCACCGCGAAATCGGCGTACCGATCGGCCTGATCAACACCTCCGTCGGCGGCACCCCGATCGAAGCCTGGATCGCTCCGGAAATCCAGGAGTCGAAGCCGGAACTTAGCGCCGCTTTGAAAGCCCAGAGCGCCGCCCTGCCCAAGATCGACCCGGAGAAGGCCAAGGCCGATCACGCCGAGGCTCTCAAGAAATTCAAGGCCGCCAAGGCCAAGGCCCTCGCCGAAGGCACGAAAACTCCGCGGCCACCTCGCAACGCCGCAGAGGTCAGTGAACGCAAAGGCTCTTACGGCCAGCTGTTCAACGGCAAGGTCGCCCCGCTCGTCCCCTACACGCTCAAAGGCATGCTCTGGTATCAAGGCGAAGCGAACTCCTCCGATACCCGCGCCCCTCTCTATGTCCACCAACTCTCAGCGCTTGTCACCGACTGGCGCGCCCGCTGGGGCGAAGAACTCCCCTTCGCCTGGGTGCAGCTGCCTAACTTCACCCGTCCGGGCGAAGGCTGGCCCCTGATGCGCGAGTCGATGCTGAAGACCCTCGCCCTGCCGAAGACGGGCATGGCCGTCACGATCGACATCGGCGAGGCCAAGGACATCCACCCGAAGAACAAGCAGGAGGTCGGCCGACGCTTGTCGCTGTGGGCTCTCGGTACCGTCTACGGACGCAAGGTCGCCGCCACGAGCGGCCCCCTGTCGGCCGGACACGTGATCAGGGGCGCCGAGGTCGTCGTCGCCTTCCTCCATTTCGAAGGCCTCAAGACCCGCGACGGCGCCCCCGTGAAGGGCTTCCAGCTCGCCGGCACGGACAAGCAGTGGAAGCCGGCGACCGCCCGGATCGACGGCGCGAGATGGCTGGTCGTCACCAGCGCGGAAGTCGCCGCACCCGTCGCCCTGCGCTACGCCTGGGAGGACAATCCGGAGACGAACCTGGTCAACGGGGCCGACCTGCCCGCCTCGCCCTTCCGCACCGACGATTGGGCCCCGGTCCCCGTGCCCGCTCCCGCCGCCAAGGGCAAAGGTAAGGCCAAATAATTCTGTCATGAAAAACCTCACCCTGCTCCTCCTCGCCGGCCTGGCCTCCCTCGCGTCCGCCGCCGACCGCAAGCCGAACTTCGTGTACGTCTTCACCGACGACCAGCGCTGGGACGCGCTCGGCGTCGTGCAGAAGGAACAGGGCGAGAAGGGCCGCTTCCCTTGGCTCAAGACCCCGCATCTCGACCGCCTGGCGAACGAAGGCCTGCGCTTCCGCAACGCCTTCGTGGTGAATTCGCTCTGCGCTCCCTCGCGCGCCTCCCTCGTGACCGGACAGTACGGACACGTCAACGGCGTGACCAACAACCATACGCCCCACCCTGAGGGCAACCTGTCCGTCGCCGCCCTGCTCCGCCCGGCCGGCTACGTCTCCGGCTACTTCGGCAAATGGCACCACGGCAGCCAATCGGGTAAACGCCCCGGCTTCGACACTTCCGCCAGCTTCGTCGGCCAGGGCGTCTACTTCGACTGCCCGATCGAGGTCGACGGCGTCAAGACCCCGAGCAAGGGCTTCGTCGACGACGTGACCACGGAGTATGCGGCGAACTTCATCAAGGCCAATAAGGACAAGCCGTTCCTCATGATCCTGGGCCTCAAGACCTGCCACGGGCCGTTCACCCCTCCGCCCCGCCATGAAAAGGCCTACGAAGGCGCGCTGGCCCGTAACGTGCCGAATTACGGTATCCCCGCGATCTATGCCCCGGTCGGCCCGAACGGCGCTAAGGGCAAGCAGACCGACGCCAAGGAAGTCCCGACCAACCTCGGCATGTTCCGCGGCATCAACGGGGTCGACGACAACGTGGGCAAACTGCTCAAGACGCTGGATGAACTCGGCCTGACCGAGGACACGGTCTTCGTCTTCTCGAGCGACAACGGCTACTACCTCGGGGAACACAATCTCGGCGACAAGCGGACGGCCTACGAGGAAGCGCTGCGCATCCCGATGCTGGTGCGCTACCCTCGCGCGGTGAAGGCCGGACGGACGGATGACCGCATGGTCCTGAACATCGACCCCGCCGCGACCTTCCTTGACCTCGCCGGCCAGCCGGTGCCCGCCGCGATGCATGGACGCAGCTGGAAACCCATCCTGGAAGAAAAATCCGCCGATTGGCGCGAGAGCTTCTTTTACTGCTACTTCTATGAAAAGGGTTTCAACGCGCCCCTCACGACCGCCGTCCGCACCGCCGACGCCAAGCTGATCAAGTATCCTGGGCACGAAGAATGGACCGAGGTCTTCGACCTCAAGGCGGACCCCTATGAGCTGAAGAACCTCGCCGCCGACCCGGCCTACTCCGCACTGCGCACGCGACTGGAATCGGAATACGCCAAGCAGGCCAAGGCCATCGACTTCAAGATACCCGAATTCGCCGACAAAACGGGCGAAGCCGGCGACGGATCCAAGAAGAAGGCCGGCAAGAAGAAGGCCAAGTAAGCTCGATAAAACGGGTGGTTTTCTCCGCAAGGGCTGTCATCGTACAGCCCTTGCCCATGTCCGCCCCGCTCGACCTCACCCGTGCGCCCTCGACCGACCCTCTCGGCATCTACCGTTTCCGCGACGGACTCTATGCCGTCGACCTGATCGCCGCCGCGATCACGGAGTTCGATCTCTTCACGAAGCTCGCCGCCAAGCCAGCCGACCTCCTCACGGTCTGCCGCGACCTCGGCACGCACCGCCGGCCGACCGACGTGATGCTGACGCTCTTCGCCGCGAACGGTTTCTTGTCTCTGAAGGACGGCGTCTATTCCGTGACGCCACTCGGACAAGAGCACCTCGTCAGCAGCTCTCCGGTCTTCCTGGGCGCCTATTACGCCTCCCTCAAGGACCGGCCGGTGGTGAAGGACTTCATCGTCATCCTGAAGACCGACAAGCCCGCCAACTGGGGCAGTTACAAGGACGAGAAGCCCTGGAGCGAAGCGATGCTCACCGAGGCGTTCGCGACCAGCTTCACCGCGGCGATGGATTCGCGCGGCTTCACCCTCGGCCCGGCGATGGCCAAGGCCTCGCCGATCGGCACGCGCACCCGCCTGCTCGATATCGCGGGAGGCTCGGGCATCTACGCCTGCGCGCTCGTCGCCAATCACCCCAAGCTCTCCGCCACGGTGTTCGAACGCACCCCGGTCGACGGCATCACCCGCAAGATGATCGCCAAGCGCGGCTTCCAAGGCCGGGTCGACGTCACGGCCGGCGACATGTTCACCGAGGCCCTGCCAGGCGGTTACGACGTCCACCTGTTCTCCAACGTGCTCCACGACTGGGATACCGACAAGGTGCGCTTCCTGCTGGCCGCCTCGGCCAAGGCCTTGCCCAAGGGCGGCCTGCTGATCGTGCACGACGCCCACCTGAACGAAGATAAGACCGGCCCGGCGCCCGTGGCGGCCTATTCGGCCCTCCTGATGAGCGTCACCGAAGGCCGTTGCTACGGCACCGGCGAGATGCGTGAGCTCCTGACCGAAGCCGGTTTCGGCGATATCCGCCACCAAGACACCGCCTGCGACCGCAGCATCGTCACGGCCGTAAGGCAGTGACGATGACAGACGACGGATACATCGGGCCACACCCTGTCTCAGCGATCATCGGCCTTCCCATCCGTCATCTGTCCTCCGTCATCTGTCATCCACGCTTCCCATGCGCCTCCTACTCAGCCTGCTCGCGGTGACCGTATCCCTCGCCGCCGCGCCGATGGACCCGGAGGAGCAGCGGCTCGGCTTCGTCGCGCTTGCGGACGGCAAGACCTTCGACGGATGGAAACACCCGGGAAATTGGGAGGTCCAGGACGGCGCGTTCACGCGTGTTCGTCCCTCCGGTCAGCTGACCTACGAGGCCCGTCCGTTGCCGGACGACTTTGAACTGCGCTTCGACTGGAAGGTCAGCCCGGGCTGTAACAGCGGCGTCTATTACCGCCCCGGGCAGGTGGAGTATCAGGTGCTGGACGACATCGGCAGCCCTTATGGCGAGAACCCGCGTCAATCGGCCGCCTCGCTGTTCTTCTGCATGGCCCCGAGCAAGCGGGTCACCCGTCCCGTCGGCGCATGGAACACCGCCCGCATCCGCTGCCAGGGCACGGTCATCGAGCATTGGCTCAACGAGCAGAACGTCCTCTCCTTCGACTACGCGGACCCCAAGTGGGCCGCCGAAATCCGCCTGCTGACCCTCCGCGGTGGCGACCTCAAGGGGCGTGGCGGCAAACTGCTCCTGCAGGACCACGGTCAAGACGTCGCGTTCCGAAACCTACGTCTTCGGACGATTCCCGCCGGCGAAATCATCAAGGCGGACCCGGCGTTCGCTCCCATGGCGATTCCCCCCGGCGCCCTCGCCAAGGAGGAAGCCCGCGTTCGCTCCATGCTCCAGAAGAAGAAGTGAATCGGCCACCCCACCCTACCGAACCCATCATCCATGAAACACTACCCCGCCCTCCTCGCCCTACTCTTCGCCCTCACCTGCGCCGCCGCTGAACATCCTGAACTGGCCCGCGTTCACGCGGCGAACGACGCCCGCGTCGCGGCCATGCTCGCGCCGACTCGCGAGAAGCTCGAAGCCGTGCTCTCGCCCGAACTGCGGTACACCCACTCCAACGGGCAGGTCGACACCAAGGCCTCGCTGATCGACTCCCTGCT
>JBDKIN010000109.1:0-3921 GCA_039797095.1 Verrucomicrobiota bacterium
GGCAGCTGCGCGATCCACTGGATGAGGCGCGCCTGGCTCTGCTCCCAGTCCGGGACGCGCTCCGGGTGGTCCTCCGGCAGTTCCAGGCAACGGTGGCCGTAGCCACGGACGACCTTCTTGAAGTTCGCCACGCGCTCGACGAAGAACTGCTCGTTGCGCTGGCTGTAGGCCGCGAAGTGCCGGAAGCCCCGTTCGTAGAAATGCTCCGCCACCATGCGGCCGATATGCTCGTTGTCGCAGCCGACGAAGGGCCGGCCGCCGGCGAAGTGGGTGGAGCGGAGTTCCACGGCGGGGAGGCCCGTGGCCGCGACGAGCCGGGAGGTTTCGGCGCTGAAGGTGCGGGTCAGGATCCCGTCGCCGTCCCAGTCCTTCAGCCAGGTCGGGGGCGAGGAGTCCAGCGCGCGGAGTTCGAGGTAGGTCGACCAAGGCCCGTGCGCCGCCACGTAGCTGCGGACCCCGGAGAGCAGCTCGCGGGTATACGTGCGGGTGGTCTCGATGAGGAGGGCGACCCGCGGGGCGCGGCGATGGACGGGGGCGGGCATGACGATGACCAAAAACCTTACTTTTAGTGCATCATACCTGTAATGACTTTACGGGCAAGAAAGGATATAGTCCTGCCACCCCCATGAAACTCCGCCTCCTCACCGCCGGCCTGCTCGGCCTGTGCTCGTTCGCCGCCGCCGCCGGTCTCATCGACAACAAGAACCAGGCCTCGATCTCGTCGGGCGCCGACAAGCCCGAGAACGCCAAGAAGCCCAAGGTGCTCGTCGTCATCGGCGACGCCACCGAGCTGCTCGACACGATGTACCCGGTGTACCGCCTCCAGGAAGCCGGCTTCCAGCCCGTCTTCGCGACGCCCGAGAAGCGCGTCTACCAGACCGTGCTGCACGAGGTGAAGCCCGGCTGGACGATCACCAAGGAGTGGGAAGGCTACACCATCAACGCCGACATCGCCTTCAAGGACATCAAGCCCGAGGAATATGTCGGCATCTTCTTCAGCGGCGGCCGCGCCCCGGAGTATCTTCGTGAGGACGAGGCCCTGCTCGCCGCTACCCGCTGGTTCTGGGAGAACAAGAAGCCGATGATGAGCGTCTGCCACGGCGTCGAGATCCCCGCCCGCGCCGGCATCGTGAAGGGCCTGCGCATGGCCACCGTACCGAAGTGCAAGTTCGACCTCGAGGTCTGCGGCGGCGTGTTCGTCAACGCCCCCGTCGTCATCGACCGGAACATGGTCAGCGGCCGCACCTTCCACGATAACGGCGCCTTCGTCGGCCCCTGGATCAAGATGCTCGAGGCCGAAGTCGCCAAGAAGTAAGCCCATGCTTTCCCGCCGCGACTTCCTCCGCTCCGCCGGCCTCGCCGCCGTCGCGGTCGCCGCTGCGCCCGCCTTGCGGGCCCAGGCCGCCGAGCCTTTCCGCCTGCGCTACGTGCTGTCGTCCGCGATGTACGGCTACGCTCCGCTCGCCGAGGTGCTGCCCGAGGTCGCCAAGACCGGCAGCGAATCGATCGACCTCTGGTGCAAGGTACATGGCGACCAGCGCGAGCAGGCCGCCGCGCTCGGCGACGAAGCCTTCGCGGCCCTGCTGAAGCAGCACGGCGTGAAGGTCGGCGTGAGCACCCGTTATCCGCTGGGGCCCTTCAAGCTCCAGGACGAGATGGCCTGGGTGAAGAAGCACGGCGGCACCACCGTCGTCTGCGGCAGCACCGGACCGAAGAATCCTTCGGGCGCCGCCGCCAAGGCCGCCATCGCCAAGTTCCTCGAAGAGATGAAGCCGCACGCCGCCAAGGCCGAGGAGCTCGGCGTGCGCATCGCGATCGAGAACCATTCGAACCAGGCGCTGCACCATCCGGACTCCCTCCGCGCCTTCGCCGAGCTGAACCAGTCGCCCGCGCTCGGCGTGGCCTTCGCCCCGCACCACCTGCACGAGTGGGCGGACCAGATCCCGGCGCTCCTGCGCGACCTCGGCGCGAAGAACCTGCCGTTCATATATTTCCAAGAACACTCCGAGGGCATCTTCAAGAAGGCCACGAAGGAAGAGGAACTCCGCCAGATGGCCGGCCGCGGCAAGCTGGACTACCGCCCGGTCGTGAAGGCCCTGCGCGACATCCGTTTCAACGGCCAGGTCGAACTCTTCATGCACCCCACGCCCCGGGGCATCCCCGTGATGCCGACCACCGCCGAGGTCACCGCGCTCATCAACGAGTCGCGCGCCTACGTCGAGAAGTGCGTCCGCGAGACGGCATGATCTTCCGGGCCGCCATCCTGCTCGCCGGCGCCGCGCTGGGCGCCGAACCGCTCGTCACGGGCTTCGAGCGTTTCCATGCCGCGACGCCGACGGCCGAAGGCGGTCGTCTCCTTTACAACGAACTCGGTTGCGTGAACTGCCATGGCGGCGTGACCGGCCTGCCGACGATGCGCGGCCCCGAACTCGCCACGGTAACCCAGCGCGTCCGCTCGGAATGGCTGCGCAAGTTCGTCGCCGATCCGGCATCCGTCCACCCCGGCGCCGTCATGCCGCACGTCCTCGCGAAGGCCGACGACAAGACCCTCGTCGCGATCGAACATTACCTCGCCTCGTTGGAGCCCAAGACCGCTTCCAAGGGCCCGGCGAAGATCCTGCACGTGAACGGCGCCCGGGGCGGTGAACTCTTCAATACGCTCGGTTGCGTCGCGTGCCATGCGCCGGGCAAGGGGTTCGTCCCGCCCGATGGCCTGCCCAAAGACTCGGAGTTTACCCATCCCAGCGTGGGCTTCGGCGAACTCAAGGCGAAGTATAGCCTCGATAGCCTCGGCGCGTTCATCCTCGACCCGTTGAAAGTGCGCACCGACGGACGTATGCCGAAGATCACGATGGATCGGCAGGACTCCATCGACCTCGCCGGTTACCTGCTCGAATTCCAAGGCAGCGACGGACGTCTGGATAATCCCGTCGTCTCGATCGCCGCCGACAAGGCGCTCGCCATCGCCGGCCGGAAAGCCGTCATCGCCGCGCAGTGCGCCGCCTGCCATGACCTGCCCAAGGATGCCGCGGCGAAGCCTGTCGCCTTGAAGACGACCGACGGCGGCTGCCTGGACGCCGATCATGCCAAGGGTCCGCGCTATGCGCTTTCCGATGCCCAGCGCGCCGCATTGAAGCTCTTCCTCGCGAAGAAGGACGAAGTCACCACAGCCAAGCTCGCCGCCGACCTCACGCTGCACGCGCTCAACTGCGTCGCTTGTCATGAGCGCGACGGCCAGGGAGGCCCCGATGCGGGTCGTAAGCCTTATTTCCAAGGGGACCATAATCTCGGCGACACCGGACGTTATCCGCCGCCCCTCACCGGCGTCGGCGGCAAGCTCCGTCCGGAGTGGCTCGCCAAGGTGCTCGCCGGAGAGAACCGCGTACGCCCCTACCTGAAGACCAAGATGCCGCATTACGGCCCGGCCGTCGCGGACCTCGCCAAGCTGCTCGGCATCGCCGATGCGCGTGCTCCTTTGAAGTTCGAAGGCGGCGATGACACCGCCGGTCGCAAGTTGCTCGGCACACAGGGCGGGGCGGGCTGCATCACCTGCCATCGCTGGGGCGACCGTCCGTCGTTGGGCATCCAAGGGCCCGACATCAGCAATATCGCCGCGCGCCTCCAGGAAGGCTGGCTCAAGGAGTATCTCATCAATCCCGCGGGATATCGTCCGGGCACGCTGATGCCCTCGTTCTGGCCGGGCGGAAAATCTTTCAATCCCACGATCCTCGGCGGCGACACCGACAAGCAGATCGCCGCCATCTATAAGTTCGCCGAGAGCGCCAACGGCGAACCGGAAGGCTTCCCGCAGAACCGCAACGGCGAGTTCGAGATCGTGCCCAAGGACCGCCCGGTCGTGCAGCGCGCGTTCCTCGACGGCGTGGGCGTGCGCGCGATCCTCGTCGGTTTCCCGACCGGCGT
>JBDKIN010000110.1:0-5191 GCA_039797095.1 Verrucomicrobiota bacterium
AGGGATGACTTCTCGGGCGAGGTCAGCATGGCCGAGAAGCCCAGGCAGACGACCGACATCGAGACGCAGCTGCCGGCGAGGATGGCCAGCTGCTCGGCCCACGGGCCCGGGAAATTGCAGACGAGTTTCACGAAGAAGCACATCCAGGCCCCCTGGGCGACGCCGATGAGCGAGACGAAGACAATCTTCGAGAAGGCGTAAGCCCACGGACGCAGCCCGGTCATGCGCTCCTTCTCGTAGAGCACGCGCTCGGCGGAGATCTCTCGTCCGCCGTTATTGGCGCCCATGAGCGTGAGCAAGATGACCTGGAACATCACCAGACCCGCGGCAAGGCCGGCCAGCTGGGCATTGGCCAGCTGTACGTTCAACGCCTGCTTCACCTCCTCCATCGAGGCGGTGTTGCGATCCATCGGAATCTTGAGGACGTCCCAGGACCCTTCGAGATTGAAGATAATCACGAGGAGCGGGAAGCCGAACGTGATGGCAAGCGTGAGCCCGAGATAACCAGTGTCGCGGAAAAAGAGCTTCAACCGGCGCGAAAGCAGCGTGGTGAACTGAGAGACACCGCCCGGCACGACGGGTTCGGGGAGCGGCTCGATCTCGGCGGGAGCGCCGACCTTGGCCACCGCCGTGGCATAAGAATCCGGGTGCTCGGCCTGATGGATGGCCCAGCGGTCGCGCCAGGTCGCCAGGTCGGAGGCGTTGAGCACCTCATAGAGACGGAGACCATCCGGGATCCCGAAGTAACCCAGCAGCTCGTCGGGCGAGCCCTGGAAGACCACGTCGCCCTGATAGACGACCGTGACCCAATCGAACTGGTTCAGCTTGCCGAGATTATGGATGATGCAGACGAAGCTCTTATGGTGAGACTCCGCGAGATTGCGCAGGAGCGCCAGGATCTGGTCCTCGGACTGCGGATCCAAGCCCGAGGTGACCTCGTCGCAGACCATGCAGGCCGGGTCGAGGGTGAGTTCCAGGCCGAGGGAGAGTCGACGGAGCTGGCCGCCGGAAAGGGCCGAGACGCGCTTGTCGCGATGCGGCGACATGCCGGTGACGCCGAGCACGGCCTCAAGGCGACGGACCCGCTCCGCGGCGTCAGGCACCGCCAGTTCGAGGGCATACCCCAGGGATTCCGCGACGGTCAGCTGCGCCTGGGCGGCGGTGAACTGAGGAGCGAAACCGACCTTGCCGATGAGGTCTTCGGTGCAGGTGATCGGCTGACCGGCGAGGCTCGCCACTCCGGTCGAAGGCAGGATGCCCAGGATGGCCTTCATCAGGGTCGTCTTACCGCAACCCGAAGGCCCGATGACGGCGTTGAGACCTCGCGGGAGGAAGCGGGCGTTGGCGCCGTCGAGGATGACGGGGCCGTCGGCGCCCGCCCGTACGGTGAGATTCTCGCAGCTCAGCATCGGTTGCAGTCTTGCCTCCCCCCTGCCCATCGTAAAGGCTTATCCCCATGAGACCCCTCGCCCTCGCGCTGCTCGCCGCCCTGGCCCTTGTCCCGCAGGCCAAAGCCCTGCAGATGTCCAAGAAAGCCATCCGCAACCCCGGCATCTTCGGCATCAAGATCGCCCGGACGGACATGGCCTTCTATGGCCGCGCGGACGCCATCCTTTCGATCTCCTTCCAGGAATACACCACGGGCTCCTACATCGTCGCCGAAGTCGTCATCGACATGAAGGATTCGAACCAGCAACTCCGCCTCTATGCGGCGCGTCCGCCCGGCACGGACGACGTCGCCAACCGCGCCAACCGCGCCAGCGAGGCCAACTCCCAGAACCGCGGTCTGGATCCGAGCCAGGCGTCGAAGCTCCCGATTCCGAGCCAGCTCGCCGCCGTCGAGTCGAAGGTGAACAACATGATTACCGGCACCACCGGCGACATCGTCGTGAAGACCTACCCGACCACCACCCACGCCAAGACCGTGGAGATGGTCGTCGCCTCCAAAGCCGAACTGAAGCGGCTCTATTCAAGCCTGATCACCCTTTACACCGGCTTCGAAGTCGAAGCCCAGGACGGGGCCACCGTGGAAGGCGCCAACGCCGCCAAGGCCACCATGACGGCCAGCGGGGCGACCTCGAGCATCAAGATCAACCAGATCGGCGGGGTGCTCTTCACCGTCGAATAAGCGGGCCGGCTCCGGCCAGGCCATGGTTTCAAGCGGTCCGCCCCTCCCGGGCAGGCCGGGTAAGTCCGGCTTGACCGTTCCCGCGGGCTTCGCTTGTGTCCGCCCTTACTCCCATGGCCTCCCTACCCGTCAATCGCATCAAGAAGAAGAACATCATGAGCTACAATGGTGAGCTCTGCATCGTTCTCGAGTGCCTTGTCCGCACCCCCCCGAACAACGCCTCCTACGTCCAGATGGAACTCCGCTCCATCAAGACCGGCGCCAAGATCCCGGTCCGCTGCGGCATCGGAGTCAGCTTCGAAGTCTTCGACAACAGCATCAAGTCCCTCGAATTCTCCTACGAAGCCGACGGCAGCTACGTCTTCGCCGACACCAACACCAACGAAGAGTATTACATCTCGGCCACCACCCTCGCCGACTCCAAGGAGTTCCTGATCTCGGGCACCTCCTACATGGTCCTCTTCGTCGAAGACAAGCCGGTCACCGTCGACCTCCCCCCTTCCGTCACCGTCGAAGTCCTGGAAGCCCCGCCCGCCGTCAAGGGCGACACCGCCGGCAACGTCCAGAAGACCGTCACGTGCGAGAATGGCCTCCAGGTCAACGTCCCGCTCTTCATCAAGCAGGGCGAGAAGATCAAGGTCAGCACCGAGAATAAGGAATACCTCGGTCGCGCTTAAGCCGCCCTTACAGCCCCCTTCGAGAACCCCGGACCGCCGGGGTTCTTTGTTGGCCGGACGGACCGGAAGGAGCGTAGACCCGCAGGGATTCGAACCCCGACAAAATGAACCAAAATCATTTGTGCTACCGTTACACCACGGGTCTGCGCATCCTGACTGAACAGCGAGTCGGGGGTCGGAGTCAAGCGAGACCAAGGCGGGGTTGACGCTGGGGGAGGTCTGTCTCATTTCCCCTGTATGCCCGCCTCCGCCTCCCAGAAGCCGAAGTATCGTCGGATCGTGCTCAAGATCAGCGGCGAAGCCCTCCGCAATGACGCCACCGGCGAATCCATCGACAGCGCCGTCCTCGACCGCCTGGCCGAAGAGCTGCGCTCGATCCAGAAAGTCGGCACCCAGGTCGCGGTCGTCGTCGGCGGCGGCAATATCTTCCGCGGCCTCGCCGGCGCGCGCGCCAACGGCACCGACCGCACCACCGGCGACAACATGGGCATGCTCGCCACGGTGATCAACGGCCTCGCCCTGATGGACCGCCTGGAAAAGGCCGGCCTCGAGTGCCGCGTGATGACCGCCATCCCGATGGACCGCATCGCCGAGCCTTTCATCCAGCGCCGCGCCACCCGCCACCTCGAGCGCGGCCGCATCGTCATCTTCGTCGCCGGCACGGGCAATCCGTACTGCACCACCGACTACGCCTCCGCCCTCCGCGCCAACGAGATCGGCGCCGACGCCATCCTCAAGGCCACCAAGGTCGACGGCGTGTACGACAAGGACCCGATGAAGCATAAGGACGCCAAGCGCTACGACCGCGTCTCGCACGCCGAAGCCCTGCAGAAGCGACTCGGCGTCATGGACGCCGAAGCGTTCTCGCTCTGCGAAGCCAACAAGCTCCCGATCATCGTGCTCTCGATGTCCGAGAAGGGCGCCGTGAAGAAGGCCGTCCTCGGCCAGCGCATCGGCACGCTCGTCGCCTGATTTTCCGACAACCCAACACCCCTACCCTATCCTATGGACATCAAGAAAGTCATCGCCGACGGCGCCAACGCCATGAAGAAGGCGGTCGATCACACCTCCCACGAATTCGCCACGCTGCACACCGGCAAGGCCTCGCCGGGCATGATCGAGAACGTCCAGGTCCACATCGAATCCTACGGCATGACCCAGCGCCTCAAGGACATGGCCGCCATCACCACCCCCGACGCGCAGACCATCGTGGTCCAGCCGTTCGACAAGGCCGTCATGGACGACATCCGCAAGGCGATCATGGCCGCCAACCTCGGCATCAACCCGGTCCCGCAGGGCAACTTCATGCGCTGCCCGGTCCCGTCCCTCTCCGGCGAACGCCGCCTCGAACTCGCCAAGCGCGCCACGCAGATGGCCGAAGAAGGCAAGGTCCGCGTGCGTAACGCCCGCCGCGACGCCCTCGAGCTGCTCAAGAAGGGCAACAAGGACAAGACCGTCACCGACGACGACCTGAAGCGCTCCGAGAAGGAGATCCAGACGCACACCGACAAGTTCACGGCCGACATCGAGAAGAACCTCAAGGCCAAGGAAGCCGACCTGAAGGGTTAATCCGGCACCGACCTCCCCTTTCCATGAATATTCACGAATACCAAGCCAAAGAACTGTTCGCTCAGTTCGGCGTCGCCGTGCCCAAGGGCGTGGCGGTCAAATCCGCCGCCGAGTTCGAAGGCGCGCTCGCCAAGATCGACACCGCCGGTGGCATCATGGTGAAGTCCCAGATCCACGCCGGCGGCCGCGGCAAAGGCACCTTCACCGACGGCTTCAAGGGCGGCGTGAAGTTCTCGCCGACCAAGGAGAAGGCCCTCGAGAACGCCAAGGCGATGCTCGGCAACACCTTGGTCACCGCCCAGACGGGTCCCGACGGCCGGAAGGTCCAGACGATCTACTTCACCGAAGCCGCCAACCTGGGCAAGCGCCCCGACGGCCGCGACGACGAGTACTACCTCGCCATCCTCCTCGACCGCGCGACCTCCTTCCCGGTCATCGTCGCTTCGACCGAAGGCGGCATGGAGATCGAACACGTCGCCCACCACACCCCGGAGAAGATCTTCAAGGTGCAGGTCGACCCGGCCGTCGGCCTCCAGGCCTTCCAGGCCCGCCAGATCGCCTTCGCCCTCGGCTTCTCCGGCGAGCTCTTCAAGCAGTGCGTCACCCTGGTGACGAAGCTCTACCAGTTCTACTGGGAGAAGGATTGCGCGATGGTCGAAGTGAACCCGCTCCTCGTCACGAAGGAAGGCAAGCTCCTCGCCCTCGACGCCAAGGTCTCGTTCGACGACAACGCCCTCTTCCGTCACCCTGACGTGGTCGCCCTCCGCGACCTCAACGAAGAAGACGCCAAGGAGATCGAAGCCTCGAAGTACGGCCT
>JBDKIN010000111.1:0-6949 GCA_039797095.1 Verrucomicrobiota bacterium
GCGCCGGACTTCGCTTTCGACCCCGATGAGCTCGCCAAGGCCTTCGCGCAGAAGCCTAAGGCGATCATCGTCTGCAATCCGTCGAACCCTTGCGGCAAGGTCTTCACGCGCGCCGAGCTCATGACCATCCTGAGTCTCGCCGAAGAGCACGACGCGTTCGTCATCACCGACGAACCTTACGAGCACATCGTCTACGCCCCGCATGAGCATGTGTATTTCGCCGCGCTGCCCGGCGCGTTCGAGCGCACCATCACCTGCAACTCCCTTTCGAAGACTTATTCCATCACCGGCTGGCGTCTCGGGTACGTGCAGGCCGCTCCGCACGTCATCGCCCAGGCCCGCAAGGTGCACGACTTCCTCACCGTCGGCGCGGCCGCGCCGTTGCAGGAAGCCGCCGTCGCGGGTCTCGAACTGCCGGACTCTTATTACGCCGGTCTCGGTGAGCTCTACGCCGCCAAGCGCTCTCTGTTCACCTCGATCCTCGCCACGACCGGCCTGAAGTTCACCGAGCCGCAGGGCGCGTATTACTCGCTCCTCGATGTCTCGCCCCTTGGCTTCAAGACCGACACCGAAGCCGCCGAATGGCTCATCAAGGAGATCGGCGTCGCCGGCGTGCCCGGCTCATCGTTCTTCCGCGAACCCGAGCACCGCTACGTCCGCTTCCACTTCGCCAAGAAGGAAGAGACCCTGAAGGCGGCAGGGGAGAAATTGGGGAGAATTAAGAAGGGGTAGGGGTAGTGGTGGGGGTAGGGGTGGTTTTAGGCTAAAACCATAAGAGGAAAAGAGGTTTAGTTCCTCGTTAGGCTCGTCCGTTAGACTCAATCAGTCGCTGAATTGAGGCCTACCCCAACCCCTGCCCCTACCCCTGATCGTCGGTTAGCGCCCTGTGCTAACCGACGATCTTCTTATACGGCTCGCCTTCGTTCTGCGTCGGGCGTTCCGGGCGGCCTTTGTAGCGGTAGGTCAGGCCCATGTTGTCGATGCCGAGCAGCCAGAGGATGGTCGCGTGGAGATCGTGGACGTGCAGCGGGGTCTCTTGGGCGCGCAGGCCGAGTTCGTCGGTGCTGCCGATGGTCTGACCGCCCTTTACGCCGCCGCCGGCCATCCACATCGAGAAGCCGGTCGGGTTGTGGTCGCGACCGTCGCCCTTCTCGGACATCGGGGTGCGGCCGAATTCGCCGCCCCAGACGACGAGGGTGTCTTCAAGCAGGCCGCGGGACTTCAGGTCCTTGAGCAGGCCGGCGACGGGCTTATCCATCGCGGCGCAGAGGCCGGCGTGGTTGCTCTCGATCTTCGAGTGGGCGTCCCACTTCGAGCCGGCGCCGTGGTAGATCTGGACGAAGCGCACACCGCGTTCGACCATGCGGCGGGAGAGGAGGCAGAGCCGGCCCATGCTCTCGGTCGTCTTGTCGTCGAGGCCGTAGAGTTTGCGCGTGGCTTCGGTCTCGCCGGTGAGGTCGACGACGCCGGGCGCTTCGGCCTGCATCCGCGCGGCCATCTCGTAACCCGCCAAGCGGGCGCCGAGTTCGGAGCGGTCAGGATAGCGGGCGGCGAAGTCCTTGTTCACGCTGTGGATGAGGCGGAGCTTGCTGGCCTGCAGGTCGGCCGTGACCGCTTCGGGCGTGTTGAGGTTCGGGATCGGCTCGGCGCCGCCCTGGATGCGCACGCCCTGGTAGCCCGCGGGCATGAAGCCGGCGCCCCAGTTGCGCGGGCCGTTGATGACCGTGCTCTGGTTGTCCTGCATCACGATGAACGCGGGTAGGTTGCTGTTCTCGGAGCCGATACCGTAGTTGATCCACGAGCCCAGCGACGGTTTGCCGGCGAGGATCGAGCCGGTGTTCATCTGGCAGACGCCGGCGGAGTGGTTGATGCCGTCCGCCTTGCAGGAACGGATGACCGCGAGGTCGTCGGCGCAGGAGGCGATGTGCGGGATCCAGTCGGAGAACCACTGGCCCGACTGGCCATGCTGCTTCCATGCGCGCTTCGAGGCGAGGAGCGGGGCCTTGGCTTCGCCCATCGCGGTGATGACCGTGCCGAAACTGTCAGGCAGGCGCTGGCCGGCCAGCTGGTTCAGGAGCGGCTTAGGGTCGAGGAGGTCCATCTGCGACGGACCGCCTTCCATGAAGAGGAAGATGACGCTCTTGGCGCGCGGCTTGATCTGGCCGACGCCGGGCTGCAAGGGCGTGCCGGCGGCGGGGACGACGATCTCCTTCGCGAGCAGGTCGCTGAAGGCCATGGCGCCGAGGCCGAGGCCGGCGTTGAAGAGGAAGTCGCGGCGCGACGTCGAGGCTTCGAGGCGATGGCAGCGTGGGTCGTTCATTCGACGTAAAGGAATTCGGAGGAATTGAGGAGGGCGTGGCAGAGCGCGGCCATGGGCGCGTGCTCGACCTTGGGCGCGGCTTCCGCTTTGACGGCGCCGACGGAAAGTTCGCGGCCGCGGCCGGAGGAATCGCTCATCGTGCCGCTCTTGGCTTCGAACCGCCAGAAGCCCAGCGTGGAGGGGCGGACTTCCTCGGTCGAGTACAGGAGCTGCTCTTCGGGGAGGGCGCCGGAGCTGAAGCGCACTTCGTCCACGACGCCGTGGAAGGAGCCGTCGGTGTCGGCGTTCTTGCCGCCGAGCTGGAGGGGGGCGACCGCCGTGCCGGTCTTCACGCCGGTCAGGCTGAGCTTCACGCTGTCATGCAGCAGGGGCTCGTCGTCGTTGGCCAGGTCCTTGAGCGTGAAGGCGACTTCGCCCGGACGTTCCGGCGTGGCGTAGCGGACGGAGGCGGCGACGTAGTAAGGCTTGTTGAGGTCGATGCGCAGGTTGGAGAAGGCGACCGCCTCGCCGAAGGTCCCGCCCAGCAGCGGTCCGTAGGCCTGCAGCACGAGGACTTTCGGGGCGCGACGGGATTTCTGACCCGTGACGCCGAATTGCCAGTAGCCGTCGGCCTTGTCCTTGCCCGTCTGCGCCGCGATCACGCGCACGGCACCGCCTTCGCTGATCGAGCGGGGGACGACGACCGCTTCGACGGTGAAGCCGGCGGCGAGGTCGTCCGCCTTGGCGCCCGGGGCGAAGAAGGGTCGGCGATGGCCGGCGGCGAACTGCGCGCCTTGGCCGTCGCGGAACGGGACCTTCTCCGGCTGGAAGTCGCGGGCGATGGCCGCGGTGACCACGGCGGAGGTGCGTTGGCCGCGCACTTCGTCGAGGAAGGCGGCGGCGCGCTTGGCTTCGGCGGCGGAAGGCGCGCGGGCGTAGAGGAGCTGGTAGAGACGGCGGACCTGCGCGGTCTCGTCGCCCGGGGCGTCGGCGGTCACGCGGCGCGCGAGGGTCTCGCCGCGCTTGAGCATGAACGGGCTGTTGAGCAACAGCAGCGACTGGATCGGCGTGGTGGTCACGTCGCGCGAGGACGCGCTGCTGAACCACTGCGGGGCGTCGAAGATGTCGGCCAGCGGGTCGCGGTTGTTGCGCATGATGCGCGTGAAGATGCTGCGCACGGGCTCGGCGTAGATCACGCTGGGGCCGGCCTGCTTCTCGGCCTTGAGCTCGCCGCAGGCGGCGTAGAGTGCGTCGCGGATCTGCTCGGCCTCGAGGCGCTGCGGCTGGAAGCGCCAGAGGAGGGTGTTCTGCGGGTCCTTGAGCTGGCCGCTGGCGACGTCGGCGTGTTGGCTGGAGCGGCGGTAGGCGGCGCTCGTCACCAGCAGGCGCGTCATCGCCTTCTGGTCCCAGCCCTTGGCCATGAACTCATCGGCGAGCCAGTCGAGCAGCTCAGGGTGCGTGGGCGGTTCGCCGAGGTTGCCGAAGTCGCTGGCGTAAGGCGTGAGGCCGCGGCGGAAGCAGAGCTGCCAGAGGCGGTTCATCGCCAGGCGCGCGGTGAAGGGGTTGGACTTGTCGGTCAGCCAGCGGGCGAGCGTGGCGCGGCGGCCGGTGGAGCTGCCGTCAGCGACGGGCGTGATGGCGGCGGGCGGGGCAGGGTACTGCGTGCTGAGGACGGTGAGGAAGGCCGGCGGGACGACGGTGCCCTTCTTCGGGATGACGGCGTCGAGGCCTTGGGCGCCGGTCTCGCGGACGGCCAGGACGTAAGGCGGTTCGATCGGCTTGAGTTTGTCGTGTTCGGCGAGCTTACGTTTCAGGTCGGCGTGCTTGACGCTGGCCTCGCCCTTGATGAAGCGATCAAGGCGGTTGTATTCGTAATCGACCTGACGCCAGGCGAGGGCGGCGACCTGCTCTTCGTAGGGCGTGCGCTGCGCCGCCGGCTTGTTGATCATCGCCTGGACGTCGTCGGGGAAGATCTCGACGGCCTTGCGGGTCGCCGTCTCGCGGTATTTCAGCTCAAGGGCATCGATCTCGTCGCGGATCGCCTTGGTCTCCGCTTCCCACTTCGCCCGCTGGCGGGCGTACACGGTGGCCTGCGCCTCGGTCCAGGCGATGCGGTCCTCGACGGGTACGGTGTTGTTGAAGAAACTGCGGAGGGCGTAGTAGTCGCGCTGCAGGATGGGGTCGAACTTGTGGTCGTGGCAGCGGGCGCACTGCATACCGGCGCCGAGGAAGACGTCGCCGGTGGTGTCGGTGATGTCGTTCAGGATGTTCTCCCACTGGCCGCGGGCGTCGCGGTTGTTGTATTCGTAGATCCAGTGGCGGAGGTAGCCGAGGGCCGTGAGCGCGTCGGGGTCGCCGGGGAAGAGTTCGTCGCCGGCGATCTGCTCCTGCACGAAGCGGTCGTAGGGCTTGTTGTCGTTATAGGCCTTGATGACGTAGTCGCGGTAGCGCCAGGCCGTCGGACGAAAATCGTCGATGCGGAAGCCGTCGCTGTCGGCGTAACGCACGAGGTCGAGCCACGCTCGGGCCATGCGCTGTCCGTAGGCGGGCGAGGCCAGCAGGCGGTCGACGAGCTTGTCGTAGGCCTTGGGGTCGTTGTCCTGGACGAATGCGGCGACCTCTTCAGGCGAGGGCGGGAGTCCGGTCAGGTCGAAGGTGACGCGCCGGATGAGCACGGCGCGCTCGGCTTCGCCGGAGGGAGTCAGGCCTTCCTTGGCGAGGCGCGCGTCGATGAAACGATCGACCGGGTGCGCGGCGGCGCCGGCGGGCAGTTCGGCGCGCTTGACCGGCTGATAGGCCCACCAGGCTTTTTCCTTCGCGCCGATGGTGCCCGGCAGGTAGCGGCCGGCGACGGGCGCCTTGGTGCGGCTCTTCGGCCAGGCGGCGCCGGACTTCACCCAAGTCTGGAGCAGGCTGACTTCTTCCTTCGTGAGGCGTTCGCCCTTCGGGGGCATCATCTCGTCGGGATCGGACGACAGGATGTTTTTGAGGAAGAGGCTGGCGTCCGGGTCGCCCGGGACGAGGGCCGCACCGGCGTCGCCTCCGGTGGTCAGGCCGGCTAGGCTGTCCATGACCAAGCCGCCCTTGTTCTTGCCGGCGGAGTGGCTGTGGCACTTGAAGCAACGCTCATCCAGGAGGGCCACGGCCTTCTCCGCCACGTCGTCGGAAGCGGCCGAGAGGGCGGCGCCGGACGAGGCCAAGAGGCAGGCAGACAGGCTGAGCAGTCGCAAAGACATCGGGGGAGCCCTCTTTATGAGGGCTTTCGATTGAGACTGCAAGCCGCCGCCGCTGGTTCCTAGCGGAGGCCCTTTTTCCAGGCAGGGTAATCCTTGGCCAGCAGGTCCCGAGCGTATTCCCCGAACCAACTGTAGCCGTTGCGGCGCTCGTGGCCGATGTCCGCCAGCCTGGGCTTAGGCACGCCGTCACGGTCGCAGACATAGGGCTGGCCAGTCTTCAGGTCGTAGAAGCGGGCCCACAGGTCGGGGGCCTTGGGGTCAGGGACCATCACTAGGTCGCTGCCGCCGAGCAGGGTCTTGGTGTTCTCAAGGCGCTGGCCTTTGACGCGGTGGGCTTCGAACCAGGCGACGGCCCCCTCGATGGAGGCACGGACCTCGGCGGAGGGATTCTCAAGGCTCATCAGCAGGCGGACGATGCCGACGGATTCGCTACCGCTGAAGGAGGGCAGTTCGTAGGAGCGTGCCTTCGCCGGCGCGAAGGTCTGCTCATCATGCTGCGCGCACCAGACGGTCGGCTGGCCGTCGACGACGATCTGGCACTTCAGGATGCAGGCGACGCCGCGGTCGAAGGCTTGGCGGCAGGCTTCGCGCTGCTTGGCTTCGAGGAAAGCGTAGCGGGCGTCGCGGCCGACCTCGCGGACGAATTCCAAGACTCGCACCATCGCGCCGTCGTTGAAGGTGATCCGGTCGTAATAGCCTTTGCGCAGCGGGAAGAACTGCGGCCAGCCGCCCTTCGCATACTGCGCCTTGAGGACATACGCCAGGCCGCGGTCGAAGGACTTGCGATAAGGCTCCGCCTGCGTCGCGTTGACCATGCGGGCCATGAAGCGCAGTTCGTCGACGGTGCCTTTGTTGTCGAAGGTCGGCTGAAGCTTCGCGCGGTCTCCGACGTAGGGCTGGCTCACCGTGTCGGTGTTCTTCGGCCAGCCGCCGGCGTCGGCCTGATAGGTGAGGACGATGTCGGCGACCTTCCTGGCTTCCGCAGAGGCATACCAGGCGTCGGCCTTCTTCAAGTAGCTGCGCACGCTGACTTCGGCCCGAAGGCGCGGGAGCAGGGCCAAGAGCGCGAGGAGGAGCAGGGTGGGACGCATCGTGAAACGGGGTAGGGGTAGGGAAAGGGGTAGGGGTGGGGGAGTAAATGACGGAAAGCGGAGGAGGCATCCTGCAAATCGGCAGGGCTGTTGCGGTTGTCTTGGGGGGATTTTTACTTTCTGCTCTGAGGGTGCCGTCGTCGCTTCCGTTCATCCTCGCCTCCGCTTCGCCACGCCGCACCGAGCTCCTGCGGGAAGCCGACTTGCCGCACCGGGTCGTCGTCGCGGCGGTGACTGAGCACGAGGATCCGACCACCGATCCGGCCAAGATGGTTCTCCATAACGCCCGCCTGAAGGCTACGGCGGTCTCCCGCCTGCATCCC
>JBDKIN010000112.1:0-4283 GCA_039797095.1 Verrucomicrobiota bacterium
GAATTCACGCTCGAACCGATCGGACGCGTCCAGCCTGACTTCACTTACGACTTCGTCGCCGAGACGGGCAAGCCGCTGATGAAGATGGACGACGCGGTCGTCGCCCGCGGCCGCTGGAAGACGAAGATCCCCGCCGGCGTCACCGGCTGGAAAGTCCGCTCCCTTCCCGGCCACAAGGTCGCCACGGTCTTCACCAACTCGGTCGATGGCAAGGAACACCCCCGCTTCATGGTGATGTTCCCGGGTGAATCGAGTTTCACCTTCGACCTCACCGGACTGACCGCCAAGCCCCCGACCGGCCCCACCCCCGGCAGCGTCGGCACCCATGACACCGACCGCGGCACGGGCACGACTTTCCTCAGCTACCTCCAGCAGGGCTTCGAGCACATCCTGCCCGAAGGCCTCGACCACATCCTCTTCGTCCTCGGACTGTTCCTCCTCTGCCGCGCCTGGAAGCCGATCCTGATCCAGGTCACGACCTTCACGGCTGCCCACACCATCACCCTCGCCGTCGCGACCCTCGGCTACGTATCCGTCGACCCGAAGATCGTCGAGCCGATCATCGCGGCCTCCATCGCCATCGTGGCCCTGGAAAACATCTTCCGCCCGACTTACGGCAAGTTCCGCCTCCTCTTGGTCTTCATCTTCGGCCTGATCCACGGCCTCGGCTTCGCCCAACGTCTCATCGACGAGCGTATCCCGGAAGGCTCGGTCATCAGCGCCCTCCTCGGCTTCAATGTCGGCGTCGAACTCGGCCAGCTGGCCGTCATCGGCCTGGCCGTAGCCGCCACCTTCTGGATCAAGGACGAGGATAAGTACCGCCGCTGGGTCGTCATCCCCGCCTCCGCCCTGATCGCCCTCGCCGGTATCGCCTGGGCCATCCAACGCGTTGCCTGAGGTAGGGGCAGCACCGCGTGCTGCCCTAGTTTCAGTTGCCTCGACTCCGCTCCCAACCGCCAACCGCTCACCGCTCACACCTGCCTCGAGGTAGGGATGACCGACCCGGTCATCCTCTGGCGTGCGGGCCGCACGCCCCTACCTTGTAAACTCCCCGAAGCTGTGCCTCTCCCGATACTCAATACTCCATCCTCGATACTCTCGTTTCTTCGTTCAACCAGCCCTCGTCCCCTCGCTCACGCCCCCGTGTCAACGTGCCCACGTGCCCCTTGATTTCAGCCCGCAACTTTTCCGCGACAACCGGTGTTTCATCTTCGAACACCTATGAAACCCTCCATCCTCGGACTCTCCCTCCTCGCCCTGCTCTTCGCGACCTTCGCCTCCCATGCGGTCCCGGAAGGCGACAAGCCCACCCGCAAGGACGCGCCGGCCAAGCGCGACGGCGACCGCCGCGACGAATTCCTCAAGCAGCACCCGGAACTCCGCGAGACCCTCGAAAAGCTCAAGGCGATGTCCCCCGAAGAACGTCAGGCCTGGCTGAAGGAACACCCGGAAATCGCCGCTAAGATCGAAAAGGCGCGCGCCGGCCTGAAGGAACGTGCCGACAACCTCACGCCTGAGCAGAAAGAAAAGCTCAAGGAGAAGCTCAAGGAACGCGGCGAGAACCTCTCCCCGGAACAGAAAGAGAAGCTTCGCGAGAAGATGAAGGAACGCTTCGAAAAGATGACCCCGGAAGAGAAGGCCGAATTCCTCAAGAAGCACCCCGAGCTCAAGGAAAAGCTCGAAGGCGATAAGAAGTAAGCCTCCTTCACCTCCACCCCCTCAGGGCGCGACACCAGTCGCGCCCTCTTTATTTAGGTAGGGATGACCGACCGGTCATCCGCCGCGCTGGGCTAAGAATGCGCCCGCCGCGGCGGGACCATGTCCCGACGCTACGCCTTGCGCGTCGCTTCCCAGGCGTGCACGACCGAACCGCTGACGTCGCGCAACTCGACCACGATCCGGCTCCGTCCGGCGTCAGGCCGTTCCACGGTCACGGCCAGGAAGCCGCCGTCGACACGATGGAACTTGTGGTAAGCGGCGTCATATCCGGGCGAGCCGCTGGCATGCTCGTCGCTCGCCGGGCCGACGCCGAATTCGCGCACACCCGATACGGGATGCACGGAATGATACTGCCAATGACGGTCACCGCAGACGACGAAGAAGTTCTCGGGGACGTGCTCGCGCAGCCAGCCGCGGAGTTCGTCACCCTCGTGCGCGAAATTCGGGTTGGCGTGGTTGTCATGCTTGTTCTTGCGATCAGGGCCGACCAGCGGGGTCGGCGAGACCAAGACCTTCCACGTGGCGTCGCTCTCCTGGACGGTGCGTTTGAACCAAGCCTTCTGCTCGGCTCCCCAGATCGTCTTGGTCGGTCCGTCCGGAGACTTGTTCTTGGACCGGTGATCGCGCCCCTCGACGAACCATACCTGGAGGTCCCGGCCCCATCGCACGGTGCGGTAAGCCGGACCGTCATCATGCATGGGGGCCTGCTGTCGGAAGATGCGCTGCCCCTGGGCGAACGTCAGCTCGCCCATCGTGGCGCCCGGGCCGGAATCATTGCTCAGGACGTCGTGGTCGTCCTTCAGCCAATAAGTCGAGTGGTTGCTGTTGAAAGCCTTGAGCCGCGGAAGGCTGAACATCCGCTCCCAGTGATACCTGGCCAAGCGCTCGTTCACGGCGTCCGGGTCGCCGCTGTCATAATAGACGAGGTCGCCGGTGAGACAGGTGAAGTGCGGAGCGAACGCCGCCATGGAAGGATAGATGCCATGACCGTCCGGATGCCCGCGATCGGCATAGCCCTGGCAGGTCATCACGCAGAAGCGCACGGCATCCGTCATGCCCGCGGTCGGCGCCGTCCGGAACCTTCCGCGCACGGTCCCGGCGACGACGAGCCCGGCCGGCGTCATGACTTCGCTGACGCAGTGATAAGTCGCTCCGGCCTGCAGGCCCGTCAGCTTGAACTCGCAGATGAAATCGTTGGCCTCAGCCGCGACCATGACCTCCGTCACCTGGGCGTCGCTGAGATCCTCCCGGAGTCCGTAGCGGACCCGCACCCGACCGGGCGCACCGGGACAGGCGCCCTCCAGTTCGTCGACCGGCACCTTCACCTTGGACTCGCCCTTGCCCCGCTTCTGCTCGTCCTTACCCCGCTTGGGGATCACCAAGCCTTGCCCGTTGCGCTCGGCCGCCGAGGTGAGGCGCGTCCAGACCAACGCCGTGCTTTCGCTGACCTCACCGATTCGCAGGCCCATGGCCTGGCCGGGTCCGCTCGAGGCGGCGACAGCCGTCTGCGCCAGCAAGCGGGGCGCGAAGACCGCCCCAGCCATGATCGCCGAAGATCCCAAGATGAACTTACGGCGGTTTATTTCGTGAGAGGACATAGGGGGGACGGTGATGGCTACTTCATTTCCCGCATCATCTCGACGAGATTTTGCACGACGATTTCCGAAGCATCTTTCTGCACTTGGTTCGTACCCAGCCAGGTCTCATAGCCGCCGAGCTCATGCTGACGTGGGGTCGGGAGATAGCCATGCTTCCCGTTGGCGATCCCGATCACGATCGTCCGCCCGAACGGGCTCTTCTGTTTCAGCTCCAAGCCGGTCTCGGCAAAGGTCTCGAAGGGCACGGCGCAGAGCACGGCGTCCCCGACGCGGATCGTCTGCAGGATGACGTCGACCGTCTCCTCCGGCCGGTTCGCCGCCGACAGCGTCCGGGCGGCGTAATCCTGGGCAAGCCGCGGAAGACGCGCGATGGCCTCCTTGTCCTTGATCGCAAGAATCGCTTGGGCGTAGAGCAGCTGCTCCTTCGTAGGCTTACGATACTTGAGCGTGACGAGCCGCTGGCGCACGCCAAGGACGACGTCTTTCTCGTGCTTCTCGATATCCCGATACGCTTTCCAGGCGACGTCCGCCGCTTCCCCGGCGACGATCCGGATCTGCTCGAAAGGCGCCCGGGGCGGCCGGCCGACCAGGAAGGGCACGTTGTTGATGTCTCCGGAGGTGCCGTTCGACATCGCGGCGACAAAGCCCTCCCCGGCGCCTAGCCGGGAAGGCATGAGCCGCGCGAACTCCCCGTAATAATCGGCCGATACCTGACCCGCCGGCGTCCCGCCGACGTAATGCAGGGAGTAGTTGGCGAATAAGGCCAGGGGCTTGCGCTTGGCATCGACCACGGAGAGGACGCTGATGTCCGGGTCAGTGGGGCCGGCCGGCCGGTCCAGCACGTCCGGCGAGGTGCCGGGGTTCATCTTCACTTGGTCATATTCACCGAAGGGATTAGGCGGCATCTTGCCGGGCTTGAGATACCAGCGCCGGTTGAAGACCTCATGGGTCAGGGGCCGCGCGGCG
>JBDKIN010000113.1:0-5923 GCA_039797095.1 Verrucomicrobiota bacterium
CCGCCAGCGCAGGACGAGCCGCATGGCGAAAGGAGCGGCGCCCAAGACGAGCAGGAGCAGGCAGCCGGCATCGAACAAAGCTTCGGGGTGCACGCCCTTGCGCTTCACGAGCAGCATCAGGGTGATGAAGCCCACGTAGCCGGTGGTCATCGCGTCGATCAACGGCATCGACGCCAGCCGATCGGCCACGCGGGCGCCGACGCCTGCCGGCAAGGGGTGACGACGATTCGAGCGCAGGAGCCACCAGACGTAGACCCCCGACCATAGGAGCATCCACGGCCAGAAAAGTCCGACCGCCCAGAACATCGGCAACGGCACGAGGAAGAGCAGGCCTTCGACCCAGCGTCCGGCACCGCCGCCGGTGGCCTCATGGCGAGCGACGAGCGTGATCGCGAACGTGAGGAGCCAGAGCCCGAACATGTGCGCGAGCATGATCCAGTCGGCGTCGCCCATCGGGACCGGCAGCAGGAAGAGGCGCTCGCCGGCGACGAGGAAGCCGAGCGGCGGGAGCAGCGCGCGACACGCACCCATGACGGCCGGCGCCCAGCTGACGCCCTTGTGCCAGCGATCATAGATCAGCACGCAGAGCGCGAGCAGCAGCGCGACGAGCGCCACGGTCTTGCGCAGCGGCGCGGGCGCGGCGACGACGGTGAGAACGAAGCCGAGGGCGAGCGCGCCCCAGCCGGCCCGAAGCGCGTCGCCGACGGCGATGAGGCCCGCAGGGATCGGGCGCATCGAGCGACGCTCGGCGTCCCAGCGCGCGTCGAAGGCGTCGTTGAGGATCATGCCGCCGACGTAAGTCAGCGAGACGCCGAGCAGAAGGAGCAGCAGGCCGCCCCAGCCGAGCGGGTCTGGCGCCTGACCCGCGTATTCGGAACCGGGCGGACGGAGGCGCAGGCCTTGGGCGAGCAGCCAGCCGGCGAGCACGTTGCTCCAGACCGTCGGCAGGTTCGAGCCACGGGTGAGGATCAGCCAGCCGCGCAGCTTCGGGCTCATCTCAGAGGGGCTGCACGCCGCGCTGCGCGAGCTCGGCGAGCGTCCAGCGATACTCCTCGGCGATCATGTCGGCGACGTCCGCCGCGCGGACCTCGGGCGGCAGGACCTCCCAGGTATACGTCTCGATCTCGAGCTCGCGGCACGCGCCGGGCGCCTTCGCGATGACATCGAGCGCGGCCCGGAGGTGGTCATTGGTCGTGGAGAGTTCGTCGGACAGGCGATCGGCGTTGACGGGCACGTGGAAGTGCACGCGAAGTTCTTCGAGCGCGCGGAGCTGGTCGATCGCCGCCATGGCGAGCGGGATGTCCTTGAAGCGCACGATCGAGCCGTCCTTGGCCCGCCCCATGGTCTGGTGCAGGTACGTCGGCTCATGCATCTTGGCGAGGCGCGCGAGGGCGACGTCGGTGGGCTTGAGCTTGAGCGCGGAACTGAGATGGAACTTCAGCACCGGTGCGCCGCCGGCGTTGAGGCGCGCGATGGCTTCATGCGCCTCTTCATACTGCAGCGCGAAGTGGCAGGTGTCGTAGGCGATGCCCAGGTGCGCGTCGACGAGCCCCTTGGCGGGCTCTTCGGCGCGGAGCTGCTCGAAGAGACGGAGCGCTTCGGGCGTGTTCTCGGCGTGGCCGATCGGCTCGGGCTCGAGCGCGAGGCGCAGGTGCGTGCCGGTGCGATCGCGCAGGCGGGCGAGATGTTCGGCGCACGCGAGCAGGTTGCGGCGCATGACCTTGAGTTCGTCCGGCGTGCGGCCGAAACCCTTGAACGAACCCGGCAGGGTGCTGACGGTACCGACCTTGTCCGGCGGACCGAACGCCGCGAGGAGGTCGAAGAGACGGTTGGTGTATTCGAGGCGCGGGGCCTCGCACCAGTCCGGCGCGAAGACGTTGTCCTTCACCGCCTGACCGTGGAACGGACCGAACGGGAAGCCGTTGATGCCGGCGACGACGCAGTTCTCCTTGTCCAGCCAGGCGCGGAAGGCCGCGAGCGTGGCGGGCACGGCGAGTTCCTTCGCGGCGAGGTCGCCGAGGCGCAGGCCGAGGACGTAAGTCTTGCCGGGCGAGACGCGGTCACGCACGCGGAGGGCGTGGTCGCGCAGGCCGGCGAACGTCTCGGCCCAGCCTTCGCCGCGGTGGACGTTGGTGCAGTAGGCGAGGGAGAGTCCGGACGTGAGCTTCACGCGATCAGGCCTGGGCGGCGGGGTCCTTGAAGCGCGGCGACTGCGAGAGGAACTTCACCGGGTTGCCGTAGACGAGGCGGTCGATGGCGGCGGCGGAGTGGCCGCGGCGGCGCATCTCCTGAGCGGCCTTGGGTACCGAGAGCGGATCGCTGTGACCCCAGTCGCATGCGCTGTTGAGCCAGACGCGCTGGGCGGAGACGGATTCGATCATGTCGACCGCGCGCACCGGCGTGGACTTCGATTCCGGATAGAGCGTGATGCCGGCCCAGAAACCTTGGTCGAGAACTTCGTGGATCGTGTGCTCTTCGACGTGGTCGATGATCACGCGCTCGGGCTTCACGACGCCGTTGGCCTTGAGGCAGTCCATGATGAGGCGCGTGCCCTTGCGCTTGTCCTCGAGGTGCGGCGTGTGCACGAGGATCATCTGGTCGAACTGCACCGCGAGGGCGATATGCTGCTCGAGCACCTTCATCTCATTGCGCGTGTTCTTGTTCAGGCCGATTTCGCCGATGCCGAGCACCGTCGGGGCCTTGAGGAATTCCGGGATCAGCGCGAGGACGTCGGCGGCGAGCGCCATGTCTTCGGACTCCTTCGGGTTGATGCAGAGCCAGGAGTAGTGCGGCAGGCCATACTTGGCGGCGCGCCTGGGTTCGATCTGCGTCAGCTGGCAGAAGTAGTCGTAGAAACCGTCGGCGGACTTGCGGTCGAAGCCGGCCCAGAAGGCGGGCTCGCAGATCGCGGCGCAGCCGGCGAGGGCCATGGCCTGATAGTCGTCGGTGGTGCGGCTCACCATGTGGCCGTGCGGTTCGATGTAGCGCATGGTCGGCTTACTTCAGGCCGGGCCAGACGCCCGAGGCGGCCTTGGTGTCGGCCTTGGCGATGGGTTCGACGGAGGGGTCGCTCCAGAGGTTCAGGATGCGGGCGACGCGGCCTTCGTCCTTCTCCAGGAGCAGAGGGAGGGCGGCACGGAGGCCGCGGACGCGGTGGTCTTCGCCCCCGGCGGCGCGGTCGAGGCGGTCGAGGAAGGCCGCCAGGTCGAGCAGCTTGTACCGGGCGTCCATGAAATGCAGGTCGGCCACCTGCTCGCGGGTGCGGGCGGGGGCGCCGGGATGGGGTTGGGGGGTCGACATGGGGGAGGCACGCCTGCGCGCACTTTGGTGAGACACCAAAGTGCGGCAGAGGTCCCCGTTGGTCAAGCCACCCCGCCCGTCGGCGGGCGCCGGCTTACTTCTTGGCCGGGGCTTCCTTGGCTTCCTTCTCGTACTCGGCCGCGGTCCAAGGGGTCTTGCGGTCGGCATACTTCGTCTTGATGGCCTTCACTTCTTCTTCGGTGACGGTCGGACCGGTGTTGCCCCAGCTGTTGTTCACGTAATTGACGACGTCGGCGATGTCCTTGTCGGACAGGCCGGCGACCGGGGGCATCATGCTGTTATAGGAGACGCCCTTGACGGTGATGGGACCCTGCATGCCGTTGACGATGTTGCGGACGGCGATCGAAGCGTCCTTGGCGACCCACTCCGAACCGGCGAGGGGCGGGAAGACGGGAGGGAGACCCATGCCGGTCGGCTGGTGGCAGGCGATGCAGGTGCGGGAGTAGACGGCCTTGCCGCGCTCGAGGGAGGCGGCGTCGGGGGCGGCCACAGCGGCGGCGGCGAGGAAGACGAGGGCGAGGTGCTTGAGGGAGGTCATGATGTTGCGTGTAACTGACAGGTGCGGGGAAACAGATAGACCTCAAAAGCAAAAGGGGGTTCCCCGGAAGGTCATTAGCCCGTGGCTGACCCGGCATAAGGCTCACCCGAAGATGGTTTAATACGACATCACCGTCATTTTCACCTCCAGCCGCATTAGGCCACAGACCCTATTAAAATGGGGTGGAAACCTCCCCGAGGGTCCCTAGCCTGCTTGGTATGAAAACGCCAGAACCCCGTCTGGAGTGGATGCGACTCGTGCGCCCGGAGAGCCTGCGCGCGGTGTTCGATCACCTGCCCGGGGTGATGTTCTTCGCCAAGGACCTGGCCGGACGTTTCACGATGGCCAACCTCGCCTTCGCGCAGCGCTGCGGCTTTCCCGACGAAGCGAGCCTGCTCGGCAAGAGCGACGCTGACATCTTCCCGGCGGAACTCGCGGCGGCGTTCAAGAAGAAGGACCTGCAGATCTGCCAGACCGGGCAGCCTCTGCCGCGCATCATCGAGCTCTTCCCTAACGCCAACGGCGATCATGTCTGGTATGAGACCACCAAAGTCCCCGTCTTCGACGAAGCAGGGCGGGCCTGCGGGGTCTGCGGGACCGTCCGCAGCTACGAAGGCACGAAGGCCCTGCTCGAGCCGTTCCTGCAGGTCGAAGCCGCGGCGGAGTTCATCAAGGACAACCTCACCACCTCCCTGAACATCGCCAAGCTGGCCAAGCTGACCGGGATGTCGGTCCGCCAGTTCGAGCGTAAGTTCCACAAGGCCTACCAGGTCAGCCCCCGCGGCTACCTCGTGCGCATGCGGGTCGCGGCCGCCTCCGACCTTCTCCGGACCACCGCCCTCCGCCCTTCCGAGATCGCGCACCAGACGGGCTTCTACGACGCCAGTGATTTCTCCCGCCAGTTCCGCCGGGCGATGAAGGTGAGCCCGACAGAGTTCCGGCGCGCCTTAAAGGCCTGACCCCCAACCCCTAAAGGAGGTTCTGACCCCTAGATGCCTTCTCGACAGCGGGGGCCTGATGGGTTTTATTCACACCCGTACCCCCTCCCTCCCATACTATGAGCACAGAAACTACGGTTCCTAATGCGAAGCGCCTCCTCTGGGCTGGCTTCATGGCTATCCTCGCGGCCGGCGTCGGCTTCGCCCTCCGCGGCGGCATCTTCGGCGCTTGGGCGTCCGAATACGGCTTCACCGCCTCCCAGCTCGGCGCCATCGGTGGCGCCGGCTTCTCGGGCTTCTGCTTCGGCATCATCATCGGCGGCGTGATCGTCGACAAGATCGGCTACGGCAAGCTCGTCGCCGTCGCCCTCCTCGGCCACATCCTCTCGGCGTTCGTCACCTTCGGCGCCTCGACCCCGCAGAACGCGTATGACTTCCTCTACTGGGGCATGTTCATCTTCGCCTTCGCGAACGGCACCCTCGAAGCCGTGGCCAACCCGCTCGTCGCCACGATCTTCCCCAAGCAGCGCACGCATTACCTCAACATCCTGCACGCCTCCTGGCCGCTCGGCATGGTGGTCGGCGCCATCGCCTCCTACCTCCTCGGTTCCGTGATGGGCCTCGGCTGGAAGGGCCAGCTCGCCTTCTACCTCGTCCCGACCGTCGCCTACGCGGTGATGTTCATGGGCCAGACCTTCCCGAAGTCGGAAGCCGCCGAGAAGGGCGCCTCCTTCTCCGAGATGTTCAAGGACGTCGGCATCCTCGGCTCGCTCGTCGCCTGCTACCTGCTCTCGATCTTCCTCGGTAACGTCCTCGGTCCGGTGTTCAACATCGAGAACCTCGGCCTCTACCTCGCCGGCGTGCTCCTGATCGCCGTCGGTGTCATCACCCGCTTCTCGATCGGCTCCCTCCTCCTGTTCGTGCTCTTCCTCACCCACGCCCTCGTCGGCGCGGTCGAACTCGGCACCGACGGCTGGATCGAAGCCATCACGGGCAACCTCTTCACCGCCGAGCAGGGCAAGATGCTCTTCATCTGGACCTCGGCCATCATGTTCGGCCTGCGCTTCTGCGCCCACTGGATCGAGACCAAGCTCGGCCTCTCCCCGATCGGCATCCTGGTGACCTC
>JBDKIN010000114.1:0-5630 GCA_039797095.1 Verrucomicrobiota bacterium
GGTAGACCGCGGCCAGCAGGATCAAGGCCCCGATGAGCCGGCGGCTCATGATGGCACCGCCCACCTGCTTCTCGGAGTTGGCGAACCAATGGCCGACGACCCACACCAGCGCCACGCTCCAGAGGCCGCGCGTATTGTAGAGGACGTTGGTGACGGTGACCTCGTGGTAGACCGCGATACAATAGGCGATGCCCATCGCCTGCACGGTCAGCAGCAAGCCGCCGCCGAAAGCCCAGACGACCATCGGACGCGGCATCTGGCGCAAAGGTGCGGAGAAGAACGGGATCAACGTGAACGATAGCACGCCGACGGTGGCGAACATGACCGGCCCGAAGTGGCCGAACCCGAAGGAGCGCGCCCAGAGCTGCTGCATCACGTCGGTGGCCGCGAAAGCGATCGAAGCGAGGAAGGCGAAGCCGACGCTGACCAGCAGACGTTCGCGGTTGGCCCGCCATTCGCCGCCCAGCAGGGCCAAAGCCAAGGTCGTGAGGAACGTCGCGACCCAGAGCTTCCAACCGAGTTCCTCGCCGCCGGTGACGAAGACCAAGAGGGCCACGAAGATCACCTTGGTGCCGAGCACCGGCGTCGCGATGGAGATGTCGCCGCGGCTGATCGCGACGAAGGTGAAGACCTGGCCGATGAAGAAGGCCGTCCCGGCCAAGACCGCGTGGGTGATGTTGGCCGCCGTGAAGGGCTCGCCCCCATGCAGGAGCCAGGTCTGGAACAGGACCGCCCCGATGAGGTTCACGATGAACAAGACCCTCCAAGGGTGCCCCCCGTCCATGGCTCGCTTCAGGGCCATCGCCGCGAAGGTGTAACCTACCGCCGAACAGAGGGGAATGACGATGGAGGCAGGCGAACGCATCAGGCAGGCCCGAACGAACGCCCTTCCCTCCCCGCTGGCGAGTCCGAACCAAGAAAACGGCTCGGCCGAGCCGCCCCGTCCTTGCCCCCGGCCGGACGGCGGGCATGCTGGAGCCATGGGTCATTTCTCCTACAAGACCGAGACGGTCGACCCGCACCGGAAGGTGCTTTCCGAACAGCTCATCCTGGACCTGAACCATCTCGCGGACGGGCCCTTGCTCGCCTTGGCCAAACTGATCCCGGGCGGGTACATCCATCGCCGACCTTTCCTCCGCGACGCCAAGTGGCGCTTCCAGAAGCGGCTGGCTAACCTCAGCGAAGACGCGGCCGCGGTGGCCGACCATCTGCCGTGGTTCGCCGAGAGCCTCAAGGCCGACAAGTCGCGGCTGCTCGAGCATCTCGACGAACTCGCCGGCGTGCTCGGCGGTCCGCGCGTCGGGTTGCTCTGCCTGCTCTGGAACCATCGGGCCGAGAACAAGGACGCAGCCCTGCCCGCCGACCTGCTTAACCGCCTCGTCGCGAACACCAAACCGCAGGCCGGGAAGCCCGACGGCAAAGCCTGGAAAGCGCTGCAGGCCAAGCTGGGCGGGACGACGGAGAAAGAGCCCCTTGAATCCGTCGACGCCCTCGACTCGGCGGGCAAGACCGTCCGGCGCCTCCTGCAGGAGATCTCCCAAGGCAAGGCCGCCCGCGAGAACGAAGGCCGGCAGATCCGTCGTCAGCACGCCAACGAACTTGAAGCGAAGGACGCCGAGATCCGGAAAGTCCGCGACGAAGCCGCCCGCCAGGCGCAAGAAGCGGCCAAGCAGGCCGCCGCAGGGGCGGCCAGCCTCCAGGCCCTGCAAGCCAAGCTGGCCAGCGAAGAGGCCGAAGTGACGCGGCTCCGCGGCGAACTCGACCGCGCCCGCGAACACGTGGCCAAGAAGGCCCGCGAGATCGCCGAGGAACTCCTCTCCGAAGAAGTGCGCCCCTGGCTCGCCGACGCCCGCACGCTGAAATCCGCTTCGGAGGAAGTCGCCAAACTGCGGCAGCTGACCACCGAGACCGTCGAGAAGGTCCGCAAGGCCCAGCGCGACGCCGACCCCTTCCTGGCGAAGGAGCACGAGCTCCGGCAGGCCATCCCGCAGATGGAGGAGATGCTCAAGCTCCTGCGCCGTTACCTGCGCACCGCCGGCCAGGCCCTGCCCGAAGTCGTCGCCTTGGAGAAACGCCTCACGGAACATATCGAGAAGGTCCGCTACGAGCTCGAGAAGCGCGACCAGCCGTCGGATCCGTTCCTTGAGCGCATCTCGGCCCGCATCAACGGCGCCGACGCCCGCGAACTGAAATCGATCGAAGGCGCCCTGCTCCTCGCCGAGCAGGCCGGGCTCGTCGACTCACGCCACGCCGACCTTTACCGCCGCGACCTCCACCGCCGCCGCTCCTATCTGGCCGACGTCGCCTTCCATGTGCAGAAGCAGTCCGGCCCGCTGGCGCTGCTTGAACGCGCGGTGGCCACGGGCGAGCCGGCCCGCCTCGCGCTCGACGCCAACAACTTCGCCTGCCTCCGCCAGGATTACCTCGGCCTGCGCCTGCCGACCAAGAAGAACGCCCAAGGCGACAGCCGTTTCCTGCTCGACGCAGCCGCCCGCCAGAAGGTCGTCCAGCTCCTCGAGAAGTTGGCGGACGACGCGCCGGGCCTGCACGTCTGGATCAGCTTCGACGGCCAGCAGACCACGCTCAAGACCACGAACTCACGGGTCCGCGTCACCTTCAGCCGCGCCGGCGCCAAGGCCGACCACGACATCATGGACCTGGTGGCCAAGGACAAGACCGTCGAGGCTCCTTGGTTCGTCGTCTCCGACGATATCGAGGTACGCGACGCCACTTCGCGCGAAGGCGCTTACATCATCTATAACGACGCGTTGATCCAGCTGCTGGTCAACCGCGGCATCCGGGCCTGAGACAAGACGGGCGCATCCTGCGATGCGCCCGGGCGGAAGGAAGCCGGCGGCCGGCTTACTTCTTCTTCTTGGCCGGAGCCGCCGTCAGGGGCGGAGGCAGCACGCCCGCGAAATCCTCGGCCTTGAGGCCGGGGTGGAACATGTTGAAGGAATACTTGCTGGGCTTCCATTCCACGACCGGGGTGACGTCGGCCTTGGCCGGCACGTCGAGCCCGAGGCCCCAGTAGACGCCGTTGACGAGCAGGCGGCGGAGCGATTCGTCGACGAGGTCGCTGGCCGAAGCCATGGTGGTGGTGAGCACGCGGTTCTTGGTGCCGCCGGCATTGGGGACCTCGCGGGTCCAGGCCACGGCCATCGCGGGGGAATTGACGCCTTGCTCCTGCTTGTCGGTCGCGCGCTTCTTGGCGCGTTCGCTGAGCGGGTCTTCCGGATTCATGCCCTTGAGCACCTGGCCGCGGAGGAGGACCTGCGCGTCGGCGGGCGGATAAGCTTCGTAGACGTCGGTGTCGCCGAAGATGACGCCCACGCCGTTGAGGATCGCGAGCTTTTCGGCGCCGGCTTCGACGGCCGTGCGCGTGGCCTCGCCCTTATGGTTGCCCCAGTGGCTGACCCAGGTCTCGCCGAGGACGTTCTTACCGAAGCCGCCTTTGTTATTCCAGTTATAGGAGGCGAAGGGGCTCTCCTTGGGGATGCCCGAGAAAGCATGGGTGCTGGTGCGGGTGGCGACGATCGGCACGCCGCGCTTGAGGGCGGCGTCGAACTTCGCGAGCGCGGCCTCGTTCCACTTGCGGAAACGCAGGCCGAGCACGAGGGCGTCGGCGCTGTCGAGGGCCTCGGGCTTGCCGAGGGAAGCGCCGTTGTTCGGATTGATCACGCCGTCGTCATGCGAGAAAAGGACGGTGCACTTGAAGCCGTGGCGCTCGGACAGGATGCGGGCGAGCATCGGCATCGACTCTTCGGAGCGGTACTCTTCGTCGCCCGCGAGCAGGACGACGTGCTTGCCGGCGCCCGCGCCCTTGCCGGCCGGGAATTCCAGCCAGCCGGGACCGGTGGTGAAGGCTTCCGCGGCGACGGCCGGGAGCGCGAGGACGAGGGCGGCCAGGGCGGCCCACAGGTGGAGATGACGCTTCATGGGGTGGAAGCTCCAGATTGGCCGGACGAAGGGCGGTTTCAAGCGCCCTGTGCCGAGGCCGGGTTTTATTTCCGCTCGTCAGCGGACTTCTTCGGCGCGAACGGATCCGGACGCAGGACTTCCTGGCGTCCGTCCGAATAGGTCGTGACCTGGTTACCGAACGGGTCCTTGCGGGTCGTGGCCCGGATACCGTCGCTGAAGGTCGTGGTCGAACCGCCGAACGGATCCGGACGCGTCGTGGCGGTGACGCCGTTGCTGTAACGCGTCGTCGAGCCACCGAACGGGTCGGGGCGCGTCGTGGCGGTGATGCCGTTGCTGTAGCGCGTGGTCGAACCGCCGACCGGATCAGGCGTCTTCACCGCCGTGACGCCGTTGTCGTAACGGGTCTGCGTCCGGCCGAGGGCGTCGGCGCCCTTGACGCCGGCCCGCGGGTTCTCGCCCGTCCGCGGATCCGCCTTGATCACGGCGGAAGGCTTCGGCTCCGGCTTGGCCGGCTCCTTGCGGAGGTCCTCCTTCTTCGGAGCGGCCGCGGCCAAGGCGGCGATCAGCAGGCCGACGACGAGCAGCGCGGAGGTTCTCATGGGGATGACTCTATTAGAATATAAGAATGAAGGAACGCAAGCCGCGCGCCTCCCGTAAAACAGGAAGGACGGGCGCCTCACGGCGCCCGCCCTTCGCTCGGAGGACCGGAATCCCTTAGGCGATGATCTTCTCGACCGCCTTGCCGAAGTTGTCGGTGAGGCGGAAGTCACGACCGTTGTAGCGGTAGGTGAGCTTGGTGTGATCGAAGCCGAGGAGGCGGAGGATGGTGGCGTGGAGGTCGTGCACGTCGACGCCGTCAGCGGCGACCTGGGAGCCGATTTCGTCGGTCTCGCCGTAGTGCATGCCGCCCTTGACGCCGCCGCCGGCCATCCAGCAGCAGAAAGCCTTGGAGTGGTGGTCGCGACCGGAAGCCTGGTTGACGCGGCCCGCGGTGGTCGGGGTGCGGCCGAATTCTCCGCCCCAGATGATCAGGGTCTGGTCGAGGAGACCGCGCTGCTTGAGGTCGGCGATGAGGGCCGCGGCCGGACCGTCGATGTTCTCGGCGCGCTGGGCGATCGAGGTGAAGAGGTTGGTGTGGTGGTCCCAGCCGCCGGCGTCGACCTGGACGAAACGGACGCCGCGTTCGACGAGGCGACGGGCGCAGAGGAGCTTGGCGCCGAGGTCGGTCTTGCCGTACATCTCGCGGGTCTTCTCAGACTCCTTGGAGATATCGAAGGCGTCGGTGGCCGCGGTCTGCATGCGGAAGGCGAGCTCGAAGGATTCGATGCGGGCTTCGAGCTGCTCGTCCTTCTGGACGGTCTGCATGTGGCGCTCGTTGAGCTGGCGGACGAGGTCGAGCTGCTTGCGCTGCGCGTCCTGCGTGGTGAATTCGCTCTGGAGGTTGGCGATGATCTTGTTCGCCGGGGCACCGGGGCGGAAGGAGGTGTTGGCGCCCTGGTAGAGGGACGGGAGGAAAGCCGAAGCGCGGGCGTCGGAGCTGCCGCCGAGGGAGACGAAGCCCGGGAGGTCCTGGCTTTCGGTGCCGAGGCCGTAGAGGACCCAGGAGCCGAGGGAAGGCTTGGAGAGGATCGCCGAGCCGGTGTGCATCAGCTTGGCGGCCGGGCCGTGGGCCGGGATGCCCTGGTGCAGCGAGCGGATGACGCACATGT
>JBDKIN010000115.1:0-3915 GCA_039797095.1 Verrucomicrobiota bacterium
TCGACGGACTTGCCGGGACTGAGTTTCCAGCGCTTCGCCAGGCGATGGATATGCGTGTCGACCGGAAAGGCCGGGACGCCGAAGGCCTGCGCCATCACGACCGAGGCGGTCTTGTGACCGACGCCGGGAAGCTCCTCGAGCTCCTCGAAAGTCCGCGGCACCTGCCCGGCGTGCTTGGCCATGAGCATCTTGCCCAGGCCGACGAGGGCCTTGGACTTCTGCGGCGCTAGGCCGAGCTGGCGGATGAGCGTCAGCACGCGGGCTTCGGTCATCGCCGCCATCTTCGCGGGAGTCCCTGCTTCGGCGAAGAGCGCGGGGGTGATTTCGTTGACCTTCTTGTCGGTGCACTGGGCCGAAAGCACCACCGCGACCAGGAGCGTGAAAGCATCCGTATGGTCGAGCGGCACGGGCGTCTCAGGATAGAGCTTCGCGAGCTCCTTGCCCACGTAGTTAGCTCGTTCCTGCTTGGTCATAGGCCGACCATGGCCACCCCCTCCGCCGATGGCAACGCACCTCGGGCGGACGACTTATTCACAGGCCTCGGCAGGGGTTGCCAAACCTTATGCCGAAACCCTGATTCTCTAATACCCCCACCCTCCCTTGGTGGGCGGTTGCGACACCCGTTTCCTCCTTCAAAACCATCGTCAATTCCATGGCCCAACTGCCCTACGATCCGTCCAAGATCTCCCGCGAACTCGCCCGCCATTACATCGCGGCGACCGAGGCCGACATCCAGGCGATGTTCGCCGCCGTCGGCTCGAAGGACTTCCCGGACATGTACGCGCACATCGACCGCGCGGTGCAGTTCGCCGGCCCGCAGGACCTCCCCGAGGAACTCAGCTATCAGGCCCTGGCGGACCGCATGGAAGCGCTCTCGCAGAAGAACTCGGTCAAGACCGCCTTCCTCGGCGACGGCCTGCAGGTCTACCGCACGCACGAGATCGTCGGCCACGTCTGCTCGATCCGTAACCTCACGACCTCCTACACGCCTTACCAGCCCGAGCGCTCGCAGGGCACGCTGATCACGCACTGGATCTACCAGTCCACGCTCGCCCAGCTGACCGGCTTCGAAGCCGTCAACTCCTCCCTCTACGAGCGCGCCAGCGCGCTCTTCGAAGCCGCCGTCTGCGCCGTGCGTATGGCCGACGCCGAAGCCAACACGGTACTCGTCGCCGGCAACCTGATGCCGGCCGACCTCGAAGTCCTCCGCACGCACGTCGCCGACACGTCGGTGAAGCTGGAATTCCTCGCCCCCGAGGACGCCACCGGTCGCCTGTCCGCCGCCGGCATCGCCGACGCGGCCGCGCGCCTCGGCAAGCAGCTCGCCGCCGTCATCTTCCCGCAGATCAACGCCCTCGGTCTGCTCGAGGACGTCGACGCCCTGACCGACGCGTGCGCCGACGCCGGCGTGAAGTCCATCGCGGTCATCGATCCGATGCTCCTCGCCACCGGCGGCCTCAAAGCCCCCGCCCAATACGGCCAGAAGGGCGCCGACATCCTCGTCGGCGAAGGCCAGCACCTCGCCATCGGCGCGAACTTCGGCGGCCCCGGCCTCGGCATCTTCGCCGTCCGCCACCACGCCGACAAGAAGAACGAAGTCCGCGAGACCCCCGGACGTTTCGTCGGCAAGGCCAAGGACAACGCCGGCCGCGATTGCATCGTGATGGTGATGTCCACCCGCGAGCAGCACATCCGCAAGGACAAGGCGACGTCCAACATCTGCTCCAACCAGGCCTTCATCGCCACCATCGCCGGCGCCGCCATCCTCGCCCGCGGCGAAGCCGGCATGGCCGCCTCCTGCGTCGCCGGCCGCGACCAGGCCCGTCGCGCCGCCGCGAAACTGCACAACATCCCGGGCCTCAAGGTCTGCTACGCCGACCAGGCCTTCTGGAACGAGTTCAGCCTGATGCTGCCCGAGCCCGCCGCCGCCGTCATCGCCAAGGGCCGCGCCGCCGGCCTGCACGTGGGCGTCGACATCACCGGACGCACGCCCTGCAATTGCTCGCTGCTCAAGATCTCCTTCAGCGACCTCCAGACCTCCGCCGACACTGACAAGCTCGTCGCCTTCTTCGAAGGCCTCTACGGCAAGTCCGCCGGCACGAAGGCCCTCGCCGAAGTCCCGGCTGCCCTGCTCCGCCAAGGCGCCGTGGGCCTACCCTCCTTCCCGCTCTCGGAACTGAAGGCCTACTACTCGAAGCTGGGCGAACTCAACGTCTCGCCCGACACCGGCTGCTTCCCGCTCGGTTCGTGCACGATGAAGTACAACCCGCACATCAACGACTGGGCCGCGGGCCTGCCGGGCTTCACCGGTCTCCATCCGCAGGCTCCGGCCGAAGATGCGCAGGGCTCGCTCGAGCTCCTCTGGCAGATCCAGGAATGGCTCCGCAAGATCACCGGCCTCGCCGGCCTGACCACCCAGCCCGTCGCCGGCGCCCAGGGCGAACTCGTCGGCCTCAAGCTCTTCCAGGCCTACCACCGCCACCACGGCCAGCACCGCGACATCATCCTCATCCCGACGACCGCCCACGGCACGAACTTCGCCACCGCCACCACGGCCGGCTACGCCACCAAGCGCAACCCCGATGGCTCGCCCTCGGGCATCGTGCTCCTGAAGTCCGCCCCCGACGGCCGCGTCGACCAGGCCGACTTCGCCGCGAAGATCGCCGAGTTCGGTCCGCGCATCGCAGGCATGATGGTGACCAACCCGAACACCTCGGGCGTCTTCGAGACCGACTTCCAGAAGATGGCCGCGGAGATCCACCGCATCGGCGGCCTCGTCTACATGGACGGCGCCAACATGAACGCCATCGCGGGCTGGGTGAACCTCGGCGCCCTCGGCGTCGACGCCGTCCACAACAACCTGCACAAGACCTGGACCGTCCCGCACGGCGGCGGCGGCCCCGGCGACGGCATCGTGGCCGTGTCCGAGCGTCTCGTCGACTTCCTCCCGGGCTTCCAGATCGAGAAGCACGGCGACACCTTCGTGGCCGTGAAGCCGAAGCACAGCATCGGCTCCTTCCACCGCCACTGGGGCAATTTCGCCCACAAGGTGCGCGTCTACACCTACCTGCAGCGCCTCGGCAAGGAAGGCGTCCGCCGCATGGCCGCGATGTCCGTCCTCTCCAGCCGCTACCTCTTCTCCCAGCTCGGCAAATCCTTCCCGTCCCTGCCCGCCGCGGCCGACCGCGTGCCGCGCATGCACGAATTCATCCTCACGCTCACGGAAGAAGATTTCAGACGCATCGAGGCCGCCGGCATCCCGCGCGCCGGCATCATCGCCCGCGTCGGCAAGCTCTTCCTCGACTTCGGCTTCCACGCCCCGACCGTCGCCTTCCCCGAGGTCTTCGGCCTGATGATCGAGCCGACCGAGTCCTACACGAAGACCGAGCTGGATCGTTTCGCCGAGGTCGTGCTGGCCATCGGCGAGCTCATCCGCACCAACCCGGAAGTCCTCAAGTCGACCCCGCGCTTCACGCCGGTGGATCGCGTCGACGAAGTCGCCGCGAACCGTAACCTCGTCCTCAGCGAACACCTCACGGCCCTCCCGCTGATCAACGAGAACCGTCTCTCGCCCGTCCTGCTCAACGCGATGCCCGTCGCCGAGATCAAGCAGCGCGTGCTCGCGACGGTCTGATCAGCCCCTCGGCGCTCAGCGCGGTTCGGCCTCGATGAAACGGCCGCGAGAAATCGCGGCGTAGGCGCCCGTCGCCAGCGCAGCCGCGCCGCAGGCCCAGAAGAGCTCACCGGAAGTGAGCCCCAACCAGTTCGAAGCCAGCCACTGCACGCCGGCGGCGCCGAGGATGCCGACGAAGCTCAGGACGTTCGCGGCGCCCTGGACGGCGCCCTTGTCCTCCGGCGCGGGACGGTGCTGCAACACGGCGGCAATCGGGACGATGAAGAGGCCGGCGAAGAAGC
>JBDKIN010000116.1:0-7429 GCA_039797095.1 Verrucomicrobiota bacterium
TCGCGCCGGACGTGTATCACCCCTTCAAGTGGCGCGACTGGGTGGACTTCGGTTGCGGCACCATGGGCGATTTCGGCTGCCACCTGCTCGACCCCGTCTTCACCGCGCTCAAGCTCGGCAATCCCATCAACGTCAAAGCGGACAGCGTCGGCTCCAACCCGCAGACCTGGTGCCGCGAGCAGACCATCGAGTGGACCTTCGCCGGCACGGAATTCACCAAGGGCGAGACGATCAAGGTCACCTGGTATGACGGCGGACGCCGGCCCGACCTCGCGCTGGCGCGCATGCCGGCCGGCAAGCCGTTCCCTCCGGCCGGCTCGATCTTCATCGGCGAAGAAGGCGTCATGCTGCTCCCCCACTACGCGCTCCCCTCGCTCTTCCCCGAGGAGAAGTTCGGCAAGAACCTCAATCCCGGCGAACTCACCCGCCGTGCCCGCGCCAAGGACAAGCCCGTGGACAAGGTGGCCGTCGACCTGACCGACATCGTCGAAGGCTCCAGCCATTACCACGCATGGATCGACGCCATCATCGAGGGCCATGAGACCACGGATAATTTCGCCTACGCCGGTCCGCTCACCGAAGCCGTGCAGCTTGGCAACATCGCCTCCCGCCACAGCGGCGTGAAGCTCGAGTGGGACGTCGCGAACATGAAGTTCCCGGGCAAGCCCGAGGCCGAGGCTTTGCTGACGAAGAGTTATCGCAAGGGATGGGAACTCATCGCTGCTGACCGCTGAAGCGGTCAGCGAGGGGGCAAGTGGGCACGGTGACACGGGGCATGGGGAGAGACCGCACTCAAAGGGGGCATCATCGGGAAACCGGATGATTGGCTGGGGTTTATAAAGGTAGGGGCGTGCGGCCCGCACGCCCTTGGATGACCGGGCCGGTCATCCCTACCTCGAGACAGAAGGGAACCGGATAGTCGGTAGGAGAGCGACGGCGTCGCGACCGTGGCCCTACCCGAGTTAACCCAAGATGAAACCTTGCCCAGCCCCGGGGGTTACTAGGATGAACTGCACCCATGCGTCCCCTTGCCCTCCTATCCCTTGGCCTGTTCGCCTGCGCTGGCTTGTCCGCGGCCGAAACGAAGCCGCTCAACGTGCTCTTCATCGCGGTCGATGACCTGCGACCGGAGGTCAACGCCTCGGGCAACAACGTCATCAAGACTCCGAACTTGGATCGGATCGCCGCGCGCGGTACGACGTTCGACCGCGCGTACTGCCAGCAGGCCGTGTGCAGCCCCTCGCGTTCGTCGCTCATGACCGGCCGACGCCCGGACGCCACCCGAGTATGGGATCTCGAGACGCACTTCCGCACCGCGCTGCCCGAAGCGGTGACCGTCGCCCAGCATTTCAAGAACCACGGCTACCACAGCCAAGGCATGGGCAAGATCTTCCACGGCGGCTTCGATGACGCCCCCAGCTGGTCGGTGGCTTGGCAGACGCCCAAGGCCCCGCAATACGCCAACGACGAGAACCAGAAGCTCCAGGCCAGCAACATCGACAAGAAGGGCCGCGGCCGGGGTCCCGCCTACGAATCGGGCGACGTCCCCGATGACACCTACACCGACGGCAAGACCGCCCGCCTCGCCGCGCAGACCCTCGCCGAACTCAAGCAGAAGGGGAAGCCGTTCTTCCTCGCCGTCGGCATGGCCAAACCGCACCTCCCTTTCGTCTCGCCCAAGAAGTATTGGGATCTCTACGACCCGGCGAAGATCTACGTCCCCGCCTTCCAGAAACTTCCCGCCGGCGCCCCGGGCTTCGTCGGACACACCAACGGCGAACTCAGCAGCTACGCCGGCATGCCTAAGGATGGCATCGTCGACGCCGCGACCGCCCGGATGCTCCGCCACGGCTATTACGCCGCCATCAGCTACATGGACGCCCAGGTCGGGATCGTCCTGGACGCGCTCGAGAAGGAAGGCCTCGCGGACAGCACCGTCATCGTCCTTTGGGGCGACCACGGCTGGCAGCTCGGCGAACACGGCCTCTGGCACAAGCACACCAATTTCGAGGTCTCCGCGCGCGCACCGTTGCTGATCAGCATGCCGGGCCAGAAGGCCGCCGGCCGCAAGAGCGCCTCGCTCGCCGAGTTCATCGACATCTACCCCACCCTCGCCGACGCGTGCGGCCTGCCCAAGCCCAAGGACGTCGAAGGCGTCAGCCTCCGGCCGGTGCTCGACGACGCTTCCGCCCAGGTCCGGCCGGTCGCGATCAGCCAGTACCCGCGCAACGACGCCGGCAAGTCCCTCATGGGTTACAGCATCCGTGACGACCGCTGGCGCCTGACCCTCTGGCGCGACCGCAAGGACAACACCATCCACGCCACCGAGCTCTACGACGAAACCAACGACCCGCACGAGACCGTCAACGTCGCGACCAAGGCCGAACACGCCGAGGTCATCGCCCGCCTGACGAAGTTCCTGCCTCCGCCCATCGCGCCCGCGACCGCCGAGAACACCGGCGCGACGAAAGGGAAGAAAGGCAAAGCCAAGGCGAAGTCTGCCGAGGCCTCTGCGCCCAAGGCTGGGACGACCAAGGACCGTGGCGCCATGTTCGACGGCCGCGACGCGAACAAGGACGGCAAGCTGAACAAGGAAGAATTCATGCTGAACCAGAAAGAGCCGGCGCAGGCGGCCTTGAACTTCGTCAAGTTCGACAAGGACAAGAGCGGCGACGTCGACCGCCAGGAATACGTCGGCTCGGGCAAGTAGGATAAGAGAGTATCGAGTATCGAGTATAGGGAGAGGCTGAGCTCAAAGGGAGGCCGGGATCCGGGTAGGCCGAACTCAAAGGGGGCGCCAAGGGGAAACCGGAGTGTTGGCATGGGAGCATTATGACAGGGGCGTGCGGCCCGCGCGCCCACGGATGCCCGGGCCGGTCATCCCTACCCATGACCGGTGCATGGTTTACGGCCCCCCTTCAGCAAGTCGGCACGACGAGACCCTCGAGTCCTTCCTTAGGCCGTTCACTCCGCCCGCAGCCGGTCGGTCTCGCGCACGCGGAACTGCGTCGGCGTGAAACCCGTGTGCTTCTTGAAGTCCTTGCTGAAGAAATAGCGGTCGGAGTAGCCCACCTGCTCCGCGATCTCCTTGATATCATCCGCCGTATCGGCCAGCCGGCGCTTCGCCTGGCTGATGCGCTCGCGGCGGAGCCAGTCGATCGGACTCGTCCCGAAGGAGGCCTTGAAGACCCGCGAGAAATGGGTCGGACTCAGCCCGGCGAGCCGGGCCAGCGAAGGCACCGTGTGCTTCTCGAAGTAGAAGAGCTTCATCTGCTCGACGCAGCGGGCGAGGGCCGGCGGGACCTTCGGCGTGAGTTCGCCGAGCCGTTGACGGGCGCAATAGGCCTGCGCGACGAGTTCGGCCACCTGCGCATGGATCAAGGCGGGGGACTCCGGTGCGTCGGCCGGGATGAGCCGGAACAGTTCCTTGAAGACCGGCGACGCCGCACGGAGGTCCATCCCGCCGATCACCGGGGCATCGCGGACGGCCAGCAAATCGGACAATTGCGCCAAGCGGGGCCCTTCGGCCCGGATCCAGTAGACCTCCCACGGATCGTCGGCCACCGCGCCATGCTCATGCGGATGATGGCAGTTGATCCAGACCAGATCGCCCCGGCGGACCTGATGCGTCCGGCCCGCGATCCGCGTCCAGCCCTTGCCGCGGAGGCAGAGGATGAGCTCATGCCCCGGGAAGTGGTCGCGCTTGATGTGGTGCTCCGTCCCGGCGAGCAGGTGCCCCGCGCGCGGTACCGTGTAGAACACCTCCTGGTGCGAAGGATTGGGGGTCGCGTAGAGCGAGATCGGGAAACGATTGGCGACGGGAGGCTGGGCCATGGTAGGATAATACAACCCGCCGGTCGGGGCATGCCATTTAAAACTGCCAGGTTCGGCGTAGAATGGACCCCAGATGAATCAGCCCGCCCCGCTGCTCTGCGCCCTCCTCGCGCTCGCCCTGCCCTCCGGCGCGGCGGAGCCCGTGCGCTTCGGCCGGGACGTCCTCCCCATCCTCTCCGACAATTGCTTCAGTTGTCATGGCCAGGATGAGTCGCACCGGAAAGCCAAGCTCCGGCTCGACACCCGTGAGGACGCCTTGGCCAAGGAAGCGTTTGTCCCCGGCAAGCCCGAGGTCAGCGCGCTCATCGAACGCATCATCACCACGGACGAGGACGAGCTCATGCCGCCGCCGGACTCGCACAAGCCGCGGCTGACCGCGGCACAGGTCGACATCCTCCGGCGCTGGATCGCCGAAGGCGCCGTCTGGGGACGCCACTGGGCCTTCGAAGCGCCCGAGCAGGCCGCCGTGACCGGCCATCCCGTCGACGATTTCGTCGGCCGGAAGCTCGCCGCCGAAGGACTCAAGCCCGCGACCGAAGCCCCGCGCCACACCCTGCTGCGTCGGCTTTCCTTCGACCTCACCGGCCTGCCGCCGACCGAAGCCGAGACCCAGGCCTTCCTCGCGGACAAGTCCGCCGACGCGTACGAGCGAGCCGTCGACCGCCTGCTGGCCTCGCCCCATTACGGCGAACGCATGGCCATGTGGTGGCTGGACGCCGCGCGATATGCCGACACGGACGGCTTCCAATCGGATGCCACCCGCAACAACTGGCCGTGGCGCGACTGGGTCGTCGACGCCTTCAACCGCAACATCCCGTACGACCGCTTCACCCTCGAACAGTTCGCCGGCGACCTCCTCCCGAACGCCACCGCCGAGCAGAAGCTAGCGACCTGCTTCCATCGCAATCACATGACCAACGGCGAAGGCGGCCGCGACCCGGAAGAATCCCGCGTCGATTACGTCCTCGACCGCGTGAACACCATGGGCACCACCTGGCTCGGGCTGACCCTCGGCTGCGCGCAGTGCCACACGCATAAGTTCGATCCGGTCACGATCCAGGACTACTACTCGCTCACCGCCTTCTTCAACAGCATCGACGAGGACGGCAAGGCCGGCGCCGCCGCCAAGCCCTACCTGCCCTTCCAGTCTCCGCACTCCGCGCGGGCCTTGCGCGAAGTCCAGGCGCTCATCGACGCCGCCCAGCCGGCCGAGAAAGCCGCCCGGAAAGCCGCCGAAGCGCCCTTCGCCACCTGGCTGAGCGAAGCCCGCAGGAAGCTCCCTGCTACGCACGTGAGCTGGACGCCGCTGCGCGCCGACGCGCTGGAGACCGCCGAGGGCACCGTGCTCAAGCAGGAAGCCGACCTCGCCGTGCAGGCTACGGGTCCGCACCCCAAGCAGGACGAGTATCGCTTCATGGCCAGCCCCCGCGGCCGCCGCATCACCGGCCTGCGACTCGAAGTCCTGCCCCACCCGACACATACCGGCGGCGGCCTCGGGCGCGGCAAGGACGGCGAGTTCCTGCTGACCGACCTCAAGGCACAGGTCCGGACGAAGGGCAACTCGCTCATCCGGGACATCGCGTTGGATTCAGCCGTCGCGGACTTCACGGCCGACAAGAAGAAAAACGGCAACTACGGCGACGTGAAGGACACCCTCGACGACGATCCGCGCAACGGCTGGACCACCATCGGGGCGGACAAGACCAAGCCGCACCAGGCCGTGTACCGCCTCGCCGAGCCCCTGACCCTCGGGCCCGACGAAGAACTCATCATCGAACTTCGCCAGCGCTCCACCCTCGGTGACCGCAACTTAGGACGCTTCCGTCTCGCCGTGACCGATGAGGCCGGACCTGCCGTCGCCCTGATCGGCGCGACGCCGTTCGAGCAACTCGCGGCGGTCAAGGCCGAGCCCGACGTGAAGCTGCGCGAGAGACTCTTCGATCAATTCCTCGCCGATCATCGTCCGTACCGTGACGCACGGGCCGCGTTGGACCGGGCCATGCGCGACCAGGCGGACGTCAAGGCGCGCGCCGGCAAAGTGAACGTCATGGTCCTCGCCGAGCGCCAGCAGCCGCGCGACACCTTCGTGCTCGTGCGCGGCGTCTGGGACAAGCACGGCGAGAAGGTCACGCCGGACGTCCCCAAGGCCCTGACACCTTGGCCCGCCGACGCTCCGCGCGATCGCCTCGGCCTCGCGCGCTGGCTGACCGCCCCCGAGAACCCCTTGGCCGGACGCGTCGCCGTGAACCACCTCTGGCAGATGCTGTTCGGCCAGGGACTCGTGCGGACCACCGAGGACTTCGGCCTCCAGGGTGAGCGCCCGAGCCATCCCGAACTGCTCGACTGGCTCGCCGTGGACCTCGTCAAGCACGGCTGGGATCTCAAGCGAACCTTGAAGCTCATCGTCATGAGCCGCACCTACCGGCAGGACTCCGCCGTGAGCGCCGCCCTGCTGGCCAAGGATCCGGAGAACCGCCTGCTCGCGCGCGGGGCCCGCTTCCGTCTGCCCAGCTGGATGATCCGCGACGCCGCGTTGCGGAGCGCCGGCTTGTTCAACCCCGTCCTCGGCGGACCGCCCGTACGACCCTACCAGCCCGACGGCGTCTGGGAGGAGCTCTTCATGGGTCGCTTCAAATATGAGGCCAGCGAAGGCCCGGCCCAGTATCGCCGGACCTTGTACGCTTTCTGGCGTCGCTCCATCGCGCCCACCTTCCTGTTCGACTCCGCGCAGCGACGCTCGTGCGAGGTCCGGACCGGCCGCACCAACACCCCGCTGCAGGCGCTCACCCTCCAGAACGACGCCACCTACCTCGAGTCTTCGCAGGCCATCGCCGCGGAACTCGTGCGGGAGGGCGGCGACGCTACGCGGATCCAGTCGCTCTTCCGTCGGGTGCTCTCGCGCGAAGCCAACGACCAGGAAGCCGCCCTCCTCGGCCGCACGCTCATGAAGGCCCGGGACCATTATCGCGCCCAGCCGGCCGCCGCCGCCCAATTCCTGCGCGTTGGCCAGCGGGTTCACGCCGACGGCGCTGACCTCTCCGAACTCGCCGCCTGGACCGTGGTCGCGAGCCTCACCCTCAACCTCGATGAGGCGATTACGCGGGAGTGAGTACCACGAGGCAGATGAATAAACGATGAACGATGAAGGATGGATGATTAAAACCAGAAACTGACCAACATGCCGACTCACAGGCCCCCACCCCACGCGCATCACCCATCACCCATCCGCCATCTTCCATCGCACATCTTTCATCACCTATCCGTCATCTGTCATCCGCCATCTGTCATCTAATCATAATGTCCTCCCTCTCCCGTCGTTCCTTCCTCGCCACCAGCTTAGCCGCTTTGGCTGCTCCGCATGTGCTTGCCCAAGCCGGGGCGACGCCGCCGCACCACGGCGCGATCGTCGGGCACGGCGAGTTCCGTTACCGCGTCGACAAGCTTTGGTGTCAGGCCGACAAGGCCAAGCACCCCGTCAAGGATTGCCATGAGATGGTCCAGGCCGGCGACGGCCGCCTCTACCTCATCACCAACCACAAGCAGAACAACGTCCTCGTCTTCGATTTGGACGGCAAAGTCGTCGACGCCTGGAGCG
>JBDKIN010000117.1:0-4015 GCA_039797095.1 Verrucomicrobiota bacterium
GAAACGGCTTTGGCATCTGTTCTGCAACCCCACTCACGTCCTCACGGACCAACCTCTACCCAAACACCCACCATGGCTAAAAACACCAAACCCAGCGTCAAGCCCCTCGGCGATCGCGTCCTCCTCCAGCGCATCGAAGAGGCTGAAGAAATCAAGGGCGGCATCATCATCCCGGACTCCGCCAAGGAGAAGCCGCAAGAAGCCAAGGTCATCGCCCTCGGTACCGGCGCCCTCGACAAGGACGGCAAGAAGGTCGCCTTCAACGTCAAGGTCGGCGACAAGGTCCTCGTCGGCAAGTACGCCGGCACGGAAGTGAAGCTCAACGAAGAGATCTACCTCCTCCTCCGCGAAGAAGAGATCCTCGCCGTCGTCGAATAATCTAACCCCCAACTCTCAAACCACACCAACATGTCCAAGAAGCAGATCCTCTTCGATGAAGCCGGCCGCCGCAAGGTGCTCAACGGCGTCTCCATCCTCGCCCGCGCCGTCAAGGTCACCCTCGGTCCCAAGGGCCGCAACGTGATGATCGACAAGAAATTCGGCGCCCCGAAGGTCACCAAGGACGGCGTCACCGTCGCCAAGGAGATCGAACTCGACGATCCCTACGAGAACATGGGCGCCCAGATGGTGCGCGAAGTGGCCTCCAAGACCGCCGACAAGGCCGGCGATGGTACCACCACCGCGACCGTCCTGGCCGAAGCCATCTACAAGGAAGGCCTCCGTTTCGTCGCCGCCGGCGCCAATCCGATCTTCGTCAAGCGTGGCGTCGACAAGGCCGCCGAAGCCATCGTCAAGGAACTCGCCGTGATCTCCAAGAAGGTCAAGGACCGCAAGGAGATCAAGCAGGTCGCCACCGTCTCCGCCAACTGGGACGAGTCCATCGGTGACATCATCGCCGAAGCCATGGACCGCGTGGGCAAGGACGGCACCATCACCGTCGAAGAAGCCAAGACCATCGAGACCACCCTCGACGTCGTCGAAGGCATGCAGTTCGACAAGGGTTACCTCTCCCCGTACTTCGCGACCAACGCCGAGACGCTCGAGGCCATCCTCGAAGACGCCTACATCCTCCTCTACGAGAAGAAGGTCAGCGCCATGAAGGACCTGCTGCCTCTCCTCCAGGAAGTCGCCAAGACCGGCAAGCCGCTCCTCATCATCGCCGAAGAGATCGAAGGCGAAGCCCTCGCGACCCTCGTCGTCAACCGCCTCCGCGGCACGATCAACGTCTGCGCCGTCAAGGCTCCTGGCTTCGGCGACCGCCGCAAGGCCATGATGGAAGACATCGCCGTCCTCACCGGTGGCCGCTTCGTCACCGAAGACCTCGGCATCAAGCTCGAGTCCGTCAAGGTCGCTGACCTCGGCCGCGCCAAGCGCATCGTCGTCGACAAGGAGAACACCACCGTCATCCAGGGCGCCGGCAAGTCCGCCGACATCCAGGGCCGCGTGAAGCTCATCCGTCGCCAGATCGAAGAGACCACCTCCGACTACGATAAGGAAAAGCTCCAGGAACGCCTCGCCAAGCTGGCCGGCGGCGTCGCCGTCATCCACGTGGGTGCCGCGACCGAGACCGAGCTCAAGGAGAAGAAGGACCGCGTCGACGACGCCCTGCACGCCACCCGTGCGGCCGTCGAAGAAGGCATCGTCCCCGGCGGCGGTGTCGCGCTCCTGCGCACCGTCAAGGCCATCGACGCCGTGATCAGCTCCCTCGTCGGCGACGAGAAGATCGGCGCCCAGATCGTCCGCAAGGCGATCGAAGAGCCGCTCCGCACGCTGTGCTTCAACGCCGGCGTCGAAGGTTCCCTCATCGTCCAGGAAGTGATGCTCAAGCACAAGGGCGCCGAAGGCTACAACGTGGCCACCGGCGAATACGAGGACCTCATCAAGGCCGGCGTCGTCGACCCGACCAAGGTCACCCGCACCGCGATCACCAACGCCGCGTCCGTCGCCGGCCTGCTGCTCACCACGGAGTGCCTCATCACGGACCTCCCGGAAGACAACAAGCCTGCCGCCGGTGGTCACGACCACCACGACCACTGAGGTCGCTGAGCGATCGCTCCCTGAACACGGCGCCCGATTGGGCGCCGTTTTTTTGGCCGAGTGGGCCGACGCCCGCCGGTCCTTTCATTTTTACGACAGGCTGCCCGCCGTCGCGGTCGGGATTGCCCAGTTTTTGACGATTCTGCGGGTTGCTTCCGAACCTTGGGGGCTTTGGCTTGTTCCATACCCCTATGCGCCCCTTCGTCGCCTTCCTGTCGGCCTGCTTCGCCGTCCTCGCCTCCGCCGCGCCGACCTCCGGCCCCATCCGCGTGCTCTACCTCGACCCGGCGGGCGAAGAGCAGTCCGCCGTCGGCCCGCTGCACTCGCTGATGGCCGCCCTCGGCCGTGATGCGATCTGGTTCGATTACGTCGCAGGCGAGGCGCCCCAGATCGCCGAGTTTGAACGCTACGACGCCCTCGTCGTGAAGTCGCCTCTTACCGGGCACCGGCTCCCGATGTTCATGGTGACGGCGGAGACGACTCCGGAGGCTTTCCGCACGCAGCTCGAAGCCGCGCTCTCCGCCGACCGCAAGGCTTCCTGGCAGGCCTTCCTCGCGCAGCGCGAGCCCGAGGTCCGCGAGAAGAACGGCAACGTCGCCAATTACGAGAAGCGCCCCGAGCCCCTGACCTTCCAGAAGCCTTATTCGGTCAAGGGCAGCATGGAGCGCACGCAGGTTCCGGCGGACATGAAACTGGTGCTCTTCGCCGCCGAGCCGGACATCATGAAGCCGATCGCGTTCGCGTGGGACGCCCGTGGCCGCCTCTGGGTCGCCGAAACCCGTGACTACCCGCACGGCGTCATGGAAGACCAGCAGAAGGGCAATGACTCGATCAAGATCTGCGAAGACACCGACGGCGACGGCAAGGCCGACAAGTTCACGGTCTTCGCCGACAAGCTCAACATCCCGACGAGCCTCGTCTTCGCCAACGGCGGTGTGATCGTCTCGCAGTCCCCGAATTTCGTCTTCCTCAAGGACACCGATGGCGACGACAAGGCCGACGTCCGTCAGGTCATCATCACCGGCTGGGGCATCCGCGACACCCACGCCCAGGCGAGCAGCCTCTCCTACGGCTACGACAACTGGCTCCGCGGCGCGGTCGGCTACAGCGGCTTCACCGGCGAGGTCGGCGGCGAGAAGAAGAACTTTGCGATGGGCAGCTACCGCTTCACCGCGGACGGCTCCCAGCTCGAGTTCCTCCACCAGTTCTCCAACAACACCTGGGGTTACGGCGCCAACGCGGCCGGCGACTCCTTCGGGGGCACGGCCAATAACGCCCCGATCTTCTTCGGCGGCATCCCGGCCACGGCCTGGGCCAAGGGCTCCCGCGGCATGTCGGCCAAGAAGATCAACGTCGTCGACAAGGCGCACACGATCACCCCGAACTTCCGTCAGGTCGACGTGATGGGCGGCTGGACCGCCGCGGCTGGTGCGACCTTCATCTACTCTCCGCACCTGCCTGAGCGTCTGCAGGGCAAGGCGATGGTCTGCGAGCCGACGATGAAGCTCATCGGCCTCATGGACGTGCAGCCGAATGGCGCCGGCTACGTCGCCAAGGACGGCTACAGCCTCGTCGCCAGCTCCGACGAATGGATGTCCCCGGTCTTCGCTGAAGTCGGTCCCGACGGCGCCATCTGGTTCGCCGACTGGCAGAACTTCATCATCCAGCATAACCCGACCCCGAGCGTGAATCGCGGCGGTTACGACGCCAAGACCGGCGTCGGTGGCGCGCACGAGAACGACCTGCGTGACCACGCCCGCGGACGGATCTATCGCATCGTCTGGGATAAGGCCGGCAATGTCGCCAAGGCCGCGCAGGGCGATTCCTCCGCCGAGCTCCTCGCCGGCCTCTCCGGTGGCACGCAGTATGGCCGCCTCCGCGCCCAGCGCCTGATCGTCGAAGGCAAGAAGGCCGACCTCGCCCCGGCTCTCCGCGACCTCGTCGTGAAGTCCTCGGCCGACGTCGCCGCCATCCACGC
>JBDKIN010000118.1:0-5035 GCA_039797095.1 Verrucomicrobiota bacterium
ATGGCCGCGATGGTCGCGCAGCTCGACGCCAAGGTCGGCGCCTTCGTCGAGGCCCTTGAGCGCACCGGTCAGCGCGAGAAGACGCTGATCATCTTCACCTCGGATAACGGCGGCATCGAAGGCCTCACCAACGCCTACGCGGGCGACGTGCCGGACTCCCCTTTCAACAGCGAGAACGATCCCTTGCGCGGGCAGAAGAACACCCTCTACGAAGGCGGCACGCGCGTGTGCGCCTTCGCGAACTGGCCCGGCAGGCTCAAGCCAGCCAAGGTCGGCGCCCCGCTCTACGTGGGCGACTGGCTGCCGACGCTCGCGGGCCTGACCGGTTTCCAGCCTGCCCAGGATGCGAAATGGGACGGCCTCGATCGCTGGAAAGTCCTCACGGGCGAGGACGCCGCACCCGCGGCGCGGACGATCTACATCGGCCATGCGCAGGGACGCTCGGTCCGCCACGGCGACTGGAAGCTCATCGCCATGAACAAAGGGAAGCCGCAGCTCTTCAACATCGCCGCCGACCCCTTCGAGCAGGCCGACCTCGCGACCAAGGAGCCGAAGCGGCTCGAAGAAATGCGCGCGCGGCTCGCCGCCGAAGCCGCCAAGGACGACAAAGTGATGCCCGCCGACCTCAAAGGCCTGCCGCACTGATCATGCGCCTCCTCTCCGTCCTCCTGACCGCGGCGGCCGCGCTGCTGTCCGCCGCCGACTCGTTGCAGCCCTACGCCAGCGAAGCCGACGTGCCGCGCGACGTCGTCTCGCTCTGGCGGGACGTCGACTTCCGCCGCGACCCCCTCGACGTACGCGTGTTGAAAGAATGGAGGGAAGACGGCGTGGTCTGCCGCCTCGTCACCTTCCTGGTCGGTAACTTCAAAGGCGCCCCTTCCCGCATCGCCGCCTTCTACACTTTCCCGGAAGGCGCCCAAAAAGCTCCGGCGTTCGTGTGGGCCCATGGCGGCGGCCAGCGGGCCGAGCGACAGCGCGGCGCCTATTTCGCGAAACAGGGCTACGCCACGATTGACATCAACTGGGGCGGCAGGGAGATCGAGCCCGGAGCGAAGGAGAACACCGACTGGGGCAAGGTCGACCCGACGCAAGGTCCGCAGTTCTACCCCAAAGCCTTCCGCGGCGTGAAGCAGGACTTCCTGCCGGACCCGCACACCATCGACCCCGTGCTCAGCCCGCGCAACGGCAACTGGTACCTGCTCACCTATGCCGGGCGGCGGGCGATCACCTTCCTGGAGGACCAGCCGGAGGTGGATCCCTCCCGGATCGGCTTCACGGGCTACTCGATGGGCGGCAACATCACCTCCTTCGCCGCCATCGATCCGCGCCTCCGCGCCGTCGCGCCCATGGTGGGCGGGACGGGCTTCGTCACCAGCCCCTTCCCCGGCATCCCTGATCCCGTCCCCGCCGGACATTACCGCGGCCATGCCGACCTCTTCGCGGCGACGATGGAATCGCAATCATACTACCCGCACGTGAAGTGCCCCGTGCTGCTCCTCACCGCGACCAATGACTTCCACGGCACCGTCGACCGCGCGTTCACGTGCCTGGCGCGTCTGCCGCACCCCGACTGGCGCATCAGCCTCAAGTTGCATTACAACCATTCCCTCGGACCCGAGCAATGGTTGCTCCTCAACCTCTGGTTTGACCGTCACCTCAAAGGTCAGCCCATCGAAATCCCCAAGACCGCCAAGGCCAGCCTCACCTTGGCGGCCGACGGGAAATCGGCGGCCTTCGTCGTCACTCCCGACCAGCCGGCGCGCCTGCGCTCGGTGCGCATCCTCTACAGCCACGACCCCAATCCGCAGTCGCGGTTCTGGAAGCAGGCCGATGCCGTGCGCACAGGTGACACGTGGTCCGCCCGACTTCCCGCCCACGAAGGCCTGCCCCTGTTCGCCTTCGCCGATTGCGCCTATCCCCTCGAAGGTATCCGCCAGGCCTTCGAAGGCAGCGCCGACGGCTTCACCCTCGCCTCGGAAGAAGCCGTGCATCTCCCGCAGACCTGGGACACCAGCCGCCTCCGGGCGATGGCCACACGGGACGAGTTCAGCCCGGACTTCAGTCGCGACTGGGGGATCTCGCCCAGCGGCGGCCTGACCACCTACAAATTCCGGGATCCGGAGATGCGGCTGCCAGGGGCCGACCAAGCCCTCTGCCTCAAGCTCACGCCGACGGACAAACGCCTCGGCGTGCGGCTCCGCGTATCCAAGAACCGATTCCTCACCGGCGTGCGCGCGCCCGGGGAGGATTATGTCGCCAATGCGCTCACCAAACCCGGCCAGACCGAGGTGACCTTCACCGTCGCCGACTTCCATGGCGGCAAGGACGGCGAAAAAACGCCCATGCAGGACTGGGGCAACATCTCCACCCTGTCGTTGGAGATCATCGAACAGGGCCGGCCTTTGCCGCTGAGCGGAAGCCCGCTGCCAAAGTCCCTCGATTGGACCAAAGTGACGGGTCGTTGAAACCAACCTGACTTCACGGTGTAAGAATTCCATGAGACCCGTCGCCCTCTCGCTCCTCCTCGCCCTGCTCGCCCCGCTGACGGCCTCGGCCGCCGACAAGCCGAACATCCTGGTGATCTACCTCGATGACATGGGCTGGGCCCAACCGGGCTGCTATGGCGGTAAACTCGCCCCGACTCCGCACATCGACTCGCTCGCCCGGAACGGCGTGCGTTTCACCGATGGTTATGTGGCGGCCTGCATCTGCTCGCCCAGCCGGGTCGGCCTGCTGACCGGACGCTACCAGGCGCGCACGGGGCACGACGCCAATTCCAACGAAGGCAAGAATCCGGAGAACAAGAACCTCCTGCTCAGCGAGACCACCATCGCCCAGCGGCTCAAGCCGCTCGGCTACGTCACCGGCATCTTCGGCAAGTGGCACGTCGGCGCGACGAGCCCGGAATACCTGCCGGCTAATCGCGGCTTCGACGAATCCTTCGGCACGACGGGCAACCTCGGCGACAAGATGGGATTCTATAAAGGCAAGGAATTCATCCCCGATCCGGCCGGCGCCCCGATCACCTCCCCGATCTACGCCCGCGAAGCGAACGCCTTCATGGAGCGCCACCGCGCCGAACCGTGGTTCCTTTACGTACCCTTCAACGCCGTCCATTCCCCGGTAGTCGCCAGCCCCGAGATCAAGGCGCGCTTCCCCGACCTGCCCAAAGGCAAGCAGGACTACGCCGCGCTGATCAGCGAGGCCGACGACGCCGTCGGCGCGATCCTCGCCAAGCTCCGCGAACTGAAGCTCGAAGAGAACACGCTCATCTTCCTCGTCAGCGACAACGGCGGCGCCTCGCCCCTCGCCGAGATGAACGGCCTGCGCGGCCGCAAATGGCTCCTCTGGGAAGGCGGCATCCGCGTCTCCTGGCTCGCCCAGTGGAAAGGTCGCATCCCCGCCGGTCGCGTCCTTGAGACGCCGGTCATCCAACTGGACATCCTGCCCACCGCCCTCGCCGCCGCCGGCGGTACGCCGCAGCCGGAGTGGAAGCTGGACGGCACGAACCTCCTGCCATTGCTCGAGGGCAAGGCGGACAAACTCGACCGTGATACGCTCTACTGGCGTTTCGGCGTCCAATACGCCGTCCGCCAAGGCGATTGGAAGCTCGTGAAAGCCGGCCTCGCCCAACCCGTGCAGCTCTTCGACCTCCGGGCGGATCGCCACGAGCAGGACGACCTCGCCGCGAAGCAACCCGAGAAAGTGAAGGCCCTGCAAGCCCTCTGGGACGCCTGGAACGCCCAGAACATGCCGCCTCGCTGGGAAGACCCGCGCTGGAACGACGGCAACACGAACAAGGAATCCGCCAAATCCAAGGGCAAGGCGGCCAAGAAGAAGTCCGCCAAGTGAGGTCGTATCTTTCCGCCCTGCCCCGATCCCTCTTCAACCCCATGCGCGCACTCGCCCTCCTCCTCGCTCCGCTCGCCGCCGTCGCCGCGGATAAGCCGAACATCATCCTGATCCTGGCCGACGACCTCGGCGGCCGCGACCTGGCCTGCTTCGGCAGCAAGTATCATGAGACGCCCAACCTGGACCGGCTGGCCGCCCGTGGCGTCCGCCTGACCCAGGCCTATTCCGCCAGCCCTCTCTGCTCGCCGACGCGTTCGAGCATCCTGACCGGACAATACCCGGCCCGTATCGGCATCACCGCTCCCGTCTGCCATCTCCCGACAGTGCAGCTCGAGAAGAAACTCGAGCCCGGCAATCCCAATAGCCGGACGCTCATCGCCCAATCGATCACGCGCCTCCAGCCCGACTACCACACGCTCGCCGAAGCGCTCAAAGCCTCCGGTTATGCGACGGCGCACTTCGGCAAGTGGCATCTCGGTCATAACCTGCAAGCGGGCGACGCCTACGAACCGCGCGACCAAGGCTTCGACTTGGATTGGCCCCACACCCCCAAGGCCCCCGGACCCGGCGGCGGCTATCTGGCGCCTTGGCAGTTCATCGCCGACCCTGCGATCAAGGACGAGGCTGGCCGGCACGTCGACGAACGCATGGCCGACGAGGCCGGCAAGTTCATCCGCGCCAGCAAAGGCCGGCCGTTCTTCGTGAACTTCTGGCTCTTCTCCGTGCATTCTCCCTGGAACGCCCGCAAAGATTACATCGAATACTTCAAGCAGAAGACCGACCCTGCTGATCCGCAGAAGAACCCGCTCTACGCCGCGATGGTGAAGAGCCTCGACGACTCGGTGGGCCGCCTGCTGAAGCACCTCGATGATTCCGGCGAGGCCGACAACACGATCATCGTCTTCTGGTCCGACAACGGCGGCTACGCCTATCCGCCGAAGAAGACCGACCCCGACGGCTACGCCGAAATCCCGGCGACGAGCAACCTGCCCTATCGCAGCGGCAAGGCCTCGCTTTACGAAGGCGGCACCCGCGAACCCGGCATCGTCGTCTGGCCCGGCAAGGTGAAGGCCGGCACGACGGCCGATTTCCTGATGCAGTCCGTCGACCTCTACCCGACGCTCCTGCGCGCCGGCAGCGGCGCGAGCAAGCCCGACCAGAAAGTCGACGGCCTCGACCAGAC
>JBDKIN010000119.1:0-7577 GCA_039797095.1 Verrucomicrobiota bacterium
GCTATGTCGGCGACGGCTACCGTCACGACGGCAACGCGGAGAAAGGCGCGATGACCGCCCGCTTCACCCCCGCCCTGCCCGCGGCCGGCAAGTATCGCGTCGCCGTGGCCTACAGCGTGAATGGCAACCGCGCCACGAACGTCCCGGTCACCATCCGCCACGCGGGCGGCGAGACCAAGGTCCTCGTGAACCAGAAGCTCAAGCCGAAGGGCGACGCGCCTTTCCATGTCGTGGGCACCTTCGAGTTTGCCGCCGGCAAGGAGGGCTGGGTCGAGATCGCCAACGCCGGCACCGACGGCCACGTGATCGTCGACGCCGTGCAGTGGCTCCCGGCCGGACGATAAACGAGGTTTCGGCTTAACCTTTGCGCCGGAGCGGTGTTCCCTCAGGACACCCCATGAGCCCCCACGCCCTCCTGACCGGTCTGGCCTGCCTGTATGCGGTATTCGCTTCGGCGCAGCCCACCAAGCAGCCTGACATCGTCTTCTTCCTGATCGACGACCTCGGGTACGCCGACTGCGGCTTCAACGGCGGCAAAGAGATCAAGACCCCCAACATCGACCGGCTCGCCCAAAGCGGCGCGATCATCGACAGCCACTACGTCCAACCGGTCTGCTCCCCGACCCGCTCCACGCTCATGACCGGACGCTACCCGACGCATACCGGCGTCTACACGATCGTCTCCCCCGGCGCGCCCTGGGGCCTGCCGCTCGCCGAACGTACGCTGGCGGACGCCCTGCGCTCGGCCGGCTATCGCACCGCGCTCACGGGGAAGTGGCACCTCGGCGAATTCGAGAAAGCCTACCAGCCCAACGCCCGCGGCTTCGATCACCAGTACGGCCACTTCTTCGGGATGCTCGACTACTACTCCCACGAACGAACGAGCAAGCTCGACTGGTACCGCAACGGCGAGCCGCTCAAGGAAGAGGGCTACACGACGCATCTGATCGCCAAGGAGGCCTGCAAAGTCATCACGACGGGCGATTCCTCCAAGCCTCTTTTTCTCTACGTACCCTTCAACGGCGTCCACAGCCCCTTCCAGGTCCCGGACAGCTACCTCAAGCCCTACGCCCACCTGAAAGGCAACCGCCAGAAACTCGCCGGGATGCTCGCCGCGGTCGACGAGGCCATCGGCCAGATCGAAGCGGCGCTCAAGCAGGCCGGCCGCCTGGATAACACGCTCATCGTCTTCTCCAGCGACAACGGCGGCCCGCCCCCGGGCGACAACACCCCGCTCCGTGACTTCAAAGGATCGATCTTCGAGGGCGGCACCCGTGCCGCGGCCTTCGCCACCTGGCCGGGCCGCATTCCGGCCGGACAGCGTATCCGCCAGCCGATGCACATGGTCGACTGGTATCCGACCCTGATCAAGCAGGCCGGCGGCTCCCTCGAACAGAAGCTACCGATCGACGGCCTCGACGTCTGGCCGATGCTGACGAAACAGGCCGCCTCGCCCCATGACGCCATCCTCTCGGTATCGACCCAAGGCCCGAGCCGGGCGGCGGTCCGCATGGGCGACTGGAAACTGATCGTGGACGGCGGAGCCGACGACGGCGCGACGACGGGTAAGAAGAAAAACAAGAAGGCTGCCGGCAAATATGAACAGGTCGCCCTTTACCATCTCGCCGACGACCCGGCGGAAGCCAAGAACCTCGCCACGGCCGAACCCGAACGCGTCAAGGCCATGCGCGTACGGCTCGCCGAACTGACCAAGGACGCGGCACCCTCCGGCGTACGTTAAGCCATGCGCCTCCTCTGCCTGCTCGCCTCCGCCCTCCTCCTGGGCGCCGCGGAACCGACGAAGCCCAACTTCGTCTTCGTGCTCATCGACGACATGGGCTGGGGCGACTTCTCCTGCTTCGGCAACCAGGAGGCGAAGACACCGAACATCGACCGGCTGGCCGCCGAAGGCCTGCGCTTCGAGCAGTTCTACGTGAATTCGCCGATCTGCTCACCCTCGCGGTGCGCCTTCGTCACCGGACAATATCCGCAACGCTGGCGCATCAACTCGTTCCTCGAATCCCGGGCGGCCAACGAAGCCAAAGGCAACGCGCAGTGGCTCGACCCCCGGGCGCCTTCGCTCGCGCGCACCCTGCAAGCCGGCGGCTACGCCACCGGGCACTTCGGCAAATGGCATCTCGGCGGCCAGCGTGACGTCGTCGACGCGCCAGCCATCACGGCTTACGGCTATGACGCCTCGTTGACGAACTTCGAAGGGATGGGTCCGAAACTCCTGCCGCTCACCCGCAAGCCCGGCGACAAGGAGCCGAAGAAGATCTGGGCCGATGCCGAGCGCCTCGGCGGCCCGGTCACCTGGATGAACCGCACCGAGATCACCTCCGGCTATGTCGATGCCGCCCTGAAGTTCATCGACACCGCCGCGGCCAAGCAGCAGCCGTTCTACGTCGATCTCTGGCCGGACGACGTCCATAGCCCCTACTTCCCTCCCTTGGAGAAATGGTCGCCGGAAAAACATCGGATCTACCTCGCGGTGCTCGAGGAGATGGACCGTCAGCTCGGCCGACTTTTCGAACGCGTCCGCACCGACCCCGCTCTCCGCGCCAACACGGTCTTCGTCATCTGCTCCGATAACGGACCCGAACCCGGCGCCGGCAGCGCCGGCCCCTTCCGCGGCGGCAAGACGCAGATCTTCGAAGGCGGCCTACGCTCTTCGCTCATCGTCTGGGCTCCCGGCCGCATGGCGAAGGAACGGATCGGCGGCGCCGACGCGGCCTCGGTCTTCGCCGCCATGGACCTGGCTCCTTCGCTGACGCGACTGGCCGGACTGCCTGCCCCCGCCGGACTCGACGGCGTCGACCTGTCGGCGACCCTGCTGGGCGGAACTTCACCCGTCCCCCCGAGGTCGCTCTGCTGGCGGCGCCCGCCCGACCGGAAGACATGGGCGCCCGCGCTGGCGACCCCTCAGCCCGATCTCGCGATCCGCGAAGGCGATTGGAAACTGCTCTGTGACTATGACGGCCTGAAGCCGCTGCTGTTCAATCTGGCCAAGGACCGGGGCGAGACGACCGACCTTGCGGCCCGCGAACCGGCCGTCGTCGCCCGACTCACGTCCGCACTACTCGCCTGGCATCGCTCCCTGCCGGCCGACAACGGCCCGGCGCTCGGCGCGGCATCCGGCAAAGCCGGCGCGAAGAAGAAAAAGAAGTGAGCGCCTACTTGGCGGACTTCGCCTGCTCGTGGGCGAGGACGTCGAGGTGCGCGAAGTCGGGCGCAGGCATGTCCATCCGCTGCGCCAGCCAGACATAGGCGGCCTTCAAGGACGGCCACGTCGGCTGGTGGCCGGAATGATGGTCGAACATCTCAATGCCGCCTGCCTGACCCGTGAGTTCCCGTGTCTTGCGGGCCGCGTCCAACAAAGGACCGCTCGTCGCTTTGCTGTCGTACTGTCCGGCGATCAGGAAGAACGGCGGAGCATAGACGGCGAGCAGCTGTTCCTGCGAAAGACCGTCCGCGCGCATGGCCTTAAGTTGGTCGCCGAAATACCAGGCGTCGCCCCAATTGGAGGAATCCCATGCCAGGCCGAAATCGCTCGCGACGATCGCCTTGAAGCGCGGATCGAGACATCCGGCGTAGAAGGCCATCTTGCCGCCGAGCGAATGCCCCATCACCGCGAGACGGGCCGGGTCGACCTGCGCATCCGCCGCCAGGAGATCGGCTGCCAAACGGGTGTCGTGGGTGAGCTTACCCATGCCCGTCCACTGCGGGTGCTGGCGGGCGAGTTTGGCGGCCGCATCTCGCCAGACCCCCATCCCGCCCTTGCTCGCCGCCCGCTCGTCCGGCGTAAGCAGGTTGAACGGGTAAGCCTCGACCGCGGCGACGACGTAGCCCAGACGGACAAGGTGCAGGCCGAAGAAAGCCGTGTTCCGTTCCGGTCCGAGCCGTTGCTTCGTCCTGAGGTCATATCCGCACATCCGGTCGGGATCGTAGAACGGCACGACGACTCCGGCGGTCCGGCCTTCGAGCCGCAGAGGCTTCAGGAGAAGAATCCGCTGCCAGGTCTCCGGACCAGTACGCTGACGAAACAGCTGGGCTTTGAAATCGGGTGTCTCGAACGACTCGACGAGTTCGGAGGTCGGAGCTCCGGCAAAACCAGCCGAAGCCGGCGAACCAAGGGCCTCCGCCCACCGGGCCTTCAGGGGACGGGCTTGCTCGGCCGCGGACAGTCCCGCGGCGATAAGAGAGGAAATGAGGGCTGCACGGAGCACGGCATCGCCATCCTGGCCCGAATTCAGAGGGTCGCAACCGCCAACCCTCCCCTGCTAATGGCTCGCAACCGCGGGCGGTCTTGACTGTCTTATTACGCGTCGAGACCCCGCTCGGACCCTAGCCCCATGCCACGCCTTTACTACGCCCTCCTGCTCGCCGGCGCCTGCGCCCCGGCCGAGGCCGTCGACTTCAACCGCGAGGTCCGGCCCATCCTCGCCCAGCACTGCTTCGCCTGCCACGGCATGGACGAACATTCGCGCAAAGGGAAGCTCCGCCTCGACCTGCCGGAGTCCGCCCACGGCAAAGGCAAGTCAGGCGAGACCGCCATCGTCGCCGGGCAGCCCGACAAGAGCGAGGTCATCCACCGCATCTTCTCCGACGACCCGGATGACGTCATGCCGCCGCCGGAGGCGAAGAAGCCGATGTCCGCGAAAGACAAGGAGACCTTGCGCGCCTGGATCGCCGAGGGCGGCGTCTATCAGCCGCATTGGGCCTTCTCCGCGCCGAAGCAGGCACCCGTGCCGCAGGCCGGCGTGCACCCGATCGATGCCTTCGTGCGGAACCGACTCGAGAAGGCTGGGCTGAAGCCTTCGCCCGAAGCCGACCGCTACGCCCTCGTCCGCCGCGTCACGCTGGACCTCACCGGCGTGCCGCCCACGCCCGAAGAGGCCGACGCCTTCGTCCAAGACAAATCGCCTGACGCCTACGAGAAACTCGTCGACCGCCTGCTCGCTTCACCGCGCTATGGCGAACGCTGGGCTCGCCGCTGGCTCGATCTCGCCCGCTACGCCGACACCAACGGCTTCGAGAAGGACCGCCCGCGCACGATCTGGCCCTACCGCGACTGGGTCGTGAAGGCCCTCAACGCCGACCTGCCCTACGACCAGTTCGGCATCAAGCAGCTCGCCGGAGACCTCCTCCCCGGAGCCACGCCCGACGACCACGTCGCCACCGGCTTCCACCGCAACACGATGCTCAACGAGGAAGGCGGCATCGACCCCAACGAATACCGCTTCTACGCGATGGTCGACCGCGTGGGTGCGACCGGCGCGGCGTGGATGGGCCTGACGATGAACTGCGCGCAGTGTCACACCCACAAGTATGACCCGATCCTGCACACGGATTACTTCGGCGTCATGGCGCTGCTGAACAACGCCGACGAACCGACCTATCATATTCCGCCGGCCGACCTCGCCGCGCAGGTCGCCGAGCACGCCCGCAAGATCGCCGCCGCCGAAGAATCCCTCCCCGGAAAATTCCCCGGCGGCGTGGCCGCCCTCGATCCCAAAGTCGACGCGTGGATCGCCGCCGAAGCCCCCAAGGCCTCGAAATGGGAAGTACTCCGTCCGGCCAAGCTCCAGACGACGATGCCCAAACTCGAGGTGCAGCCCGACGGCTTCATCCTCGGCGGCGGCGACAGCACCAAGAGCGACGTCTATGACCTGACCTTTGATCGCGCCCACAAAGGCGTCACCGCCCTCCGCCTTGAAGTCGCCGACCACCCTTCCCTGCCCAACGACGGCCCAGGACTGACCGGCTACGAGGGGCCCCTCGGCGGTTTCTTCCTCAGCGAACTCCAAGCCTGGCAAGGCAAACAGCGTCTAGAGTTCGGTGAAGCCATCGCGACGAACGACGAAGAGGAAGACCGCATCAGTGATGCCGCCGCCGCACCCAAGACCAAAGCCAAAGCGAAAGGCAAGGCCGCCCGCAAGAAGAACAATGCCGCCGCCGCGCTCGACGGCGAGATGTCGAGCGGCTGGCAGGTGCTGGGCGGCTACGGTCAACGCCAGACGGCCGTCTTCCGTTTCGCCAAGCCGACCGACCTCCCGGCCGGCTGGACCCTGAAGATGCTTTTTGAAAAGCACTTCTCTTGCTCGCTCGGCCACTTCCGCCTCTCCGTCACCACCGACGAGCAGGCCACCGCCACCGGCCACCCCGCGGCGATCGAGGCCATGCTCGCCGGCGCCGCCCCGCAGGATCGGGACGCCCTGCGGATGCGCTTCCTCGAGACCGCGCCCGAAGTCGCCGTGCATGCCAAGGCCCTCGCCGCCCTGCGCAAGCGCATCCCGCGCGGCCAGCCCACCCTCGTCATGCGCGAGCGCCCCGCCTCCAACCCGCGACCGACCGTACGTTACCACCGCGGCGAGTACCTGAACCCGCGCGAAGAAGTGAAGCCCGGCGTGCCCGCCTTCCTGCCCGGCCTGCCCAAAGACGCCCCCGCCAACCGCCTGACCTTCGCGCGCTGGCTCTTCGCGCCTGAGAATCCGCTGACCGCCCGCGTGGCCGTGAACCGCCAGTGGCAGGCCTTCTTCGGCCGCGGCTTCGTCGCCTCGCTCGAGGATTTCGGCTACCAGAGCGAAGCCCCCACGCACCCTGAGTTGCTCGACTGGCTCGCCGTCGAATTCCAGCGCACCGGCTGGTCGATGAAGAAGCTCCACCGCCTGATCGTCACCAGCGCCACCTACCGTCAGTCCTCGCGCGTCACGCCCGAGCTCGCCGAGAAGGACCGTGAGAACCTGCTGCTCGCCCGGGGCAGCCGCTTCCGCCTCGACGCCGAAGTCATCCGCGACGGCGCGCTGCAGGCGGCCGGCCTGATCTCCTTCAAGATGGGCGGCCCTGGCGTCTACCCACCCCAGCCCGCGAGCGTGACCAGCGAAGGCGCCTATGGTAAGATCGATTGGAAGCCCAGCGAGGGCGAAGACCGCTACCGTCGCTCGCTCTACACCTTCATCAAGCGCACCGCCCCGTTCGCGATGGCCACGACCTTCGACGCGCCCACCGGCGAGGCCTGCATCGCTCGCCGCGACGTCTCCAACAGCCCGCTCCAGGCCCTCACCCTGCTCAACGACGAGATGTTCATGGAAGCGGCCCGCGCCCTCGGAGCGAAGGCCATGGCCGCCGCCTCCGATGATGCCGGTCGCATCGCCTTCGTCCTCCGCCGATGCGTCACCCGCCCGCCCGCGCCCGACGAGCTGAAGACCATGCAGGCCTTCATCGACGCGCAACGCGCCCGCCAGGTCCCCGAGAAAGACGTCTGGACGGCCCTCGCCCGTGCCGCCCTCAACCTCGACGAGAGCATCGTGCATCCGTGACGCTGATGAGAAGCATGATGGAAGATGAAAGATGGATGATTGAGGAGGCTGAAGAGGCATCCGGCTATCAACGCCTGGAGGTGTGGCGCCTGGCACGCGACCTGTCCGTAGAGGTTCATCGGATGACGCTGGAAGAGCTTCCGCGATTCGAAATGCATGAGGTCGGCTCGCAGGTCCGTCGGTCCGCCAAGTCGATCCGCGCCAACATCGTCGAAGGTTACGGCAAGCGGCGCTACAAGTTGGATTTCCTGCGCCACC
>JBDKIN010000120.1:0-4912 GCA_039797095.1 Verrucomicrobiota bacterium
GCCGACGACGGCGTCGGCGACGTCCATACGTGGATCGTGAGCCCGCGCGTGCGTTATGACCTGAATGCGACCTGGCAGCTGCAGGCCAACCTCTCGGTGCTCGAGGCCTTCAACGCCGACGAGACCGCCCAGCCCGGCTGGCTACGCTTCGAATTCGAGGTCAACCCGACCTTCCGCCTGACGGACTCGCTGACGCTGTCGTTCCGCGACCGCTTCGAGTGGCGCTGGCGCGACGGCGGCGACGAATATGCGACCCGCATCCGTATCCGTCCCCAGCTCGACTGGACGCTGCATCGCGAGGGGCTCTTCCGCGGGCTCTACGCGAACAACGAGGTGTTCTTCGATTTCAACCAGGAGCGCGTGACCGAGAACCGCCTGATCCCCTTCGGCGTGATGCTCCGTCCGTCCGAGCACCTCGACCTGCGTCTGTTCTACCTCTGGCGCACGACCCGGGGCGCCCGCGAGTGGCGCAACTACCACGGCCTCGGCGTCCTGGCTTCGCTTAACTACTGAGTCCGCGCCCGCGCGCGATCCGCGCGTCGACCGACCACGGCCCGGCCCCGACGATCAGCAGGTACGTCAGCCCGGCGATCATGCACAGGTCGTTGCGCGCCTCGTGCATCATGCTGAGGAAGCCGTAATGAGGGAGCGGACGCAGGGAGAAGCCTGCGAAGCCTTGGCCGAGCAGGATCGGGATCTTCACGCTGACGAAGGCGACGGCCATCACGCCGAGCAACGGGACAGCCGCGAGGCGCACGCCCAGTCCGGCCAAGATGAGCAAGCCGCAGGCAATCTCGACGCCCCCGACGAACGGTCCGAAGAACTCCGGCATGGGCAGGCCGATCTTGGCGAAGCGCCCCGCGCCGAGGTCCGCGGCTTCGAGGAACTTGAGCAGGCCTTCGATGAAGAAGATTCCTCCGGTCATCAGCCGGATTAGGAAGCCGGCGGCCGGCGCACGGGTCACGAACAACGAGTCGGGGAACTTCATCGTATCCTATCGCAACCCTTTGCCCGCAAGGGTCAACCTTCCGCTGTACCTCGAGATGTCTCTGCCTCGAGGCAGGGTCGGGACCGCGTCACGACCTAGCTGCCTTTAGGCAGGGTCGAGCGGCCCGCTCGACCTCGGCTGACCGGGCCGGTCAGCCCTACCTAACAAAAAGGGCGGCCGAAGCCGCCCTCATTAATTACTTACCCCTATCCCTACCCCTATCCCTTACTTACTATAGAGAGAGTCCTTCGGATTCGCGCCCGAGACGAGATAGGCGAGCAGGTCGGCGACTTCCTGGGCGTTGAGCGAGTTGATCAGGCCGACGGGCATCGGGCTGTCCGGCGAACGGTCGATGCTCAGGATGTCGGAGCGGTTGACGGAGATCGTCACCGAGGGATCGAACGGGTTCACCGAGAGCTCAAGTTTGTCCCCTTCTTCGTTCAGGATACGGCCGATGGTCTTGCCGCCGTCGACACGACCGATGACGGAGTTGGCATACTGGTCGGACAGCACGGCGCTGGGCTGGACGATGCTCATGAGGACGTCCGCGGGAGCGGTGCGGGCGCCGAGACCGGAGAGATCCGGACCCTGCGCGCCGCCGTCATTGCCCATGCGGTGACACTGGGAGCAGAGCGCGGCGGCGAACATCTTCTGGCCGTTCGCGAAGTCGAAGGTCTTCTTGGCCTTGGCGTCTTCCCAAGCCTTGAGGGCCTCAGCATGCGTCCAGAGACGACCCGGGCCGGCGGCGGCCGGGATCGGCGCGGCGGGCTTACGGGCGGCGACCGGCGCGATCTGCTCGAGCTCGGGGCGCTCGGCTTCCGGGGCGGCGGCGAGCGCTTCCTTGCGGATGTTGCGCACGAAGCCCTTCAGCGAGTTGCCGCCTTCGGCCTGCGCGAGGACGTCGAGGTAACCGAAGAATTCCTTCCGGAGCTCCGGGGTCCAGCCGACGGTGGCGCGACAGAGATACACGGCGAGACCGATGCGGGTCGAAGCGGGGGTGACGGCCATCGCATTGGCGGCGGCCCGAGCGTAACCAGGGTGACGCGCGAGGATCTCGGGATCGGCGACGACAGCCGGGCTGGGCTGCGCGACCTTCATGGCCTTGAGTACGCGGGCCGGGGCGGAAGGTTCGCCGAGATAGAGGGCGAGCTGCGCGAGCTGGCGGTCGAACACGTTGTCGCCGGACGGCAGACGCGCGGCGGCTTCCTGGCCAAGGCGGGTCGCGGTGGCGGCGTCCGGCTTGCCGTGACGCGAGAACGCGACCTGGAAGACGCGCTGGCGGTCCTGTTGCTGACGCAGATCCTTGGTCTTCGCGGCGGTGTCCGCGGCGGCGACGATGGCCGGCAGGTCCTGCGCACCGCCGCTGCGGGCGAGCGCCAAGGCGGCATTGAGCGCGAGGTCGGCATTGGCGTCAGCCTTCACGCGCGCGCGCCAGCTTTCGACGGGCTGGTGCTCGACGGCGATGCGGGCGGCGTAACGGACCCAGCGGTCGGGGTGACCCATGAGCGGCCAGGCCTTCTCCAGCGCGGCGGCGGACGGGGCGACGTCGCGGAGGGCCTCGAGTTCTCGACGGAGCTTCTGCTCCGGCGTGGCTTCGAACCAACCGGCGGGCGAGGTGGCTTCCTTGCCCTGATAGGTGATGCGGTAGAGCGCGGACTGACCGCCGCGGCCGCCGATGGTCACGTACATGTGTCCGTCCTGCGGACGGATCACGACATCGGTGACGGAGAAGGGCTTGCCGGCGGCGAAGACTTCCTTGCGGGCCTTCCAGCCGCCGCCTTCCGGCGTGAGGTGGATGGCGTAGAGCGTGGCGTAGGTCCAATCGCACGCGTAGAAGGCGCGCTGGTACGCGACGGGGAACTTCGCGCCGGTGCCCATGGCGGTGCCGGTCGGGCTGCCCGGACCGATGTCCACGAGCGCCGGCTGCATGTCGAGCGTCGGGAAGGTGTTGTTGCTCGCGCCGGAGCGCCAGCCAAGCTCGCCGCCCGGAGTGCAGAGGTAGATGCGCGTCGGACGATACCACGGGGCGCCCATGTCCCACTCCATGTCGGAGTCGTAAGTGAAGATGTCGCCGTCCGGCGCGACGGAGCAGTCGTACGGATTGCGGAAACTGGCGGTCACGCGGACCCAGTCCTTGCCGTCCTTATCCATGCGGGCGATCCAGCCGCCGACGGCCTTGATGCCGGAAGCGTGGCCGTTGGCGTCTTCGAACTTCTTGAGGAGGTCGTCCTCGTCGTAACGCTTCACCGGGGCGCCGGCCTTCTCGTCGTCAGGCAGCTTGGTGTGGTTGCCGCCGACCACGAGGATGGACCCATCGCGGTCGAGCACGAGCTGATGCGGGCCGTGTTCGCCCGAACCCTTGAGCGCGCGGATCATCGTCTGCTCGGAGTAGGTGCCGTCGCCCTTCACGTCACGCAGGCGCCAGATGTCGCCCTTGCCCTTCTCGCTCGTGCAGGCGTATAGGGCGCCGTGGGCGAAGAGGAGGCCGTGGCAGCCGAAGAACTGGGTGTCGATCTTGGTGACGACCGGCTTGGCGGGGTCCTTCAGGGAGACACGCCAGAGCACGCCGCCTTGGTCGCCGGCGACGAGGTCGCCTTCCGGCGAGACCGCGAGCGAGACCCAGGAGCCCTGCACCGGCTTCGGGACGGTGTAAAGCAGCTCGGCCTTGAAGCCGGGCTGCAGGATGAGTTCCTCAGCCGGCGCGACGGACGTGCTCGGGATACGCTTGGAGTTGGTCGCCTTCTTGTCGCCGCCGAAAGGATTACCCCAGGGGGCCTCGCCCATCTTCTTCACGACCGTGGCCGGGGTCCACTTCGCGTCGTCGAACGCGACAGCCTCCCAGCCCTTGCCGGGATTGGCAAGGGAGGTTTTCCAGTTCGCGCCGGATTCGACGAGCACCGACTTGCCCGCGACGAGGCGGCAGGACATCGCGGCGCTGCCACCGTCGTTGCGGCCGAGGATCGCGATGGTGTTCACGCCGACCTTGAGGTCGCCGGCGACTTCGGCGGTGAAAGCGTCGGCCCAGTCATCGGAGCCGCCGAGCTGCTTGCCGTTGAGCCAGACCACGCAGTGGTTGTCGGCGACGGCTTGCAGCCGGACGATCGACGGGACTTCCTTCAGCTCGAAGGTGGCGCGGAACCAGACCTGTTGTTTCGCGACATTGTTCTTCGGGCCCCAGATCCAGAACGTCTCGGCCGAAGCGACGACCGAAACGAGGCACAGGGTGAGCAGGCAGAGCAGACGAGAGAGCATGGGGTGATGCGGGGTTGAAGTCAGGGATAGGGGGCAAACCATCGCTGGCAAGCGTGCCGAAGGGCGTAAAGCCCGCGGGAACGCCCCTTTCCCGTTCATTTACGTCTTGCCCGCCCGCCATCCAGGGACTTCCTCAACAGTCCTGGTTAGGAGGGGTGGCAGAGTGGTCGATTGCGTCTGATTCGAAATCAGATGAACCGCAAGGTTCCGGGGGTTCGAATCCCTTCCCCTCCGCCAGGAAATATTTATTCGGGGACACGTGGGCACGAGTAACGGTGACACGGGGCCGATACACCTACGTGAAGGGATGAGAACCCGGGTTCGGTGAGCCCGCAGGGGCGAACAGGCGATCCGCAGGATCGGGACGCAGTCCCGGAGCGTAGCGCAGCCAATCCCTTCCCCTCCGCCAGGTTACTTTGATGTCAGCGGTTAGCGGTTGGGAACTCAACCAGGCAACCGAAGGGGTGCGTGAGGTAGGGGCGAGACTACGTCGCGCCCTCCAGGCCTCTTCGCATTTCCACTAACCGCCAACCGCTTACCGCCATTACCTGATATTGGTAGGGTCGGGACCGCGTCACGACATAGCTGCCTCGGGTAGGGACGGCTCTCCGACCGTCCGCCCTATCACCCACGCCTCAGCAAATCATGCCGGATCTCTTCCGTCACGTCCTC
>JBDKIN010000121.1:0-5934 GCA_039797095.1 Verrucomicrobiota bacterium
TCGGCTTCCGTGATCTGCTTGCCGGAGAAAGAGATGACCTGGTCCAGGATGGACTGGGAGTCGCGCATGCCGCCGGCGGCGAGGCGGGCGATCGCCGTGAGGGCGTGCTGATCGGCGGTCACACCGTCGGCCTTGACGATGCGGGCGAGCTGGGCGGCGATGACTTCCTCCGAGATCGGATGGAACTCCAGGCGCTGGCAGCGCGAGGTGATGGTCGGCAGGACCTTGTCGGCCTCGGTCGTGGCCAGGATGAACTTCACCCAGGGCGGCGGCTCTTCGAGGGTCTTGAGCAGCGCGTTGAAGGCGTCCTTCGTGAGTTGGTGGACTTCGTCGATGATGAAGACCTTGAACGGGCAGCTCGTCGGGGAGAACTGGCACTCGTCGCGGATCTTCTTCGCGTCCTCGATGGAGCGGTTGGAGGCGGCGTCGATCTCGACGACGTCGAGGCAGTTGCCCTGCTCGATCGCGAGGCAGACCGGGTCGTCGAGGGAGAAGTCGGGCTTCGGGCCGCCGGCACAGTTCAGGGCCTTGGCCAGGATGCGGGCGGTGGTCGTCTTGCCGGTGCCACGCGGGCCGACGAAGAGATAGGCGTGCGCCATGCGCTTCGTCTCAAGCGCGTTGCGGAGCGTCTTGACGATATGCTCCTGCCCGACGAGCTCGTCGAAGCGGCGGGGACGCCAGCGGCGCGCGATGACCTGGAAGCCGGGTGCAGACACTGGCGTCTAGGTAAGGTCGGGCCGAAGGGGTGTCAACGGGGCAAACCCCGGCTTATTCCCATTCGATGGTCGCCGGCGGCTTCGACGAGACGTCGTAGACCACGCGGTTGATGCCCTTCACCTCGTTGATGATGCGGGTCGAGGCGCGCTGCAGCACGTCGTACGGCAGGCGGGCCCAGTCGGCGGTCATCGCGTCGGAGGAAGTCACCGCGCGCAGGGCGCAGACGTTATCGTAGGTACGGCCGTCGCCCATGACGCCGACGCTGCGCACCGGCAGGAAGACCGCGAAGGCCTGCCAGACCTTGGCGTACTGGCCGGAGGTGCGGAGCTCGTTGATGAAGATGTCGTCGGCCTTGCGGAGCACCTCGAGGCGTTCCTTGGTGATGTCGCCGCAGACGCGGACGGCCAGGCCGGGGCCCGGGAACGGGTGGCGCCAGACCATGTCGTGCGGGAGGCCGAGGGCTTCGCCGAGGGCGCGGACTTCGTCCTTGAAGAGTTCGCGCAGGGGCTCGAGCAGCTTGAGCTTCATGTGCTTCGGCAGGCCGCCCACGTTGTGGTGGCTCTTGATCGTGGCGGCGGGGCCGCCGTTGGGCGAAAGCGATTCGATGACGTCGGGGTAGAGCGTGCCCTGGGCGAGGAAGTCGACCTTGCCCTTCTTCTTGCGCTGCACTTCGGCGATGGAACGCTCGAAGACCTTGATGAACTCGTGGCCGATGATCTTGCGCTTACGCTCGGGGTCGGTGACGCCCTTGAGCTTGCGGAGGAAGACCTCGGAGGCGTCGACGACGCGGAGGTCGACCTTGAACTTGCCGCGGAACATCTTCTCGACCTGGGCGCGCTCGTTGAGGCGCAGCAGGCCGTTGTCGACGAACACGCAGGTCAGCTGCTTGCCGATCGCGCGCTGGATGAGGGCGGCCGCGACGGAGGAGTCGACGCCGCCGGAGAGGCCGAGGATGACCTGCGACTTGCCGACCTTCTCGCGGATCTCGCGGACGGCCGTCTCGACGTAGTCGTCCATCTTCCAGGTCGGCTTGCAGCGGCAGATGCGGAAGAGGAAGTTGCGGAGGATGTCGATGCCGCGCTCGGAGTGGGCGACCTCGGGGTGGAACTGGATGCCGTAGAAACGTCGCTTGGTGTCCTCGATGACGGCGCACTCGGAGTTCTCGGTCGAAGCGACGGCCTTGAAGCCGCGCGGGAGGCGGGTGATCTTGTCGCCGTGGGAATTCCACACGCGGAGCGGGGACTTCAGACCCTGGAGGAGCTGCGAACCCTTGCCGAAGGAAAGGACGCCGTGGCCGTATTCGCGGTGCGAGCTGCTGGCGACGTTGCCACCGAGCATCTGGCCCATGAGCTGCACGCCGTAGCAGATGCCGAGGACCGGGAGACCCATCTCGAAGACGCCCGGGTGCGGGTGGGGCGAGCCCTTCGCTTTCACGCTGTCGGGGCCGCCGGACAGGATGACGCCGACGACGCCATCGGCGCGCAGGGTCTCAGGCGAGACGCCGAAGGGATAGATGCGGGAGTGGACGTTGCATTCACGGACGCGGCGCGCGATGACCTTGGTCAGCTGCGAGCCGAAATCGAGGATGGCAATGGACTGGGTGGCCATGATGGGAAAGTGTGGGGAGTTCAGAACTTGAGGCGAACATTGTTCCATCCGCAACGGGGGCAGACGGCTTCCTCACGGCGGCGGGGCCGGACGTAGGTCAGGCTGCAGCGGACGCAGGAAAAGGCGGAATTGATGCGGCGGTGGTCCGAGAGGAGCACGTCGCGGCGATCGTACCACGCCTGCAGCCCGAACAGGATGACCGCGGCCAGCCCGGCCAGGAAGGCCAGGAAGGCGCCGAGGTCGACGGGGATCTGCATGGGCGGGAGGTTCGGAAAAGGCGAGACGCGCCAGCCGGGGGGCGGACGCGTCTCGGGTTCAAGCCTGGGCGGTCAGCTCAGGCCTGCGCAGGAGCGGCGGCCGCTTCCTTCTTGGCCTTGGGCTTGCGCGCCGTCTTGGCCTTCGGGGTCATGGCCGGGGACTTGTCGTCCTTGGCCACGAGCTCGATGAGGGCGGTCTCGGCGGCGTCGCCCTTACGGGCGCTGAGCTTGTAGATGCGGGTGTAGCCACCGTTGCGGCCGAGGAACTGCTGCACGCGCTCCTTGAACAGGAGCTGGGCGGCGTCTTCGTTACGCAGCTTGGCGAGCGCCAGGCGGTAGTAGTGGAGCTTCACCGACTTGTCGGCGGACTGCTCGGCCTTCTTGGCGTAGGTGATGATCTGCTCGGCGAAAGGACGGAGGGCCTTGGCGCGGGAGAGCGTCGTGGTGATGCGCGCGTTGGTGAACAACGCGGACGCGAGGTTGGCGACGAGGGAGCGGCGGTGGGCCGTCTTGACGCCAAGGACGTGATGGTGGGTGCGGTGACGCATGAGGGTTGGTTCCGGTCTGGGTTAGGCGTTGACGCCCTTGTCGAGGAGACCCTCGTTGATCTTCTGACCGAGCGAGAGGCCGAGCTGCTCGAGCTTGGCCTTGATCTCGTTGAGGGACTTCTTGCCGAAGTTGCGGTACTTGAGCATCTCCTGCTCGGTCTTCATCGCCAGTTCGCCGACGGTGTTGATGTTGGCGTTGTTGAGGCAGTTGGCCGCGCGGACGGAGAGTTCGATCTCGTTGACGGACATGTTGAGCAGCTTGCGGAGACGGTTGGTCTCTTCGCTGATCTCCTTGTGGCCGGTCTCGAACTCGACGGAGTCGGCGGAGACGGTGTCGAAGACTTCGAGGTGGTGGCGCAGGATCGCGGAGGCTTCCTTGAGGGCTTCGTCCGGGGTGATGCGGCCGTCGGTGGAGACTTCGAGCACGAGCTTGTCGTAGTCGGTCTTGTCGCCGGAGCGGGTGGACTCGACGGAATACTTCACGAGAGTGACCGGCGAGAAGAGGGAGTCGACGGGGATGGAACCGATGGCCTGTTCGGCCTTCTTGTTCTCCTCGGCGGAGGCCCAGCTGCGGCCCACGGTGACTTCGAGGTCGGCGTAGAAGCGACGCTTGCGGTCGAGCGTGCAGATGACCTGGTCAGGATTGACGAGGGTGACGGTGGCGCCCTTGGTCTCGAACTTGATGTCCGAAGCCTTCACGGGGCCGGTCTTGTTGACGTCGATGGTGCCCTTGAAGGCCTCGCGCTTGTTGGCCTCGGTGCGGATGCGCACCTTCTTGAGGTTGAGGACGATCTCGGTGACGTCTTCGACGACGCCTTCGATCGGCTGGAACTCGTGCTGCACGCCTTCGATCGTCACGGCGGAGATCGCGGCACCTTCGATGGAGCTCAGCAGGATGCGGCGGAGGGAGTTGCCGACGGTGTGACCGAAGCCCGTCTCGAAGGGTTCGGCGAAGTACTTCGCGTAGGTAGGGGTGGCGGAAGACTCCTCCTTCTTGAGGGTCTTGGGGCGTTGGAACTGTCCGAGGCGCTTGGTCATGTCTGTGGGTCCGTGGGTTGGGTTTACTTGGCTGGGATCAGCGGCTGTAGAATTCGACGATGATCTGGACGTTGACGTCGGAGGGGAGCTCTTCCTTGGCGGGCTCGCGGACGATCTGGCCGTTGAGCTGCTCGGGGAGGACGACGAGCCAAGCCGGGGCGGAGCGGCCCTGGCCTTCTTCGACGGCGCGGGTGGCGAGCTGCTTGGAGGAGGTACGGTCGCGGACTTCGATCTTCTCGCCGGGCGAGGTGGCGAAGCTGGCGACGTCGACCTTGCGGCCGTCGACGCGGATGTGGCCGTGGGCGACGAGCTGGCGGGCGGCGGCGCGGGAGTTGGCGAAACCGAGGCGGAACACCACGTTGTCGAGACGGGTCTCGAGGATGCGGAGGAAATTATCACCGGCGACGCCGCCCATGCGCTTGGCGCGCTCGAAGGAGAGGCGGAACTGCTTCTCGGTGAGGCCGTACATCATGCGAAGCTTCTGCTTCTCATTGAGGCCGACGCCGTATTCGGAGACCTTGCGGCGGGTCGTCTTGCCGTGGATGCCCGGAGGGTACGGACGACGCTCTTCACCCTTGGAGGTGGGGAAAATGTTCTGACCGAAGCGACGGTTGAGCTTCGTGGTGGGACCGGTGTAGCGAGACATGTGGTATTAGGATTTGGTAGAGGTGGCGGAGGGAAGGACCCGCCCGGTTTGCCATAGCCGGACGGTGATGCGGAAAGCAGGGACGATCAGACGCGACGGCGCTTGGGAGGGCGGCAGCCGTTGTGCGGGATCGGGGTGGTGTCGAGGATGGAGGTGACGTTCAGGCCGAGCACCTGGAGGGCGCGGATGGCGCTGTCGCGGCCCATGCCCGGACCCTTGACGCGGACGGAGACGTCCTTGAGGCCGTGAGCCATGGCGAGCTTGGCGGCTTCGGAGCAGACGACCTGAGCGGCGTAGGCGGTGGACTTGCGGGAGCCACGGAACTGGTGACGACCGGCGCTGCCCCAGGAGATCACGTTGCCATTGGCGTCGGTGATCGTGACCTTCGTGTTGTTGAAGGTCGCGAGGATGTGGCAGATGCCGGTGGTGATGTTCTTCGAGCCTTTGGCGCGACGGACCTTCACTTCGCCGAGTTCTTCGCCGAGGAGTTCCTTGGCGGTGATCTCCTTGCGTTCCGGAGCGGCGGCTTCGGCCGGAGCGGCCGCGGCAGCGACGACTTCGGGGGCGGCGGCGCCTTCGGCGGCGGGGGCCTTCGGCTTCTTGGCCTTGGGCGTCTTGGGGGCTTCTTCGCTCATCGTAAAATAGTTTTAGGAGAAAGGTTGGCTTACTTGGAGGGAGCCGCGGCGACGCCGACGGTCTTGCGCTTGCCCTTGCGGGTACGGGCGTTGGTGCGCGTGCGCTGGCCACGGACCGGGAGGCCGCGGAAGTGACGGAGGCCGCGGTAGCACTTGATCGCCTGGAGGCGCTTCAGGTTCTGCGCGATGTCGCGGCGAAGGTCGCCTTCGCACTTGTAGCCCATGCGGACGATGTACTCGACGATCTTGTTCAGCTGCTCTTCGGAGAGGTTCTGCGCCCGCATGGCGGGATCGAAGCCGAGGGCTTCGCAGATCTCCGTGGCGCGGCGCGGGCCGATGCCATAGATGTAGCGGAGAGAGATCTCTACTTTCTTGTTGTTGGGAATGTCTACGCCGAGGATTCGAGGCATGGTGTCCGTGCTGTTTGGAAGGTGGGAAAGAGGTCGGAACTTGAAGGTTCTGGTGGGATTGGAAAGCAAAAAATG
>JBDKIN010000122.1:0-5005 GCA_039797095.1 Verrucomicrobiota bacterium
AGTGTTTGGCCTGACCGCCAACCGCTAACCGCAGTCTCCCAACCGCTTCTCTCCTTTGTCCCTCCGCTGCCTCATCACCGCCGGTCCTACGCGCGAGTTCTTCGATCCGGTCCGCTTCATCAGCAACCCGTCGACGGGCAAGATGGGCTTCGCCTTGGCCGCGGCCGCGAAAGAGGCCGGCTGGTCGGTCGATCTCGTCGCCGGTCCGGTCTCCCTGCCGGAACCCGCGGGCGTGATGGTCTACCCGGTCGTCACGGCCGCCGAGATGCATCGTCAGGCCGACGCCTTGTTCGGCCCGTGCGACGTGCTGATCATGACCGCCGCCGTCAGCGACTGGCGTCCGAAGGCGACCGAGCCGCAGAAGCTCAAGAAGGACGGGCAGGGGATGACGGTCGAGCTCGAGCCGGTGCCCGACATCGTCTCGGCCCTCGCCGAAGAACGTCGCACCGACCAGTTCCTGGTGGGCTTTGCCGCCGAGACCGAGAACGTCGAGGCCCACGCCCTCGATAAGCTCGAGCGCAAAGGGCTCGACCTGATCGCCGCCAATTCCGTCGCCGGCCCCGAGGGCGCCTTCGGTTCCGACGAGAACAAACTCATCCTCCTCGGACGCGATGGTTACCGCGAGGTCCTCGGTCCGGCCTCCAAGGCCGCCGTCGCGCGTCAGCTCATCGCCGCCATCGCCCGCCTCGTCGCGGTGCGCAAAGCCTCCTGACCATGGCCCGTCGTCGCTTCAGCCCCCTTGATCGCATCCTCGGTCGCATCGACGACCTCGACGCGCAGAATCTCGCCATCCTCGCCCGCCGCCTCGAGCGCGAGCGTGACCTCATGGAGACGGTGCTGGATACGCTCCGCGAGGGCGTGATCGTGCTCTCGCACGACGGCGCCATCGAATACGCCAACGCCTCCGCCGTCCGCCTCCTCGGGGTCAATCCCGACGACGTCGCGGGCGCCGAACTGCGCCGACTTTCGCCGGACATCGCCCAGGCCCTCGAACTGCCCGAGACCGTCGGCGCCCTCACGCGTGAGCTCGAGGTGCGTTATCCCGAGCCGCGCCTCCTCACGCTCCACCTTGCCCGCGTCGGCGAGCAGCAAGGCGCCGAGCGCAGCCGCCGCGTGGCCGTCCTCAGCGACGTCACGAAGGAACGCGTCCAGACCGAGGACCGCGTCGAGAGCGAGCGCATCGACTCCATCGTCTCCCTCGCCGCCGGCGTCGCCCACGAGGTCGGCAATCCCCTCAACGCGATCGGCATCCACCTCCAGCTCCTCCAGCGCGAGGCCGCCAAGCTTGGCGATTCGCCGGCCGCGGAGAAGGTCCGCAAGGCCGCCGAGGTCTGCCAGGGCGAGATCAAGCGCCTCGACGGCATCGTCCGTGATTTCCTCGGGGCTGTCCGCCAGACTCCGCCGCACCTGGCTGACACCGATCTGGTCGGCGTCGTCGCCGAAGCGACCACGCTCCTGCGCGAACAGATGGAGCAGCTCGGCGTCCGCGTCTCCCTCGACGTCCCCGGCGAACTCCCGCTCATCCTCGGCGACCGCAACCAGATCAAGCAGGCGCTCTTCAACGTGATGAAGAACGCCCTCGAGGCCATGGACCGCGGCGGCGACATCCACGTGAAGCTGACGTCCGACGACGAGTGGGTCGTCCTTTCGATCCGCGATACCGGGGTGGGCATCCCCGCCGATAAGCTGACGCGTATCTTCGACGCCTATTACACCACCAAGGCCTCCGGCGGCGGCATCGGGATGCTCATCCTCCTGCGTATCCTCCGGGCCCATGGCGGCACGGTGGACATCCAGAGCACCCCGGACGTCGGTACGACGGTCATCCTGCGTTTCCCGCTCAAGCACCGCCGCATCCGGACGCTGGAAGCCCCGAAGGCTTGAAACCCGTCCGTCTTCCCGTTGTCTCAACCTTATCCCCATGAAGTCCCTCGCCCTCTGTCTGCTCGTCCTGCCCGCCTTCGTCCTGGCTCAGGACAAGGAACTCCCGCTTGAGCTGCCGAAGTCGGTCGCGCTCGGTACGCCGCGTCCGGTGAAGATCAACAACCTTGAACCGGTCTCTTCCGCCCCGCGCAAACTGCCCAAGGTGCCCGCCGCTGCCGTCAACCTCGCCAAGGGCGCCAACGTCACCTCCTCCGCCCGCGAAGCCGCCGCCGGCGATTTCTCCTACGTCACCGATGGTGACAAGGGCGGCGAAGAAGGCTTCGAAGTCGAACTGCCCCGCGGCCATCATTGGGTCCAGGTCGACCTCGCCAAGTCCGCCGAGATCAGCGCCATCGCCGTCTGGCACTTCCACCGCGAGCGTCGCGTCTACTTCAACGTCGTCGTCCAGATCTCCGACGATGCCTCCTTCAAGACCGGCGTCACCACCGTCTACAACAACGACGCCGAAGGCGAGCTGGGCCTGGGTAAGGGCAAGGACTACTGCTACTACGAGTCCAACGAAGGCCGCGTGATCCCCGTCGCCGCCGTCAAGGGTCGCTACGTCCGTTTCCACTCCAAGGGCAACTCCGCCGGACCTTCTAACGACTACATCGAGGCCGAAGTCTGGGGCGTCCCGGCCAAGTAAGGCCGGACTTTGCTTGAATCGGGCGGGCTTGCCCGCACCTTGAAGCCGTGAAGGTCATCCGAGCCAAGTCCGCGGGTTTCTGCTGGGGCGTCGAACGCGCCATCGATATCGCCCGCGAGTATGCGCAGAAGGGCCGCCACCCCGTCTACACCGACGGTCCGCTGATCCATAACCGTCAGATGATGGAAGTCCTCACCGGCGAGGGCATCCGCGAGGTCGGCGATTACCGCAGCGAGGCCAAGCTCGAGGTCTCTCAGGCCACCGACGCCGGCGCCGTCATGGTCGTCCGCGCCCACGGCATCTCTCCCGAGCGTCGCGAATATCTCAAGTCGCTCGGCATGGAATTCCGCGACGCCACCTGCCCGGACGTCGGCATCATCGCCGGCAAGGTGCGCCTGCACGCGCGCAAGGGCTACAGCACTGTCATCTTCGGCGATCCCAAGCATCCGGAAGTCATCGGCCTCCTCGGTTACGCCGAAGGCCGTGGCTACGTCATCACTTCGCCGGCTGAGATCGCCGCGCTGCCCGACCTTGGCGCGCAGGTCTGCATGGTCTCGCAGTCGACGATGTTCACGGACGAGTTCGAGAAACTCGCCGCGATCCTGAAGTCCCGTTTCCCGGGAGCCCTCATCTTCGACACCATCTGCGGCGCCACCAAGGACCGTCAGGCCGACATCCTCGAACTGCAGAAGCAGGGCTGCCAGGCGATCGTCGTGATCGGCGGTCGTCATTCGGCCAACACCGTGAAGCTCGCCAAGCTCGTCGAGATCCAGGGCCTGCCTTGTTTCCACGTCGAGACCGCCGCCGAACTCGATTTCGCCGCGCTGGCCCGTTTCGGCACCGTCGGCGTGACTGCCGGCGCCTCGACCCCGGCCTTCCTGATCGACGAAGTCTGCGTGCGTCTGGAAAAGGCCGCCTAAGCCTGCTTGGGAAGGGCTTAGGCTGTTCCAATTAACACCTAAAATTATCCCCCGCCCGCCCCCTGCCGACTTGCAGGGTGGGGCGGGTCGGGTAACTTGAGTCTCAATATGAGCGCCTTCGTCTCCGTCCTGCTGGTCTTCCTCCTCGTCATCGTCGCCGCCCTCGTCATCGCGGCGATCTGGGGCGTGGGCATCTACAACAGCCTCGTCGCCCTGCGTAACGCCTGCAAGAACGCCTTCGCCCAGGTCGACGTGCAGCTCAAGCGCCGCCACGACCTCATCCCGAACCTCGTCGAGACCGCCAAGGGCTACATGGCCCACGAAAGCGGCACCCTCACCGCCGTCATCGAAGCCCGCGCCAAGGCCACCCAGGCCAACGTCCGTTTCGCCGGCAACCCGAACGATCCGGCCGCCATGCGGGACCTCAGCCAGGCCGAAGCCGGCCTCAGCGGAGCCCTCGGCCGCCTGATGGTCGTCAGCGAACAGTATCCCCAGCTCAAGGCCGACGCCACCATGCGTTCGCTCATGGAAGAGCTCACCTCGACCGAGAACCGCATCGCCTTCTCCCGCCAGGCCTTCAACGACGCCGTCCTGTTCTACAACAACGGACGCGAAGTCTTCCCGCAGATCTTCATCGCCAACGCCTTCGGCTTCCAGGCCGGCGAGTTCTTCAAGATCGAAGATCCGGCCGAGAAGGCCGCCCCGAAGGTCTCCTTCTGAAGCGCTGACCACGGCCCATGGCCGGCACGATGAATTTCTTCCGGGCCCAGGATGAGGCCCGTGGACGCACGACCAAGCTGGTCGTGCTTCTCGTGCTGGCGATCGTGGTGCTCGCCGGGTCGCTCTACGTCCTCGCCGTGCTCGGCCAGCAGAAGCTGGTCCGTGGCGGCGAGATCGAGTGGTTCCAGCCGAAGCTTTTCCTGGCCACGGCCGGTACGGCCCTGGTGGTCATCCTCGGCGGCAGCCTGCTGCGCATCGCTGAGCTCTCCAAGGGCGGTGGCGCCATCGCCGAGCGCCTCGGCGGCCGGCTGGTCGGCGCGATCACCAAGGACGCCGCCGAGCGTCGTTACCTGAACGTCGTGCAGGAGATGGCCCTGGCGTCCGGCCTGCCGGTGCCGCTCTGCTACGTCATCGACGGCGACGAGACCATCAACGCCTTCGCTGCCGGCAACACGCCGCAGGATGCCGCGGTCGGCGTCACGCGCGGCGCGCTGCGCAACCTGACCCGTGACGAGCTGCAAGGCGTCATCGCCCACGAGTTCAGCCATATCGGCAACGGGGACATGAAGCTCAACCTGCGCATCATCGGCACCGTCGCCGGGCTGACCGCCCTCGCGCAGCTGGGCTACATCATCGTCCGCATCGGCCTCAACTCCGGCTCATCCCGCAAGAACAACCTCTGGCCTCTGGCCATCGCGGGGCTCGTAGTGGTCCTCGTCGGCCTCGGCGGCGTCTTCTTCGCGCGCGTCATCCAGGCCTCGGTCTCGCGTCAGCGCGAGTATCTCGCCGACGCCTC
>JBDKIN010000123.1:0-10138 GCA_039797095.1 Verrucomicrobiota bacterium
TTTCTTTTTCCATGATCAACCACATCCCGCACCGCACCGCCAAGAACGATACCCTCACCTCCCTCCTCCGCTCCGACTTCCCCGATCTCGGTGAAATCGAGGTCTCCCGCCTCGAGACGGCCCCCGACCGCTCCGGCGAGGCGGACGGCCTGACGGTCTACCTCAACCAGGCCGCCCGCTGGCCCCGCCTCAGCGCCGAAGAAGAGCTCGCGCTCGGCCACCGCATCAAGGCCGGCAAGCTCGCCGACGGCAGCCTCACGCCGGCCGGCCAGTCCGCCTTCGACGAACTGGTGCAGCGCAACCTGCGCCTGAGCTACCACGCCGCGAAGGAGATCAACGTGTCGCGCGAGGAGATGCTCGAACTCGTCGCCGCCGGCAACGTCGCGCTCATGGAGGCCGCCCGCGCCTTCAACGCCGACCTGGGTTACCGCTTCAGCACCTACGCTTACTGGGGCATCCGCAGCGCGGTGTTCCGCCACCTCAACTTCCTGCGCCGCACGGTGCGCCTGCCGCGCAACCTGCACGAGCAGATGGCCAAGCTCCGCAAGGCCGAAGCCGCCCTCCTCCAGAAGACCGGCCGCGAGGCGACGGAGGACGAACTGTCCGCCCACCTGGAATGCTCGCCCGAGAAGATCGTCGAGCTGCGCTGCTACCAGCAGCACGGCCAGTCGCTGGACGCGCCGGTCGGCGAAGACAGCGACACGACCTTCGGCGACACGTTGGCCGACCCGGAGGCGGCGACGCCGGCCGCCTACGCCGAGGCCGCCGACCGCCTGGCCGCGCTGGCCGAAGTGATGGCCCAGCTCACGCCGCGCGAACTCGAAGTGATCCGCCTCCGTGCCGGCCTCGACGGCGAGGAACTGACGCTCGACGCCATCGGCCAGCGCCAAGGCGTCTCCCGCGAACGCATCCGTCAGATCGAAGCGGAGGCCCGCCGCAAGATGCGGCTCATCATCCGACGCTGAGCCGGGTCTTGTGTCCGGAAGAAGGTGCGCCATGGTCGACGCGTGCCTTCCTCCGCGCCACGCCTGCTGCTCCTCGGCCTCACCGGCCTCCTGGCGCCGCACCTCTCCGCCCAGCAGGCCGAGCCGTTCGAGGAACCGCCGATCAAGTACTCGGCCACCGAGGCCAAGGATCGGGCGACGGCCCTGAACGCGGCGCACCAGGCGCGGGCCAACGCCATCCGCTCCCTGCCGGCGAAGAAACGCCTGCAGTGGCTGCTCGATGAGTTCAAGGTGCCGGCGGAATCCCAGCTCTTCGTCTTCAGCAAGACGAGCCTCCAGCGCGACCTGATCACGCCGGAGACCCCTCGCGTGCTCTACTTCTCCGACGAGGTCTACGTCGGCTGGGCGCCCACGGGTTCTTTCGAGGTGACGGTCTTCGACCCGCAGCTGGGCGCGACGTTCTACGTCCTCGACGCCCACGAGACCGGCCCGACTCCCCTGCTCGTGCGCGACAACGACTGCCTGCTCTGTCATGCGCGCCACGAACACACGCCCACCTTGCGCACGCGCTCGGTCTTCCCCGACGCCCGCGGCGAACCGCTCGGCGGGTCGGGCGGCGCCAACATCGCCCCATCGACCCCGCTCGAGGAACGCTGGGGCGGCTGGTACGTCACCGGCGGCGGCCCGGGCCTGCGTCACCGCGGCAACCTGACCGGCCGGAACATCGAAGCCTTCGAGGGACCCTCGGCCCAGCCGACGCGCAACCTCGACTCGCTCGAAGGCATCGTGGACACCCGTCGCTATCTCCTGAAGACGAGCGACGTCGTGCCGATGCTCCTCCACGACCACCAAGTCCACGTGCACAACGTGATGTCGACCGCCCTGCAGGACGCCCGCATCGCGTTGCACCGCTGGCCGGCCATGCGCGCGATCCTCGGCCTGCCCGAATCGGCTCCGCCCCAAGGCTCCTGCCTCGTGGTCTTCGAGAGCCAGGCGGAGAAGCTGCTCGACGCCCTGCTCTGCCGTGACGAGGCGCCGTGGCCGGCCGATGCGGTGCGTTCCGACGGCGTCTTCGCCGCCGCCTATGCCAAGACCCGCAAGGCCGACGCCCAAGGCCGCTCCCTCCGCGACCTCGACCTGCGCACGCGCCTCTTCCGCTACCGCTGCAGCCCGCTCATCTACTCCGAAAGCTTCGCGCACCTGCCGCCGCAGCTCCGGGAGATCACCCTGCTGCGTCTTTCGTCCGGCCTGCGCGCCTTCCCGCCCGCCCCGGCCTTCGGCCACCTCGAGGAAGCGGAACGCGTCGCGATCCACGAGATCCTCACGGCCACGCTGCCCGACCTGCCCGCCGGCTGGGGCAAGTAAGGCGGACATGAAAAGGGCCGGCCCTCGACGAGGACCGGCCCGGTTTCGGCGCCTACGTGCGGCTTACTTGACGAGCGCGGCGAGCGGCTCGCGGATGGCGTCGGCCCAGATCTGGTAGCTGACGGCGTTCAGGTGCAGGAGGTCCGGCATGACGGACTTCTCGAGCGTGCCGTCGGCGGTGAGGAACTTGGCGCCGATGTCGAGGTAACGGACCTTCTGGCCGTCGTCGAACTTCGCGAGGAGGGCGTTGACGGCCTGGTTCTTGGCGCGGCCGGGATTGTTGGCCTCGGTGGCGCCGCGCGGGAAGATCGCAAGGAGGAGCACCTTGGTGTTCGGCGAGCGCTGGTGGATCGCGGAGATGATGTTCTTGATGCCGGCGGCGATCTGCGCGGGGGAATTGTCGGCGGCGCCGGAGTTGTTGGTGCCGATCATGAGCACGACGGCCTTGGGCTTGATGCCTTCGAACTCGCCGTTCTCGACGCGCCAGAGGACGTGCTGGGTGCGGTCGCCGCCGATGCCGAAGTTGGCGGCCTTGTACTGGCCGAACTCCTTGTCGAAGATGGCGGCCTGGCGGCCCCAGCCGGCGGTGATGGAATCACCGAGGAAGACGACCTGGGCTTCGCCCTTCTTGGCGATCTCGACGAAAGACTCGTGCGACTTGAGGAAGCCGGCCTGCGGCTTGCCGTCGGGTCCGAGCTTCGGCGCGGCGACATCGGCGGGCTGGTTCACGGCCGGAGCGGCCGGCTTCTTGGCGGGAGCCTTCTTGGTCTCTTGGGCGACGAGGGTGGCGCCGCCGACGAGGCCGATCGCAAGGAGGAGGGACAGGATGCGTTTCATAGGGTGGGGGTGGCCGATGTTTTCGCCCAACCACAGGAGGGTGTCAACGCCGGCCACCGATGCTTGCCGAGCGGCCTTCCCGTGCGGTAGCCTGCCTCATGACCCGACCGCTGCGATTCGTGACCAAGGCCGAAGCCATCAAGGAAGAGTACAAAGGACGCACCAACTACTGGCTGACCCGCCCGGAACTCACCGGCGCCAAGGACCTGCAGGTCTGCGAGGCGACCCTGCCCGCCGGCGAAGGCCACGCCTTCCACACCCACCCGGAACTCGAGGAGATGATCTACGTCCTCGCCGGCGAGGTCGAACAGTGGGTCGAGAAGGAGAAGCGTATCCTGAAGCCCGGCGACGCCGCGCATATCCCGGCCGGCGTCGTGCACGCGACCTTCAACGTCTCCAAGGCGGACGCCACGATCCTGGCGATCCTTTCGCCCGGCGCGAGCCGGGGCCCCTTCATGGTCGACGTCAGCGGCGAAGCGCCGTGGAAGGACCTGCGCGCCGGCGCATGAATTTCTTCGCCCGTCATCGCGGCCTGCTCGTCGCATCCACGCTGCTGTTGGCCGGCGCGATCATTCCTTGGATCATCTGGGGCGACGCGCTGGACGCGACGTTCACGGTCGAAGGCTCGCGCGCCTGGATCGCCGGCTTCGGCGCGGCCGGCGGCCTCGCCGGCGCGGGCCTGCTCGTCGCCGATCTCCTGCTGCCGATCCCGAGCACGCTGGTGATGTCGGCGCTCGGCCTCGCCTACGGCCCGCTCGTCGGCGGTCTCTACGCCGCGGCCGGCACGGTCGTGGCCGGCCTGCTCGCCTATGGCCTCAGCCGCTGGCTGGGCCGGCCGCTCGCCGTGCGTCTCGCCGGCGCCGACGCGCTGGAGTCGGGTGAGAAACTCTTCGCGGACGGCGGCGCCTGGCTGGTGGCGGGTTCGCGCTGCGTCCCGATCCTCCCCGAAGCGATCGCGTGCCTGGCCGGCCTGCACCGCATGCCCTTCCGGACTTTCGTCCTCGCGCTGCTCTGCGGCGGCCTGCCGACGGGCTTCCTGTTCGCGGCCATCGGCGCGCTCGGCCAGACCGAACCCGCGTGGGCGCTGGCGCTCAGCGTGGTCGTGCCGGTGCTGCTGTGGCTGCTCGCCCGGCGCTGGCTGCGCCGCTGATCAGCGCAGCTCCTTGATCCGCACGTTGCGGTACCAGACGCGCTTGGCTTCGTCCTGGAAACCGATGTGTCCCTCGGCCGGGCGGTCCTTCATCGGCGAAGCGGCGAGGTCGAGCACGATGGTGCGCTCGCCGTTGAAATCGACGGCGAGGCGGCGGTCCTTGAGCGTGAGCGTGTAGCGGTTCCATTCGCCGGCGGGCTTCACCATGTTCTTGGCCGCGCCCATCGCGCGGATGATGCCCCCGCAGTCATGATGGCCGGGCTTGGCGAGGCCGTGCGTGTCGAGGATCTGGAGCTCGATGCCCTTCGCGACGGGATCGAGCGGATCGGCGACGCAGAAGAAGACGCCGGAGTTGCCGGTAGGTTCGAACTTGAATTCGAGGTCGAGGACGAAGTCGCGATACTTGCGCTCGGTGAAGATATAGGCGTCGAAACGCTTCCAGCCGGTCTCGCCCGCGCGCGGCTTCAGCGTGACGGTGCCGTCGGTGTCGTAGACCCAGTTGCCCTTGGTCTTCCAGCCGGCGAGGTCCTGGCCGTTGAAGAGCGGCACGAAGCCCGGGGCGTCCGCGGCGGGATGGGGCACCGCGTCCGCGGCGGGGCTTACGGGGTAGGATTCCGGAGCGGCGACGAGGGCCGTGGCGAAAAACAGGAGGAAGCAGGACTTCATGGCGAGGTCACGACATGGTGCCGTGGTCGCGACGGCAGGCGAGATAACTTCTGCGTTCCCAGCGCGGCGGGACAGGCCTAGTCTGCCGACATGCCCCTGCTGTTCCTCGCCGCCCTCATGTTCGCAGTCCTCGCCCGCGCGGAGCAGCCCGGACGGCCGGACATCGTGGTCTTCCTCGCCGACGACCTGGGTCAGCTGGACTCGGCTCCTTACGGCGGCACGGACATCCGCACGCCGCAGCTCGCCGCCTTGGCCGCCGCGGGCCTGACCTTCGACCGGGCCTACGTCGCCTCTCCCAGTTGCGCGCCCAGCCGGGCCGCCTTGCTCACCGGACTCATGCCCGCCCGCAACGGCGCAGAGTCCAACCACGCCCGCCCGCGGGCGGAGATCCGTAAGTGGCCCGCCTACTTCAAGGAGCTAGGTTACGAGGTGGCCGCCTTCGGCAAGGTCTCACACTATCGGCACACCGCGGACTACGGCTTCGACGTGTTCGCGCACGACGGCTTCCATGACCCCGAAGGGGTGCCGGCGGCGATCCGCTTCCTCCGCGCCCGTCCGCGCGGCGCGAAACCTCTCTGCCTGCTGATCGGGAGCAATTGGCCGCATGTGCCCTGGCCGACCGCCGACGGCGCGCACCGTCCGGCCGAACTCAGGTTGCCGGCGGGCAGCCTCGATACGCCGCAGACCCGCGTCTGGCGGGCGCGCTACGCCGACGCCGTGGCGCGCTGCGACGCCGAACTCGGCGACGTGCTGCGCGCGGTCCGCGAGGTCCTGCCCCCCGCCACCCTGACGGTCTTCACCAGCGACCACGGCGCCCAATGGCCCTTCGGCAAATGGAACCTCTACGAGGCGGGCATCGCCACGCCGCTGATCATCCGCTGGCCAGGCGTCGTCCCCGCCGGCCGGCGCACGCCCGCCATGGTCAGCTGGGTGGACCTCCTCCCGACGCTGCTGGAAGCCGGCGGCGGCAAGGCTCCGGCGGAGATCGACGGCCGGTCCTTCCTGCCCGTGCTCCGCGGCGGCGACCGGCACCGGGAAAAGATCTTCGCCACGCATGCGAACGACAACCGGATGAACGTCTACCCCGCGCGGAGCGTGCGGGACGGACGCTGGAAGTACCTCCGCAACCTCCATCCTGACTGGGCCTTCACCACGCACATCGACCTGCAGGAAAGCCGGGGCGACGGCCTCGGCCAACGGGCCTTCTTCGCGGAGTGGGAGCAGCTCGCCCGGACGGACGCGCGCGCGGCGGCCACGCTGGACCGCTACCACCGGCGGCCCGCGGAAGAACTCTATGACCTGGAGACGGATCCGGCCGAGACGCGGAACCTGGCGGCCGATCCGGCGCACACGGAGAAGCTGGCCGAACTGCGCGCGGCGCTCACCGCCTGGATGAAGGCGCAGGGCGACGAGGGCGCGGTGCCGGTCGCGCCCCGCCTGCTCACGGACCCCGCCTCGTTCGGGCCGGCCGGGGCGGCCGCCGCTTCCAAGGCCGCCGCCCGCAAGCCGTCCGGCAAGTAGGTACCGGTCGCCCGGCAGATGGGATTGGACGAGCCCGGCTCGTCATAATAAACATACGGCATGGGCCGCCCCTCCCTGCTCTCCGTCCTGACGTGCCTCCTCGCCGTCGTCCTCCCCGGCGCGGTACCGCCGAACATCGTCGCCGAAGGCGTTCCCGCCGTGACCCCGGCCCTGACGACGGAACTGACGCCTTACCTCAACCTCGGCGGCGCGGGCTTCCGCGGCTGGCACGCGACGCGCCGCGAAGCGCTCGTCACGACCCGCGTCGGCGAAGCCTCTCACCTCCACCTGATGGCGGCGCCCTTGGCGAAGCGCGTCGCGCTGACCGGCGGCGTCGAACCGGTGAAGAGCGGACGGTGGCAGCCGGGCGGGACGCTCCTGCTTTACGCCGCCGACCAGGGAGGCGACGAGAACTACCAGCTGTACCTCAAAGACCTCGCCGACCCGCAGGCGAAGCCCGCGCGGCTCACGGACGGCCAGTCGCGCAACCTCTCGGCCTGCTGGTCCCCCGACGGACGCCGGATCGCCTACGCGACCAACCGCCGCAACGGGAAGGACAACGACATCGTGGTCGTCGAGGCCCGGCCGCCTTACGCGGAACGCGTCGTGCACGCCGGGACTTCGTCCGGATGGAGCCCGGTCGAATGGTCGCCCGACGGCGCACGGCTCCTCCTCCGCCAGTCGCTCGGCCAGACGGAGACGCGCCTCTGGACGATGGACGTCGCGACCACGACGAAGTCGCAGGTGACGTCGCGGACGGAGCGTCATTACTACGCCGCCGCGGCGTTCGCCGAAGGCGGCAAGACGGTCGTCGCGCTGGCCGACTTCGGGGCGGATTTCCTGACCCCGGTACGGATCGACCTGTCGACCGGCGAGACGCGTCGTCTGGACGGCGCTCCCGAGTGGGACGGCGAGGAACTCGCGGTCTCCGAAGACGGGACGCGGCTCGTCGTCGCCTTCAACGTCGAAGGCTTCTCCGAACTCCGCTGCTGGGACCTCGCGACCGGCCGGCCCCTGCCCGCGCCGCGGCTCAAGGCCGGCGTGCTGAGCGGACTGCAGTTCCGCCCCGGGAGCCATGAGGTCGGCTTCTCGCTCAACAGCGAGGACTCCGCGAGCGACGCCTGGTCGGCCGACCTCGACAGCGGCCTGACGACGAGATGGACCGACCGCACGACGAAGCCGAAGGTGGCGATCCCCAGCCCGACGCCGGAAGTGGTGCGCGTGCCGAGCTTCGACGGCCTGAGCATCCCGGCGCTGGTCTATCATCCCGACGCGAAGAAGTTTCCGGGCCGGCGGCCGGCGCTGATGATCTTCCATGGCGGGCCCGAAGGCCAGTCCCGGCCCGGCTACCGTGGGAGCTTCCACTTCTACCTCAACGAACTCGGCGTCGCCTTGGTCTATCCGAACGTACGCGGTTCGACAGGCTATGGACGCAGATACCTCGCGCTGGACGACGGCCTGAAGCGCGAGGATGCGATCAAGGACGTCGCCGCGGTGCTCGACTGGGTGGCGAAGTCGGACCGTCTCGACGCGTCGCGCGTGGCGGCCTACGGCGGCAGCTACGGCGGCTTCATGAGCCTCGCCTGCCTGGTGAACTATCCGGAGCGCTTCCGCTGCGGCGTCGACAACGTCGGCATCGCCAACTTCGCGACGTTCCTCCGGGATACTTCCGATTATCGCCGCGGCGCCCGCCGCTTGGAATATGGCGACGAACGTAAGCCGGAGGTGAAGGCCTTCCTTGACCGGATTTCGCCGGCGAACCATGCCGGCCGTATCCGTGACCCGTTGCTCATCGTCCAGGGTCGCAACGACCCGCGCGTGCCTTATACCGAGGCCGAGCGGATGCGCGACGCGGTGAAGGCCCAGGGCGGGACGGTCTGGTACGTGCTGGCCAAGGACGAGGGCCATGGCTTCGTGAAGAAGTCCAACGCCGACTACCAGTTCGCCGCCACGATCCTGTTCCTCCGGACCCATCTCCTGGACTAAACGACCGAACCGGGCGTATCCCGGCCGGACCTCCCCGATTTCCTCCGTAAATCGTGGGGTTATTATTTTGCGGGCTATGACGGGCGAGCCTCTGGACAACCCGTCGAGCCTGGGCATAGTAAGGGTCTCGAACAGTTCTCCGCCCACCCCGGCGTCCCTGTCCGGAACTCCATTCCACTGATCACGCTTCCAGCCGCGCACCGTTTTCCCACGGACCGCACGGCAGGGACACCCTCTCTTCCTTTTTTCCAAACTACTCATGAAACGCCGCTCCGCCGCTCCTGCCCGCCCTCGTCCCCTCCTTCGCCGTCGCTTCGACACCTCCCTTCAGCCCGCCGAAGTCCGCGCCCGCCTCGAAGCCCTCGCTTGCGCCAGCACGATCCTGCCCACGCTCTTCGTCCTGCCCTCCGTCGGCGAGTCCGTCCGCCTCAGCGGACCGGAGCTGCATGGCGACATCCACATCCGCCTGACCGGCTGCCAGGCGGCCCTCGCCGCTTTCACCGGCAGCCCCAACGAAGTCACCATCGACTTCCGCGCGGCGGACAAGGGGGTCGTCCAGGCGCTGGTCGTCGGCCTCGGCGCCGAACTGCGCGAGACCAAGGTGCGCCGGCCGAAACAGGAGATCCAAGGCCACGTAGTGACCGGCCATCAGCCCAACGTCGGGCACTTCCTCGCCTGGGCCGCCCGCATGCCCAGCATGGAGGACCACGTCATCCTCGAGTCGGCCGTCGACGCCGGCTTCGCCTGCGAGTTCGACTGCTTCGAGCACATCCACGCCGCCATGCGCGCGCTGGACTTCATGCGCATGGTCCGGATGGAAGGCGGCATCGGCAGCGCCTGCGATGGCGACGAGATCCCGCCGCATCTCCGTCATCCGACCCGCCAAGGCCTCACCGGCAAGGCGGCCATGCTCGTGGCCCACGCCGGCCACAAGGTCAGCCTCAACGCGACGATCGACTCCAAGCCGAACCCCGCCGGCGCGCGCCTGCGCCTCCACTACGGGTGGTCCTCCCACCTGCAGCGTTACCTCGTCGGCTGGGTCAGCGACCTCGCGCCGAAGCCTCAGTGACCCTCGGTCCGCTGCATCTTCTCGCCCCAGGCGAAGAGGATCATCGAAGCGAGGAACACCCCGTGGATGATGGCCTGCCAGAGGATGACCTTCTCATGGTTGGCGGACATCGCGGCGCCCGAACCGACGAAATCGGTGATCGCGATGAAGCTCTTCAGGAGGTGGATGGCCGAGATGCTGGCCAGGCTGCCGGCGAGCTTCACCTTGAGGGTGTTGGCGTTGATGTGGTCGAGCCAGTCGGGGCGGTCGCCGTTGTCGCCGAAGTCGATGCGCGAGACGAAGGTCACGTAGCCGCCGACGACGACCATGTTGACGAGGTTGGCCACCATCGAGATGTCCACGAGCGAGAGGATCCCCACCATGATGGTGCTCTCGGTCGCGGCGGAGAAACCATCCAGGAGATGCAGGAGCTCTTGGACGCTCTTCCAGGCGTAGGCGATCGCGGCGAAGATCAGCGCGACGTAGATCGGCGCCTGGACCCAGCGGCTGGCGAAGATGAAATACTCGAGGGTGTTCTCGAACTTCTTGGCGAAGGTCTCTTTTTCGTTGGCCATGCCTGAAGCCTTGCCGAAACCCGCGGACCGTCAAGCCGACGAGAAG
>JBDKIN010000124.1:0-3328 GCA_039797095.1 Verrucomicrobiota bacterium
GAGTGCATCAAGCACGGCAAGATGATCCTCTGCGAAAAGCCCCTCGCCCTCAACGGCGAACAGGGCGAGAAGATGGTCGCCGCCGTCGAGAAGTCCGGCCTGCCGAACCTCGTCTGGTACAACTACCGCTTCCTCCCCGCCGTGACGCTCGCGAAGAACATCGTGGCCGCCGGCGAGCTGGGCCGAGTGTTCCACTACCGCGCCAACTTCCTCCAGGATTGGACGATCTCCACCGAGCTGCCTCAGGGCGGCGCGGGTCTCTGGCGCCTCGACGCCGCCGCCGCCGGTTCCGGCGTGACGGGCGACCTGCTCGCGCACTGTATCGACACGGCCCGCTGGATCAACGGTGACATCACCGAGGTCTCCGCGATCACCGAGACGTTCATCAAGGAGCGCGTCCACACCGCCACGGGCAAGAAGCAGGCCGTCACCATCGACGACGCCGCGATCTTCCTCTGCCGCTTCGAGAACGGCTCGATCGCGCAGTTCGAATCCACCCGCTACGCCCGCGGTCACAAGGCCCTCTACACGTTCGAGATCAACGGCGAGAAGAAGTCCCTCCAGTGGGACCTCCACGACCTCAACCGCCTCAACTACTTCGATCACTCCGTCCCCGGCGATCGTCGCGGTTGGGCCAGCATCCACACGTCCGACGGCGACCATCCGTACGCCGGCAACTGGTGGGTCCCGGGTCTCTGCCTCGGTTACGAGCACTCCTTCACCCACGCCCTCGCCGAGTTCCTCAAGAGCCTCGACGACCCGAAGGCTCCCAAGGCCTATCCGGACTTCCGCCACGCGCTGGGCACCCAGTATGTCTGCGACGCCGTCCTGGAGTCCGCCAAGACGAAGCAGTGGGTTAAGGTGAAGAAGGCCTAATCCGCCCTCCAGCCGCCTTCCAGAGGCCCCGGATCACCCGATCCGGGGCTTCTTTATGCCTGCATCGCATTTGATGGCTGGGACGGCTCTCCGCGCCGTCCGTCGGCCGGCTCGGAGAGCCCGCCCTACCCAGAGCCCTATTCACCCCAGTCATGCGCTTGACACAATACTGTTAGCACTTACAACTGTCAGCAATTCACTTCTATGCCGCGTAAAACTCCCATTTCTCACATGGTCTGCACCTACAAGCTGTATCTCCTCAACCGTCACCTGTTCATCGACCTTCCGGAAGGCCGCACCCTCATCGACACGGGCGCCCCCTTCAGTTCCTCGACCACGGGACGCCTGTCCTGGCAGAACCAGAACCACGGCGTGAACCAGGGCGGCTACCTGGGCTTCACCTTCGACAAGCTGTCGGCCGAGATCGGCGTCCAGGTCGACGCGCTGCTAGGTATGGATCTGCTCGCTCAGACCACCCTGCTCTTCGACGTGGCCAATCGCACGCTGACGGCCGGCGACGAGATGCCGGTCGGCTTCAAAGCGCAGGCCTATGAGCTGGCGCCGATGTCTGACATCCCCCTCTTCCACGTGACGCTCAACGACCAACCGGCCCGCGTGCTCTGGGATACGGGCGCTCAGTTCGGCTACGTGACCGACCGCAAGTTCGTCGCCGGAGCCAAACCGCAGGCCGGCTTCAAGGACTTCAGTCCGATGTTCGGTGACATGGACATCCCTCAGTCTTACGTGCTGACCTTCACGCTCGCAGGCCACGACCTGCTCGAACAGTTCGGCGAAGCCCCTTCCGCCCTCGGCGGGGGAGTCTCTCCGGTGGCGATGGGTCCGTTCCTCCGCGCCCTCGACATCGACGCGATCATCGGGCCGTCCTGGATGCCGCGCGTGAAGGTCTGGCTTAATCCGCTGGATCAGACGTTCGCCATCGCTGTCTGACCCTCGAATCAACGCCAACAAAAAGCCCCGGTCCGCATCGCTGCGCCCGGGGCTTTCTTTTGGCTGAGAGGAATTACTTCTTCGCCGCGGCCTTCATGGCAGGCGGCGAGTAGAAGCGGTTCATCTTGTCGAGGATGGCGTTCTCGGCCGCAGCGCGGTCGATGATGCCGGTGTGGCGGTAGACGATCTCGCCGCCGGGGGCTACGACGATGGTGTGCGGAATAGGGCCGGGCATCTCCTTGTCGAGTGCGGCCGCCAGGTCGTCGGCGCTGCCGGCGAAGAGGTAGCTGTTCGTGGTGCGACCTTCCTTCTTAAGGGTATTCTCGACCTTCTTGCTGAGACCGGCGGCCTGCTTGAAGAGGAAAGCCTCGGCCTTGGCCTTATCCTTCGGGTCGTCCATGGTGATGGTCACGAGCTCGAAGTCGCGCATGTCGAACTTGCGGGAGATCTCGACGAGGTCCGGGAACTCCTTGACGCAGGGCGGGCACCAGGTGGCCCAGACGTTGATCATGCGGTACTTGTTGGTGGTATTGGCGCGGAGCTTGGCGATGCCTTCCTTGTCGATGGTCTCGACCGTGACCGGGGTCTTGGCCCAGGTCTCGTGTTTGGCATCATGCAGGGCCTTCTTCTCGCGCCACTTGGTGGAGCAACCCATGGGCTTGGTGAGTTCGACTTCGACCGGCTTGCCGGCGAGGATGGCGTCCACGGCGTTCTGGCAGTCCTTGGACTTCACGGTGCTGTCATCGTAGAAGCGGGAGTCGTCGAAACGTCCCTGGTAGCGGAGCTTGAGGTTCTTATCGAAGACGAACACGTGCGGGGTCGCGAGGCAACCGTAGGCGCGCGCCACGGTCTGGGTGTCGCCATCATAAAGGTAATCGAAGGTCCACTTGTTCTTCTCGGCGTAAGGCTTCATCTCGGCGTAAGAGTCGCCGAACTCGCCGTAACCGAGCTCATCCTTGCTGAGGCCGTCCGGGTGGTTGGGGTTGATCGCGAGGAGCTTCACGCCCTTACCCTTGTATTCTTCGTAGAACTTCTGGAGGCGGCGCTCGATACTGTGCGAGGTCGGGCAATGGTTCGAGGTGAAGAGCACGACGAGCGCTTCGCCGCCGGCATATTCGGCGAGCTTGTGCTTCTTGCCGTCGGTGCCGAGCAGATCGAAATCCGGGGCGGCATCGCCGGGCTTGAGCGTACGGATATCGGGCGGGTGGCCGTTGACGAGACCGGGGGCGTCGGCGGCGCGGACGCCGACGATGGCGGCCAGGACGGCGAGGAGGGACATTAGGCTCTTCATGGGGATAAGGGGTTACGGGTTAGAGTCCCGAAATCCCGAGGTGTTCCAACCCGAAAATGGTCAGACCAGGCCGAACGGCCGCCCCAGGTCCGCGGACGAGCCATCCTCGCAATCGACCAAGGTCAAGGCCCCGGCCCGCACGTAAAAGACCGCCAGCTGACGATGCCGGCGTCCACATTCGACCGCCCCGGGGAGCCCGATCGGCACGCCCCA
>JBDKIN010000125.1:0-10745 GCA_039797095.1 Verrucomicrobiota bacterium
GCGGCGAGGCGCACGGCGACCTGCCGGCGTTCCCACACGACCATCGAAAGCGTGCGCGCGGCCAGGGCTTCGTCGCGACGGGCGAGCGTGAGCTCGTTCTCGTCAGCGAGGCCGGCCTTCCGGCGGGCTTCGGCGTTGGCGAGGCGGGAGCGGACGGCGGCGAGCACGCGGGCGGTGAGTTCTTCCTGCAGCGCGAGCTCGCGCAGGTCGGCGAGCGCATCCTCGACCTCGCGGAAGGCGCCGAGCACGGCCTTGGTCCATTCGGCTCCGGAACCGTCGATCCGCGCGCGCGCGGCCTCGAGGTTCGCTTCGCGGCGACCCGCATCGAAGATGGGGAGATCGATCGCCGGAGTGAGGCTCCAGAAACCCGCGGCGCCCTGACCGATGCGCGAAGCCGGATCGGCCTGCCAGCCGGCCTGGCCGGTGAGCGTGACGGAAGGATAGAAGTCGGCGCGGGCCGCGCCTTCGCGGGCGACCGCGGCATCGAGACGCGCGGCGGCGGCGGCGAGGTCAGGACGACGTAGCAGGAGCTCGGACGGCACGCCGGCACCGAAGCCGGGCATCGCGGCGACGCCTTGGGCGACGGGGAGGCTTTCGCCGGGGGCGGCGCCGATGAGCGCGCGCAGCGCGTTCTCCGCGGCGGCGACGCGACGGCGGCCGAGGCCTTCGTCGACCTTGGCCTGCGCGGCGGCGAGACGCGCGGAGGAAAGCGGATCGGAGTCGATCAGGCCGGCGGCGACGGTCTGCTCGACGAGTTCCATCTCCCGGAGGCGCGTGGCGAATTCGGTCTCGAGGAAAGCGAGCTGCTCACGGGCGCCGCGGACGGCGAACCAGAGGCGGGCGACTTCGGCGGACAACGCGAGATCGGCCTGCGCGGCGGTGAACTTCGCGGCGCGGACATCCGCTTCGGCGGCCTGCGACTTCGCGGCCTCACGGCCCCAGATGTCGAGTTCCCATGAAGCCTTCGCGGCGACGGCGGTGACATCGGTACGACGCGGGATGCCGGGAGGGAAACGTCCGTTGGCGACGGAGATGCGGGAAGCTTCCTGGCCGGCGGCAAGGGAGAGCGCCGGCTGGTCGCCGGCGTCGGCGGCCCGCAGCAAGGCGACCGCTTCGCGCTGACGCGCGCGGGCGAGCGCGAGGTCCGGGCTGCCCTTGCGGGCGCGGGCGAGGAGGTCGAGCAGCGCGGGATCGGCGAACGCTTCGGCCCACTGCGCGTCCGCGACGACGCCGGCCTGCGAGAACGCGGCGGGCGCGGCCGGCGCGGCCGGCTTGACCGCGGGATCGTGCGCGCAGCCCGCGAGGGCGAGCGCCGCGAGGAGGAACGACTTATTTGCCCGGCGCATCTTGGGAGGCGTCGATATAGACGTCCATCTGCTGGCCGACGAAGAGCGCGCGGCCCGTCGGGCGGTCAAACTGGTAGATCACCTGCAGGACACGGGTGTCGACGCGCTCGACGCTCGCGCCGGTGAGCGAGGTCTTCGGGATGACGAAGGGCTCGATGCGGACGAACTTCAGGGCGATGGAGCGATCCTGGCCGCCGGCGAGAGAGCTCTCGCCCTTCAGGTAGCCCTTGGCGGGCAGGCCTTCACGCATGCGCGTGGCGAGCTGCTCGTCGACGTCGCAGCGGATCTGCAGGCGCGTGATGTCGCCGAGGACGACCGGAGCCTTGGCCCCGGCGGCGACGAACTCGCCGGCGCGGACGCCGACCTGCAGTACCGTGGCGTCGATCGGTGAGCGGAGGACGAGGCGGTCGAGGAGGACGGAAGTCTGGTCAAGCTGGGCCTGGGCGAGCGCGAGCTTCGCCTGCGCTTCCTTGGCGGCCATCTGATAGGAAAGCAGGTCGGCGGCGGAGACCGCGCCGCTGTCCTTGATGCCGGTCCAACGGCGGGCGGCGTCGGCGGCTCGTTCGGCCGTGGCAGCCGCGGCGTCGACGGCGGCTTTCTGCACGGCGTGCTGGGCGCGGAGGTCGCGGTCGTCGAGCGTGAGGATCGGATCGCCGGCCTGCACCTTATCCCAGACCTTCACGTGGACCTTGGCGACCGTGCCGGAAGTCGGCGAACCGAGGAGCGTGTTCTCGGCGACGGCTTCGATCAGGCCCGCGGCGGCGATGAGGCCGTCCTTGTCACGGGTGGCCGGTTCGTAGGGTGGCGGCTTGATGGGCGCTTCGGTGGCCGTGCCGCGGGTGAGCTGCAAGGCGGCGCCGGCGCCGGCGAGGGCGAGGGCGAAGAGCAGGATGCGTTTCTTGAACATAAGGGGAATCAGAGGTGCGTCGTATCGAGGAGCTTCGGATCGTCGACCACGCGACTGATGCGGCCGTCTTCCATCTCCGCGATACGGTCGGCGAAACGGAAGATGCGGTGGTCATGCGTCACGACGACGACGCAGCGCTCGGGCGAGCGGGACAGGTCGCGGACCATCTGCATGATCTGGGCGCCCGTGTCCTTATCGAGGGCCGAGGTCGGTTCGTCGCAGATCAGGAGCGGCGGCTCATGGACGAGGGCGCGGGCGATGGCGACGCGCTGCTGCTGGCCGCCGGAGAGCGCGTTGGGGCGGCCTTCTTCGCGGCCCTTGAGGCCGACCTTGTCGAGGATCGCCAGGGCGCGCGCATGGGCTTCGTCGAAGGGACGTCCTTGGATGAGCAGCGGCACCATCACGTTCTCCACGACGGTGAGCGTCGGGATGAGGTTGAAGGATTGGAAGACGAAGCCGAGGTTCTGGCGGCGGAAAGTCGTGAGCGCTTCCTGGCCGAGCCCGTCGAGGCGCTGGCCGAAGACCTCGACCGTGCCGGCCTGCGGGGTGAGCGTGCCCGCGATGACGGAGAGCAGCGTCGTCTTCCCGCAACCGGACGGACCCACGAGCATGATGAGCTCGCCTCGGCGGGCTTCGAAGTCGGCCTGCTTGAGGGCGACGACGCGGTTCTCCGGCGTGCCGAAGAACATGTCGACGCCGGTGGCGCGGACGGCGACGGTGTGGGCTTGGTGGCTCATCCGCGGAAGACGGAGGCGGCGTCGACGCGCGACACCTTGATGATGCCGATGACGGCGGAGACGAAGCTGATGCCCAGGACGAGGGCGAACGTCGCCCAGAGGATCTGCGGGAACATCACGAACGGAGGCATGCCCTTCTCGATCATCACGCGGCCGATGGCCTGCGCCATGCCGGCCCCGAGACCGAAGCCGATGAGCCCGGCGGTGAAGGCCTGCACGAAGAGCATGCGCGCGATGACGCCCATGCCCGCGCCCATCGCCTTGATGGCCGCGAAGTACTTCAGGTTCTCGAGCACGAAGGAGTAGAAAGTCTGGCCGGAGATCGCGATGCCCACGAACAGGCCGAGCAGCACCGCGGTACCGAAGGAGAACGGGATCCCCGTGTTGGTCCAGAACCACCAGAAGGTGTTGCGGGCCAGGCTGCGCTCGCCCCAGCTCCAGATCACCGTGTCGGACGTCCAGGCCTTGAGTCCCGTGTCACGTTCGATGCGGTCGCAGAGCTCGGCGGGGGTCACGCCCTTCTGCGGCTCGACGAGCATGAAGCTCAGCGTACGGCGGGCGCCGAGGGTGTAGCCCTTCGCGCGGTCGTAGGTGGTATAGACGAACGGACCGCCGGTGAAGGCGCGACGCACCTTACAGATGCCGACGATGCGAGCCTGGATGTCGTTGATCTCGAAAGTATCGCCGACCTTGAGCGGGGTGTTCTTGGGTTTGCCGTCGGGCCCGACGCCCATCCGGCCCATCAGCGCGGCCCCCCATTCGTCGACGATGACGGTATCCGGAAGGCGGAGGTCTTCGATGCGTCCCTGCGTGAGGACGGCCGGCGCGCCGGCGAAGGTATCGGCGTCGATGCCGACGAGCGTGATCAGCTTGAAGTTGCCGTCCTGCATGCGCGCCTGGACGAAGGACGTGTGGAGCGGGGCCGCCCAGGCGACGCCGTCGACGGAGCGCACGCGGCCGAGGTCGGTGTCGCGGAGCGGCTTGGCGTCGTTGACCTGCTCGACCATCGGGTCGCTCACCCAGACTTGCGCGCGGATGTTGACCATCGGCGTGTAGGTCCAGCTCATGATCCCGAAGAAGACCGAGCTCTGCTGGGCCATCAGGAGCGCCGAGAAGGCCAGCCCGCAGAGGAGCATCGCCAGCTTGGCGCGGTCTCCGAAGAGCATGTTGAGGGCGAGGCGATACATCGGAGACGGCGGACCGGGAGAGTCTCACCTGAACAAGCCCTGCGTCAACGGGAAGTCAAACGGCCCGGACATTGTCCGGGCCGTCGTGACCGCAACGTGACCGGGAAGCTTACGGGGCGACCGGAGCGGTGGCGCCGACCTTGAACATCAGCGTGCTCTTGAAGAAGTCGGGGCCCCAGGAGGCGTTGACGGACCAGGCGGCGACGAGGAGGACGAGCGCGATCGAGAAGCAGCGGACGACCTTGGCCTTGTCTTCGCTCTTGGCGCCGGCGTGCAGGAGACCGACCGCACCGAGGGCGAAGATCGGGTGGAACCAGGAAATCGGCTTGGCCGTGTAGAACAGGGTGACGATGCCGATGACGAGGTTGATATCGACGAGGACGGCGACGATACGCTGCAAGACGGGCTTCGGACCCTTGGTCAGCGCCACGATGATGACGGCGAGGACCAGGACGAGGAGGAGGGAGCCGTAGTGTTTGTGGGCGGTGAGGAGCGGAGACATGACCCCACCTTGGGCCCTGCCCGCCACGATTCAAGCCCTCCCGCAGGTTTTCAGCGGTCTTCCGGAAAGAGATACCGGAAGAACCAGGCGGCCAAGGCGGCGCCGAGGAACTGGACGCCGACTTCGGCCAGGACGCGCGGCGCCATCTTGGCAAGGTAGACCGTCTCGGTGACGAAAGCCTTGGTGCCCTCCAGGCCCTCGGAGAGCGCGGCGCAGGCCCCGAAAAGCGACGACGCCAGCGCCGTGGCCGGATTGATGGAAGAACCGAAATCACTGAAGATGCCCGCCACGCCGAGAGCGGCCAGGGCGATCGCGAATCCATAGTAGCTGTTTCCGGCGGTCAGCCGGGACGTGCCGACCGTCAGCACGACGAACGCGAAGAGGAAAGTGCCCAGGAGCTCGACGGTCGCGGAAGCCAGGAAGCCTTCGAAGGCGGGCGAACCCAGGGCGTCCACGGCGGCCTTGGCGCGGTCCGTGTCATGGCCGACCAAAGCACCGGCGACGAGGGCCGCGACGAGCGCGGCGACAAACTGGACGCCGATGAAGGCGGCGAGGGCGCGGGTGCCGATCCGGCCGCGCAGCCGGAAGGCCAGCGTGACGGCCGGGTTGTAATGGGGAAGCGAGATCGGCGCGCCCATATAGAGGAGCGCGCAGAGCAGCGCGGCGACCGGCAGCGGCCCGCCGCTCACCAAGACGGCGAGGCACAGGAAGAAGGTGCCGACGGCCTCGACGAGGAGCTTGTTCCGCATCCGGTTAATCTCTCCGTTCCGCGGCAGGGCTCAAGCGCGGAGTCTTCAACGCGCGCCGCCGGCGGTCAGCCAGTTCTCGCTGAACGCGGCCATCTCTTCGAAGCCGGGCAGACGGCGGGTCTTGTAGCGCAGCTCGCGCGCCGCCTCTTCCTGCGCCGCGAAGAGCGAGGTGAGCGTGGCATGCAGAGGGGTCTTCTGGTTCTTGTGGTCGACGAGCCAGAAGCCGACCTGTTCGCCGGCCACGACCTCGTTGTTGTAATACTGCCAGAAGAGGACCATCGCCGGCTTCCAGGAAAGGAACTTCGTGAGGATCTCGCGGTTGCGCTGCTCGTGCTTCGCGCCGTCGCCTCCGCAGGCCTTCCAGGAAAGCCCGCATTCGCCGATGAAGACGCGCTTCGCCGGCAGGCCCGCCTTGGGCGGCAGCTGGGCGTTGACGTAATCGAGGGTGGCGCGGACTTCTTCGGCCGGCAGCAGCTGGCAGTCGTAGGCGGAGTAGGAGACGAAATCGACGGCGAGCTTGGGGAGCACCGCATTGACCATGCGCTGGCGGCCGTCCTTCATCGCATCGCGGACGCGGTTCACTTCGGCGTAAGTGTAGACGCGGCACTTCGTGTAGGGCACTTCGGCGCGCGCGTCGTCGACGGCCTTCTGGCGGAGCGCGAACCATTCGATCATCGCGGCGACCCGTTCGGACGGCGCATCTTTCTTCACGTCCTTGTCCGGGAGGAGGTACCAGTCGCCTTCCCAGTGTCCGATGAAGAAAGTCTTCCCCGTCGTGTCGTAACGCGTGAGCAGGTCCTTGGTGAACAGATACATCGCGTTGTATTCGCGACGGCGCAGCTCCGGCGTGAGGCCCTTGGTCCAGGCGTCGTTGGAACGGTACCATACGACGTAGTGCGTGAAGGGCATCGCGATGTACGGCGTCAGCTGGCCGCCCGAGACGGCGTCGATCTTGAGGATGCGCGAGCCCATCGCCGAGATGCCCTTGGCGGCTTCGAGCACCGCCGGATCCTTGGTGAACTTGTACGCCGGACCGAAGGCCTGCGTGCCGACGACCTGGGGGAACGCGTCGGGCATCGTCGGGACGGCCGGCAACGGCGTCATCTCGAGCTGCTGCGCGGGCCGGTTCTTCTGCGCAGTCAGGATGGCCGGGAAAAGCAGGAAGACTCCCAGAAGGAGACGGAGGGTTGGACTCATGGGGCGAACCTCAGGGCGAGGGACTTGTATTGTCCGACTATGACACCCTTCCTTCAAGCCCGTTCCCACCCACACCATGAACACCACCCAAGCCACCCTCGCCGCCGTGCTCCTCGCCGTCGGCGTCCACACCCACCTCGTCGCCGCTCCCGCCAAGGAGGTCGGCGCGACGGAAGACCCCGATCACGCCCGCCTCGTCGCCGCCCGGAAGACGACGTTGGAACTCCCCGAAATCGCCGCGGCCGAACAGCAGGCCAAGGCTGACCGCGCCCTCACCACCAAGGCCTACGCGGAATACAAGATGGCCCGGAAGCGCTCGAACGACTCCGAGGCGGCCTACCGCAAGGCCTATGACGAGGCGCTCGGCAAGGTCGACCCGGCGGCCCCGGCGCTCCAGGAGAAGGAGCGGGCGGCCTTCCGCGAGCGCATGCTCAAGGCGCGCACGGCCAAGAAGGGCGGCGCGAAGAAGCCGACCGCCAAAGATGACGAGGCCGACGACGAGCCGGCGACCGACGAGAAGGACGACGAGTGAACCCCGCGCGACCCGCCGACCGGCGGGTCGCTTATTTGGGGAGCGCGGCGGCGAACGCCGACCAGATCTCCTCGATCGGCTCGAGGCCGACGGAGACGCGCAGCAGGTCGGGGTCGAGCCCCGCGGCACGGATGCCCGCCCTGCCCTGCTCGTTCGTCACTTCTTCGAAATGCGCGAGCCACAGGAAAGGTGCGGCCAAAGTATAGCGAAGCCCGAAGCTCGGGCCCTTGCCGACGCCGAGACGGTCATAGACCCTGCGCATGTCGCCGCGTAGTTCGATGGTGATGAGCGCGCCGGCGCCGGCGCCCGGCCGGCGGACGCGACGATAGGCATCGGCCGTCGGCCCCTGGTCGGCGGTACGCACGCGGGCGACCGCGGGATGCGCGGCGAGACGACGCGCGAGCTCGGCGGCATTGGCGGCGAGACGGCGCGTGACCTCCTCCATGCGGCCGATCTGCGCGGCGAGCGCGCGGAGGTCGAGCGCGTGCAAGGGCTCCAGTCGACGACGCGCGGCGGTCAGCATCGCCGCGGCGTCGGGCCGGGCGGGATCGATGGCGAGCACGCCGGCCATGACGTCGCCTTCGGAGCCGGCGTATTTCGTGAGGCTCGAGACGACGACGTCGGCGAACGGCAGGACGTCGACCGAAGCGAGGCCGACGCTGCTCGGATCGAGGAGCAGCTTGGCGCCGTGCTTATCACAGAGGGCGCGGAGCGCCGGCAGGTCGGCGGTCTCGAGCTGCGGGTTGTTCGGGATCTCCGTGAGGACGCCGGCGACGTTGCCCGTCGCGAGGAGACGTTCGACCGCGGCGAGGTCGCGCACGTCGGCGACGAAGTGATGCTTGGCGTCGCGCGCTTTCTCGAAGAGGCGCGTGGAGTCGACGTACAGCCAGCCGAGCTGGATCCACTCGGTGCGGCCGCGGGGACGCTGCACGGCATCGACGGCGGCGAGGCCGGCATCGACGGCGTTCATCCCGGCGGAGGCGATGAGGATGTCGGCCGTCGGCACGCCGGCGAGATACGGGGCCAGCGTGGCGCGGATCGTCGCGGCCGCGCCGGCGCCGTCGACGGGCGCTTCGCCGGCGAGCCAGGCTTCGGCCTGACGCGAGGAGATGAGCGTACCGGTGTGCTGGACCATCTTGGCGAGACGGAACGCGGCGTCGCCGGCGGGCGTCACGGCCAGCCACCAATCGCCGACGGCGTCGAGCGAGGTCAGCGGCGCGCCGACGTGGTCGGCGAGGCGACGGGCGGCCGCTTCCGAGACGAGCGGGAAAAGTTCGCCGACGCGGCCGAGGCGGTGGGCGGCTTCCTGCGCGGCCCGCGCGACGAGCGCGTTGCGGACGAAACGCGGATAACCGGCGCGCAGCAGATTCCAGACGCGCGCTTCCTTACGCTCGTAACTCTCGACATCGGCGAGTGTCGGCAGGCAGACGACCGTCGCGTGCGGCGAGTCCGGCAACGTCTCACCCAGCGCTGGGGAAAGGAGCGGCACGTTCAGAGACCTTCGGCGGGCAGTTCGTTCTGGAGGATCTGCTCGAGGGACTGGCGGCGGCGGATGAGCGAGAGGCTTCCGTCGCGACGGAGGAGGACTTCCGGGGCTTCGGGGAACGAGTTGTAATTCTTGGTGCTCATCCCGGCGCAGTAGGCGCCGGCGCCGCCGATCACGCAGAGATCGCCCGTGACGGCGACCGGCAGACGGCGCGTGGCGAGCGTCTCGGGTTCGCCCGGGGCGCAACTGATGAGGTCGCCCGATTCGCAGCAGTGTCCGACGATCACGTAGTCGCGTTCGCCGGCGGCGGGCTTCGCGGGATAGAGGTGCACCGGATGCTGCGAGCCGTAGAGGGAAGGACGCAGGATCTCCGTCATGCCGGAGTCGAGCTTGAGGAATTCGCGGGCGCCGGTGGAGACGACGTCCTGCACGCGCGAGACGACCGCGCCGGCGTTGGCGACGAGGAACGTGCCGGGCTCGATCTCGAGGCGGAGCCTGCGTCCGTCGGCCGCGGCGAACTTCTCGAAGGCGACCTTGACCGGCGCCCCGACGACCTGGGGGTCGGTGCCCTTCTCCGTCGATACGCGCGCGACCTTGTAGCCGCCGCCGAGGTTGAGGGTCTGGACGGTCGGGAAGCGGGCGACGAGCGCGAGGCTGGCGGCGGAGACTTCCTGCCAGACCAGCGGATCGCTGCCGGAGCCGATATGGGTGTGGATGCGGACGACCTTGAGGCCGTACTGCTTCACGATGGCCTGGGCCTGGTCGGCCCATTCATGCCAGATACCGAAGGAGGAGTCCGGGCCGCCGACGTTGGTCTTGCCGTTGCCACCCGAGCCCTTGCCGGGGTTGAAGCGCAACCCGACCTCGTGACCGGGAAGGGCCTGGCCGATGCGTTCCAGCTGAAGAAGAGAGCAGGCGTTGACGTGCACTCCCTTATTAAGGAGCGCGGCGAAATCCTCCGGCAGTTCCTGGGAGGACAGCGAAATGCGGTCGGCGGGGACCCCGGCGTGCATGGCGCGGCGGACTTCCCAGCCCGAGCTGGCGTCGAAATGGAGTCCTTTGTTGGCGAAGACCCTGAGGATGGCCGCGTTCGGGCAGGCCTTCATCGCGAAACGGACCGTCAGCCCGAAGGCGTTCGGGAACGCCAGCATGGCGTCGGCCTGGGCCTCGAGGGTCGCCTGGTCGTAGACGTAGCAAGGGGTGCCATGGGCCGCCGCGATCTGGCGGGCCGGGTCAGGAAGAAGGAAGCGGTGATTTTCCACGGGAGTGTCTCGGGCGGACTTTGGCAGGCCCGCCCTTCCCTTCCAGCCTTTTTGCGGACGTATGACACCGCTTGCCTCCCCTCCCGTCGCCCCTTGGGATGACCTCGGCTCACGCCTTCCCATGTCCGTCACCGAGACCATCGTCGCCGCCGCGACTCCTGCGGGCCGCTCGGCTCTGGCGATCGTCCGCGTCGACGGACCGCTCGCCGCGTCCATCGCGACCGCCGCGCTCGGTCGCAAGTCGCCCCCCGCGGAGAAGACTTCGACGCTCGGCATCTGGCGCGACCAGGCCGGCTCGCCGATCGACCAGGTCGTGGCCGTGCTCTGGTCGGCCGGCCGTTCGTTCACCGGCAACGACTCGCTCGAAATCACCTGCCATGGGAATCCGCTGCTCGTGCGCCGGATCACGGAAGACTGCCTCGCGCGCGGCGGCCGCCTCGCCGAACCCGGCGAGTTCACGCGTCGCTCCTACCTCGCCGGCCGCATCGACCTGACGCAGGCCGAAGCCGTCGCGGACCTGATCCACGCCAGCTCCGAGCGCGCGCTCGCCTCGGCGCGGCGCATGCTCGCCGGCGAGCTCGGCCGGCACGTCGCCCGCTGGAGCGACCGCACGCTGCAGGTCCTCGCCGAACTCGAGGCCCACATCGATTTCCCCGAGGAAGACCTCCCGCCCGAGGATCCGCGCGGCCCTGCGGCCCGCTTGGCTGAAATTGCGTCAGAACTTTCCGCTTACGCCCGCACCGCGAAGCACGACGGCGCCCTGCGGGCCGGCCTGCGCGTGGCCGTCGTCGGCGCGCCGAACGCCGGCAAGTCGAGCCTGCTCAACGCGCTGACCGGCGC
>JBDKIN010000126.1:0-9904 GCA_039797095.1 Verrucomicrobiota bacterium
AACCGCTAACCGCTCTTGGGCGGCATAGGCTCCGCCATCCCGCCCAAATACAACTAACCGGGGTTTTAATCCGGTTAGCGCTCAAAGTGGTGGGCTCGTAGGGATTCGAACCCCAAACGTCTGATCCGTAGTCAGAAATGATATCCATTTCACCACGAGCCCGTAGTGAGGGGTTTGAGCAAACGACCCCCGGCCCCTAAGGCAAGGAATTTTTCAGGCCTGCGCCTGGTGGAGGGCCAAGGTGCCGAAAAGCATCCTTTTATGGCTTACCGTGGCGAATCCGGCGGACTTCAGCTCCGCGTCGAGCCCGGCGGCATCGGGGAAGCCCGCGATGCTGGTGCCGAGATATTTATATGCGCCGAAGTCTCCGGTGAGGAGTCCCGCGAGCACCGGGAGCACGCAACGCACGTGGAGGAAGTGGAACGGCGCGAACCAGGCGCTCGGCTGGGAGAACTCGAGGATGAGCAACGTGCCGTCGGGGCGCAGGATACGGCGCAGTTCGCCGAGGCCTTTGGCGCGGTCTTCGAAATTACGCACGCCGTAGGCGATCGTGACCACGTCCTGCGAGGCGTCCGCGATCGGCAGCCTCATGCAGTCACCGGTCTTGAACTCCAGCGACACGCCTTCCTTGCGGGCGCGGATGCGACCGAGCTCGAGCATTGGTTCGCAGAAGTCGTAGCCCACGACGGCGCAGTCGGCGGGCAGGTCGCGGCGCAGGGCGAAGGCGACGTCGCCGCTGCCGGTCGCGAGGTCCGCCACGGTCTTGGGACGGGCGGCCTTGGCGGCGGCGACGAGCTGTTCGCGCCAGCCGACGCACAGGCCGAGGCTGAGCACGCGGTTCGCGAAGTCGTAACGGGAGGCGATTCCGGAGAACATGCGTTGAACTGCGGAGCCTTCGGGCATGGGCTTACCCTCCGCACAATCGGAGGAAGGTCAAGAGGGCGACTGAATAGGGGACACGTTGACACGGGGGCATGTGGGCAAGGGCCGAAAACTCGCTCAGATAGCCCAAGGGGTCATGGGTGCTCCGTTACCATCTCCCCTTGTCAACGTGCCAACGTGCCCACGTGTCCCCTCAAAGGAACACTCCCCCGCCCATGAGGACGCGGTCGTGGTAGACGGCGAGGACCTGGCCGGGGGCGAGGCCGCGCTGGGTCTCGGCGAAACGGATCCGGACGGTGCCGTCGGCCTGCGGGATGAAGCGGGCGGGCGTGGCTTTGTCGCGGTAACGCACGCGGGCGAGGATGTCCTGTTCGCCGCTGACGGGCCGGTTGATCCAGGTGAAGTCGCGGGCGACGGCCTCGCCGGTGTAGAGCCACGGGGCGTCCGGCTTGTCGAAGGCCACGTGCAGGGTGTTGGTCACGAAATCCTTCTTCACGACGACGAAATATTCGTGGTCGGTGTTCGAGGGCAGGCCGATGCCCTTGCGCTGGCCGATGGTGTAGCGGTGAAGGCCGCGATGTTGGCCGATGGCCTTGCCGGCGGCGTTCACGATCGGGCCCGGTGCGTCGGGAATATGACGCTCGAGGAAGTCCTGGACCGGTACCTGACCAAGGAAGCAGATGCCTTGGCTGTCCTTGCGTTCGGCGTTCGGCAGCTGCGCGTCGGCGGCGAGCTTGCGTACTTCAGGCTTCAGCAGTTCGCCGATCGGGAAGATCGCCTTCGCAAGCTGTTCCTGGCGCAGCAGCGCGAGGAAATAGGACTGGTCCTTGTTCGGGTCGAGGCCTTCGAGGAGATCGAACGTCCCGTCGGCGTTCTCGCGTCGGCGCGCGTAGTGACCGGTCGCGATGACGTCGTAGCCGTCCTTGAGCGCCTTGCGCAGAAAGACGCCGAACTTCATCTCCCGGTTGCAGATGATGTCGGGGTTCGGGGTCAGGCCGTTACGATAGCCGTCGACGAGGTATTGGACGACCGTATCGCGGTAGTCCTGGACGAGGTCGATGATCCGGAAAGGCAGGCCGAGGTGTTCGGCGACCGCCTGGGCGTTGCGGACGTCGTCCTCCCAAGGGCATTCGCCCGGGAAGGGGAGCCCTTCCTCGTTCATCCAGGTCCGGAAGTAGGCGGCATGCACCTCATGCCCTTGCTGCTTGAGCAGAAGGGCCGCCACGGCGCTGTCTACGCCGCCGGAAAGGGCTACCAAGACCTTGGACATCGGCCGGCAAGGTAGGGCGGGGAAGGACGGGGATACAGATTATTTGAAAGGGGGAGGGGTAGGGGCAGGGGTAGGGGTAGTAAGAACAGTAACAGACACTGATGTTTTGACCTCATGAATCTGCCTACCCCTACCCCTGCCCCTACCCCTATCCCTGCATGGTCTCATATCGCTTTGCTCTCCCTCCTTGGGCATGTTTTCCTTGGTCCATGCGTCTCGGCATCCTTTTCCTCCTCCTCGGTTTTCTTCCGCTCTCCGCCCAGAACGCCCAGCTCGCGGGCATGCAGCAGGATCTCGCCGATCTGCGCACCGAGGTCGAGAAGCTGAAGCTCGAGAACGCCGACCTGCGCGCCGCCCTCAACCGTCAGAAGGCCGGCCAAGGTCAGTCCGCTTCGACGAACGAGGCGGTCGCCAAGGCCCGCGCGGAGATCCTGAACGAAGTCGACCGTCGCCTGAAGCAGCAGACCGACGACGTGAACGCCGCGCTCGCCGAGCTGACCCGCCAGGTGAACGCCGCCCTTGGTAAGTCGGGCTCGGCCCCCGCGACCAAGTCCGGCAAGTCGACGGCCCAGGCCGCGGAGCCGTCCGAAGGCGCCCCTTCCGACCAGCCGCAGACCGGAGCCAAATACCGCGTCAAATCAGGCGATACCGTCACCAAGATCGCCCTCCGCCACGGTTCGAAGGTCGAATGGATCCTGAAAGCGAATAACCTTTCCTCGCCTGCCGCCCTGAAAGCGGATGTCGATATCTTCGTCCCGCAGCCGGAAAACACCGGTCGCTGAACCCCTCTCAAGCAAAGCCCACATGGCCACCCCTCCTAAGAAGTCCCTCGGTCGCGGTCTCGGTTCCCTCATCGGAGGCGGCGTGAAGCCCGCGCAGTCGGCCGCGTCGCCCGCCGCCGCCCCCGCAGCTGCGCCTGCCTCTGCGCCGGTCGCGGCTCCGATCGCTCCGGGTCTGCTGCTGCAGGAGCTCCCGCTCACCTCGATCGTCCCGAATCCCCGCCAGCCGCGCCGTGATTTCGACGACGCCCAGGTCAAGGAGCTCGCCGACTCGATCCGTTCCGAAGGCCTCATGCAGCCGATCGTCGTCCGCAAGGTGAAGGACGGCTACGAGCTCATCGCCGGCGAGCGCCGCTTCCGCGCGTTCAAGCTCATCGGCCAGAAGACCATCACCGCGCGCATCATCGACGCCAGCGACGCGTCCAGCGCCGTGCTCGCGCTCATCGAGAACCTCCAGCGCGCGGACCTCAATCCGATCGACGAAGCCCTCGGCTTCGCCTCGCTCATGCGCGACTTCAACCTCACGCAGGACGCCGTCGCCGAGCGCCTCGGCAAGCCGCGCGCGACCATCGCCAACAGCGTCCGCCTCCTCGCCCTCGACAACGACATCCAGGGCTTCTTGCGCAAGGGCCAGCTTTCCGCGGGCCACGCCAAGGCGCTGCTCGGCATCGAGAACGCCGCGCACCGCATGCTCGTGGCGCGTCTCGTCATCGAGAAGGGTCTCTCTGTCCGCGCCACCGAAGCCGAGGTCAAGAAGCTCGCCGCGACCAAGAAGGGTGAGCGCAAGCAGGCCGTCCAGACCGTCGTGGCGGACGTCCAGAAACGCCTCGCCACCCACTTCGCCACGCCGGTCTCGGTCGTCCGCAAGGGCAGCAAGGGCAGCATCTCGATCCCCTTCAGCAGCGACGACGAACTCGCCCGCCTGCTCGAGAAGATCGGGATCAAGCTTTAGTGGGCACGTGGGCAAGTTGACACGGTGACACGGGGTGATGAGGCGGCGTTGCCGCCCACTGAAAGGTGTCTTCCTGGGGTGCCGTAACGCCCCTTGTCCCCGTGTCACCGTGCCAGCGTGTCCCCTGCACTTTAAGCGCTGAGTTCCGCTACGCGGAACTCAGTGCTTAAAGTGCCGCATGCCGGTGAAGACCATCGCCATGCCGCGCGCGTCGGCGGCGGCGATGACGTCGGCGTCCTTCACGGAGCCTCCCGGCTGGATGGCGCAGGTCGCGCCGGCGTCGGCCGCGGCGAGCAGGCCGTCCGGGAAAGGGAAGAAGGCGTCGGAAGCGATGGCCGAGCCCTGCAGCGAGAGCTTGGCTTCGCCGGCCTTCCAGACCGCGATGCGCGAGGAGTCGATGCGGGACATCTGGCCGGCGCCGACGCTGAGCGTGCGTTCCTTGCCGGCGTAGACGATCGCGTTGGACTTCACGTGGCGGACCACGCGCCAGCCGAAGAGCAGGGCGGTCATCTCGTCGGCGGTGGGCTGGCGCTGGGTCACGACCTTGAAGTCGCGCGGGTTCACGGGCTTCTGGTCGCGGTCCTGGACGAGCACGCCGCCGATGACGGCGCGGACTTCGCGGAGGGTGTCGGCGCGGAGGCCGACCTTGGCGCGCATGAGGCGGAGGTTCTTCTTCTTGCCGAAGATCGCGAGGGCGTCGGCGTCGAATTCCGGCGCGATGATGACTTCCGAGAAGATCTCGGCGATGGCCTCGGCGAGGCCCTTGTCGACCGTGCGGTTGGCGACGATGATGCCGCCGAACGGGGCCTGCTTGTCGGTCTCGAAGGCCTTGTGCCAGGCTTCGAGGAGGGTGTCGGCCGAAGCCACGCCGCAGGGGTTGGTGTGCTTCAGGATGCAGATCGTCGGGCGCTCGAACTCGCCGATGAGGTAGGTCGCGGCCGTGATATCGAGGATGTTGTTATAGCTGAGTTCCTTGCCCTGCAGCTGGTCGAAGGCCTCATGGAAGGAGCCGTAGAGCGCGGCCTGCTGGTGCGGGTTCTCGCCGTAGCGGAGGCGCTGGGCGATGGGCAGGGTCGACGTGAAGCGGGAGGGCAGGCCGAGGACGTTGCCGAGGCCGGGCTGGGCCTGGGATTCGAGGTAGTTCGCGATCGCGGCGTCATAGGCCGAGGTGCGCTGGAAGACCTTCAGGGCGAGTTCGCGGCGGAGTTCGCCGAGGGTCTCGGGGGCCTTCATCGCGGCGAGCACGCGCGCGTAGTCGGCCGGGTCGGTGACGACGGAGACGGAGGCGTGGTTCTTGGCCGCGCTACGGAGCATGGACGGTCCGCCGATGTCGATGTTCTCGATGGCGTCCTCGAAGGAGCAGTTCGGCTTCGCGACGGTGGCTTCGAACGGGTAGAGGTTCACGACGACGAGGTCGATGAGCTCGATGCCGTGCTTCTTGGCTTCGTCGAGGTGCTCATGCGAATCGCGGCGACAGAGGAGGCCGCCGTGCACCTTCGGGTGCAGGGTCTTCACGCGGCCTTCCATGATCTCGGGGAAGCCCGTGTGCTCGCTGACGTCGGTCACCGGCAGGCCGGCGTCGCGGAGCATCTTCGAGGTGCCGCCGGTCGAGAGGAGCTTGTAACCGTGTTCCTTGACGAGGGCCTGGGCGAAGGGCAGCAGGCCGGTCTTGTCGCTGACGGAGAGGAGGGCGATAGGCATGGTGAAAGAAAGGGGAAGGGGTAGGGGGCGGGGTGGGGGTGGTCAAGGAAGGAGGGGCGAATGAGGGGGCACGTGGGCACGGTGACACGTGGGCACGGCCGTTATGCCTCAACCCATCCTTATAACGCTTTTTGGCATCTCCCCATGTCCCCGTGTCCCCTTGCCAGCATGCCCCCTCGCCTTTTTCTCCATCATTGACGCTCCCGTCCTTTTTCCCTCCTTCCATCCAATGTCCACCGCTCTCCTGTTCTCCGGTCAAGGCGCCCAAGTCGTCGGCATGGGCAAGTCCCTTTACGAAGGCTCGGCCTCCGCCAAGGACCTCTATGACCGCGCCGCCAAGGTGCTGCCGTTCGACCTCCGTCAGGCCTGCTTCGAAGGCCCGGCCGAGCTCCTGACCGAGACCCGTGTCTGCCAGCCCGCCCTTTACGTCCAGGGCTACGCCATCGCCCAGATCCTCAAGGAACGCGGCAAGCTCAACGACCTCAAGGCCTGCCTCGGCCTCTCCCTCGGCGAGCTGACCGCCTACGCCTTCGCCGGCGTCTGGGATTTCGAGACCGGCCTCAAGGTCGTCGCCGAGCGCGGCCGCCTGATGCAGCTCGCCTGCGACCAGACCAAGGGCGGCATGGCCGCGGTCATCGGCGGCTCCCGCGAGGACATCTTCAAGCTCTGCGCCGCGTTCGACATCGACGCCGCGAACTTCAACTGCCCCGGCCAGGTCGTGATCTCCGGCGATGCCGACAAGGTCGCCCAAGCCGTCGCCCGCGCCAAGGAGTTCGGCCCGTTCAAGCTCGTGAAGCCCCTCGTCGTCGCCGGCGCCTACCACAGCCGCCTCATGGAGCCCGCCCGCCAGGCCTTCGAGGCTTTCCTGCAGGGCGTCGAATTCAAGCGCCCCCAGGTCGCCGTCTACTCCAACACCACCGGCGGCATGCTCGCCGAGCCGGCCGATCTCCGCGCCGCGCTGGTCAAGCAGGTCGTCTCCTCGGTCCTCTGGGAGGACGACTGCAAGGCCGCCGCCGCCACCGGGGTCACCCAGTTCTACGAATGCGGCCCGGGCGGCGTCCTGGCTGGCATGATGAAGCGCTCCGCGCCTGAGGCCCCCGTGGCTTCCCTGCACGAGTTCGCCGATATTCCTGCCTAAACCCCGTCGAACCGGGGCTAACGCTGGACAAGCGCCCCGTCCGCAGTCCTATTAAGCCCTTTCCCTCTTTACCGTGTCCTTAGACCACATCCGCAACTTCTGCATCATCGCGCACGTCGACCACGGCAAGACGACCCTTTCCGACCGCCTGCTCGAGCACACGAAGACGATCGAGAAGCGCCAGATGAAGGAGCAGCTCCTCGACGCGATGGACCTCGAGCGCGAGAAGGGTATCACGATCAAGTGCCACCCGGTGACGATGAACTTCACCGCGCCGGATGGTAAGCAGTACATCCTCAATCTCATCGACACCCCGGGCCACGTCGACTTCGCCTACGAAGTCTCGCGCTCCCTCGCCGCCTGCGAAGGCGCGGTGCTGCTGATCGACGCGTCGCAGGGCGTGGAAGCCCAGACGGTCGCCAACGCCACCCTCGCGATGAACCAGGGACTCGAGATCGTCCCGGTCATCAACAAGGTCGACCTCCCGAGCGCCCGCCCGGAAGAAGCCCGCCGCCAGGTCGAAGACATCCTCACCATCCCCGCGCAGGACGCCGTCCTCGCTTCGGGCAAGTCCGGCATCGGCATCGACGACATCTTCGCCGCGATCATCAAGCGCGTCCCCGCGCCCCGCTGGTCCGACTACCCGCAGCACCGCGCGCTGGTCTTCGACTCCCTCTTCGACTCCTACAAGGGCGTCATCAGCTACGTGCGCGTCTTCTCGGGCACCTTCAAGGCCGGCCAGACGATCGAGCTCATGTACAACGGCGTCCGTTCCGTCATCAAGGAAGTCGGCGTCTTCTCCCCGAAGATGAAGCCGCAGGACGAACTCGGCCCCGGCTCGGTGGGTTACATCGTCATCAACATCCGCGAAGTCGCGGACGTGAAGGTCGGCGACACCATCACCCTCGCCAGCGACCCCGCCAAGGAACCCGTCCCGGGCTTCAAGGAAGTCAGCCCGATGGTGTTCAGCGGCATCTACCCGCTCGACACGGCTGATTACGAGAAGCTCAAGACTTCGCTGGCCAAGCTGGCGATCAACGACTCTTCGCTGACCTACACGGCCGAGAGCTCGACCGCGCTGGGCTTCGGTTTCCGCTGCGGCTTCCTCGGCCTGCTCCACATGGAGATCGTCCAGGAACGTCTCCGCCGCGAGTACGACCTCGACATCCTTTCGACCTACCCGTCCGTCGTCTACAAGGTCTACACCACCGACGGCGTGGAGCACATCCTCGACAATCCGGTCTCGATGCCGGACCCGTCCGCCATCGAGCATATCGAGGAGCCGACCATCCGCGCCAACATCCATATCCCGGGCACCTCGATCGGCGACATGCTGACGCTCGTCCAGGAGAAGCGCGGCATCTGCGAGCGCACCGAGACCATCGACGGCGACCGCGTCGTCCTCGTCTGCCTGCTGCCGCTCAACGAGATCCTCGTCGACTTCAACGACCGCATGAAATCCATCACCCGCGGTTACGGTTCGATGGACTACGAGCTCGGCGAATACGTCACTTCGGACCTCGTGAAGATGGACATCCGCGTGAACGAAGAGCCGGTCGACGCCTTTTCCTCGATCGTGCACGCCTCCAAGGCCGAAGGCCGCGGCCGCGCGCTCTGCGAAAAGCTCAAGGAGCTCCTCCCTCGCCAACTCTTCAAGATCGCCATCCAGGCGGCCGTCGGCTCGAAGGTCATCGCCCGCGAGACCATCGGTTCCGTCGGCAAGGACGTGACCGCGAAGTGCTACGGCGGTGACATCTCCCGTAAGCGCAAGCTCCTCGACAAGCAGAAGGAGGGCAAGAAGCGCATGAAGCAGATCGGCAAGGTCGACATCCCGCAGGAGGCCTTCATCAAGATCCTCAAGAACGAGGGCTGAGGACCTAGTTCGGGCTTTCCCTCCGGTCGGCGCCCGCTAGTTTGGGGGCGTCCCCCATGTCTTTCTATTACCGCCGCAAGCTCCGCAAGATCGGCAAGGCCTTGCTCGAAGGTTCGGAGAAGGTCCATCTCTACCGCGGCGATGTCCTGGCGCGCGCCGACCTCAACGACCAGCTCGAGCTGGCCGACAAGGTCCGCGCGGCCATCAAGGACCGCACCCGCGAGATCACGGAAGTGGAGACGTTGCTCAACCGCCTGCACGAGGTGTTGACCCGTAACGGCGGCAAGATCTACCCGGTGACTTCCGGTACGGACTACACCGAGATGGTCGTGATGGCCGCCATCGTGGCCGGCGCCATCCGCAGCTTCTTCCTGCAGCCGTTCAAGATCCCGACGAATTCGATGTGGCCCACGTACAACGGCATGACCGCCGAGGTACGCGCGCCCGACGCGCCGGTCCCGGGCATCGCCCAGCAGGTCGTCGACAAGGTCCAGTGGACCTGGACGTACGTCATCCCCGCCGAGGCCTCGGGTCCGGTCGCCATCCCGATCGTGATGCAGCGTGGCCCCAACGGTCAGACCGAGTACGGCCTGCGCTCCCGGATCCGCGAGTCCGACGACGGCCTTTTCGGCACGGGCATCTGGAAGGGCGCGGCCGACAAGTACGACATGCTCGTCGGTAAGACCCTGCAGTCCGTCAAGGTGCCCGCCGACTTCGGCTTCGAGACGGTCATGCTTCGCACCTACTTCCCGGAAGAGTCCAAGTTGAAGTTGCCCCGCCAGGATCAGGACCGCTGGCGCGTGGTCTTCGCCAAGGCCGTCCGCGAGGGTCGCATCCAGAACAGTCCCTTCGGCCCGGTGCTGCTGACCGGTAAGTCGGCCACGGCCGGCGCGCCGCTGTTCAATTTCGACATCCTCACGGGTGACATGCTCTTCGTCGACCGGATGTCTTACCATTTCGTCGAGCCGTCCCGCGGCGACACCTTCGTCTTCCGGACGAACACGATCCCGGGCCTGAACGACCAATACGGCCAGCCTTCCCAGAACTATTACGTGAAGCGTCTCGCCGGCGTCCCCGGTCAGAAGCTCCGCGTCAACGAACAGGGCGAACTCCTCGTCGACGGCCAGGTCGTGACTTCGCCCGAACCGATGGCGCTCAACAGCCGGCGCGCGATGGACCAAGGTTATTACGGTTACCTGCCGGACGCCGGCGGCGACCGCTACGCCATCCCGCTGGACCAGGAACACACCGTCTCGGCGAAGCATTACTTCGCGCTCGGTGACAACTCCGCCAACAGCTTCGACTCGCG
>JBDKIN010000127.1:0-6084 GCA_039797095.1 Verrucomicrobiota bacterium
TACTTTTCAGACCTTCCATGAAGTTCAAAAACTTCCCTATCTACCGTATCGAATGGGTGACCTCCACCTTTCTGATCGGGACAGCCCTCCTCTCGCTGACCGTGGTCCCCTGGTTCCTCTGGACCCAGTTCAACCTCCCGGCTGACGCCGCCAACAAGGTCCACGGCTGGGGCTTCATCTGGGCCATGTTCGTGTTCTACTACTACGCGACGGGTTTCGGCATCACCCTGGGCTACCACCGCCTGTTTTCCCACATCTCCTTCAAGGCCAAGTGGCCGGTGAAGCTCTTCGTCCTCCTGTTCGGCGCCGCTTCCTTCGAGAATTCGGCCCTGGATTGGTCCGCCGACCACCGCATCCACCACAAGCACGTGGATGAAGACGAGGATCCGTACGATATCTCCAAGGGCTTCTTCTACGCCCACATCGGCTGGCTCCTCTTCCGCCTCAAGCCGAAGCCGCCCGTCACCAACGTCAAGGACCTCGAAGCCGACCCCCTCGTCATGTGGCAGCACCGCTACGTCCAGTGGATCGGAGCCTTCGTGGGCTTCGTGATGCCGGCCGCCCTTGGTTATGGCTACGCCTCCCTCATGGGTTACGCCAACCCGGGCATGACCGCCCTGGCCGCCTTCCTCATCGCCGGCCTGCTCCGCACGGTCGTCGTCCAGCAGGGCACCTTCTGCATCAACTCGCTCTGCCACATGATCGGCCGTCGCCCGTATTCGACCGACCATAGCGCCCGCGACAGCGGCGTCGTCGCACTGCTGACCTTCGGCGAGGGCTACCATAACTATCACCACGAGTTCCAGCACGACTACCGCAACGGCGTGAAGCCCTGGCAGTTCGACCCGACCAAGTGGATCATCTGGACCCTCTCCAAGGTCGGCCTGACCCAGGATCTGCGCCGCGTGCCGGACTCCCGCATCATGGCCGCCGAGCTCAAGGAGCAGAGCCGCACCCTCGGTCGCGACATCGATTCCCTCGCCGCCCGCCTCGACGTCCGCACCCGCGAACTCAAGGCCAAGACGATCACCGCCGCCCACGAGCTGGCCGCCGAGCTGGGACGTCGCGCCGAAGCCCTCAAGGAAGCCGCTACGACCAAGGCCGAAGTGGCCCAAGAGACGATGGTCGAGATGCGTGGTCTGCTCAATCAGGCGGCTTCGCACCTCGAAGCGCTGCGCCGGGCTGGCGCGGGTTCGGCCGCCTAAGGCCTCCGCGGATCAGATCCGCAGCGTGCGCATCAGTTCGAGGACTTGCTCCTCGATCTGAGGCAGCGCTTCGTCCGGGTGGGCGCAGTCGATGTCGTGCACCGACCAATATTCGATCCGGTCCGCCCACTCGGGGTGAGACTGGAGCATCATGGCGTGGTGCTCGTCCTTCTTCAGGGCGATGGTCCGGTGGGCCCGCTCCAGGTCTTCCCGGCGCAGCTGGGTCGGCGCCGCACCCGTCAGCTCCAGGGGGATGCCCAGTTCCCTTAGGCGGCGCTCGGTGTCCCGGGACAGCAGGGTGGGCTCGTCGGCCACCAGGGAGGTCAGCAACCCGCGCGAAAAGGCCCGGGCCGGGTGGCCTGCCCGGGTCGCATGCCAGTTGAACAGGGCCTCCGCATGGCGGCTGCGGTAGAAATTACCCGTGCAGACGAACAGGGTGAGGGGACCAGAATCTGCGCTTGTGCGTTGGGCCATGCGAGGTAGAGTCCCCGCAACCTAACCTCACTGCCATGGTACGCAATCTGTTCGTTCTCTCCCTCCTTTCCGCCGTCCTCGTTGGTTGCATGGGTCCTGAAAAGGGTCCGTCCCCGGTCACCGATGGTGCCGGCGACGCCAACCTCGTCCCGGCCGCCGGCCTGACCCCTGTGGTCGCTCCGGTCGTCGAGCCCGCTCCGGCCCCGGCCGCGAACAAGGCCCCGACGAAGTCGAAGGGCAAGCTGCCCCTCAACAGCAACAGCAGCAAGTAAGCCGCGAGGCTTACATCAACGACACCTCGGTGACGAAGGTGTCGACCTGACCGGGCTCCGCAAAACGGAGCCCGTTCTTGTGTTCGGGGCTGTTAGGCGGCCCCATCCAAGGCTCGACGCAGTAGTAAGGCGCTTCCGGGTCGGGCGTCCAGGTCACGACGCTCGCCCACGCGCCCGGGATCGGCTCTTCGCCGACCTTCACGCTGATGTCTTCTTCGCCTGACTTCGGTCCGAAGCTGACCGTCGCCGACTTGAGGTTCGTGAAGATGCAGTCGGACAGCTGAGGGTGGTCGAAGCCGATCGACTCGAGTCCCTTGAGCTCGGCGAACGGCACGAGTTTACCGTCGGCGGCGTGGCGCCACTGCTTCTTCGAGGGAATCTTCACGACGTAGTCCCGGCGGCTCAGGCCGGCGTGCCACGGGAGCGTGAAGTAGAAGTGGTGGCCGGCGCACCAGGGGAGCGGCTGGGCGTCGCGGTTCTCGAACTCGAAGGTGATGCGGAGGAACAGCTCGAGGAAGTCGAAGCGGATCCGGAAGTCGTAGGCGAAGGGATAGCAGTTCCGGCCGCGTTCGTCCTGCACCATCCGCACCACGGCGTGCTTGGGGCCGCTCTCGACGATCTCGAAGGCCGAGTCGCGGGCGAAACCATGCTGCGGCATCGGGCGTTTGACCCCGTCGGCGGCCTTCCAGGCGAACTTCTCGCCGTCGGCGTAGTTGCGCCCCATGAATGGGAAGAGGATCGGGTTGCCGCCGCGTACCGGGCCGATCTTGTCGAGATCCATCGGCGCGCCTTCGGGCCAGAAGAGGATCTCGCGGCGGCCCGTCGGGACGTCGAGTTTCCAGCGCAGGAGGCGGGCGCCGCGCGTCAGGCAGGTCTCGTAGGTCGACGCTCCGACCTTCCATCGTTCCATCGGCACGCCGTTCTCTTCGTAGCTCTGCATGACGCCGAGCAAACGCGGACCGCGGCCGGTGGCAAACGCGGACTTAGCCGGCGCGCTTGGCGAAGCGGTAATGGCAGACCATCCACTCCGTGCCGCCCTGGTAGTTCCAGAGCTCGGCGCAGGCCATGAAGAAGACGCGCCAGTTGGCGAGCCAGGCCTTCGCCCGGTCCGGTCCGTAGGTCTCGGCGAAGATCCGCAGGATCTCCTCCCGGTGGCGGTCGGTGTTCTCGAGCCAGTGCTCGGAGGTCTGGCCGTAGTGGCGGCCCTCGACTTCCCACTGGGTCTCCAGCTTGAGGTCTTCCTGGAAACGGCTGGCGAGGCAGTTCGACGGCATGATGCCGCCGGTGAAGAAGTGGCGCGACATCCAGTCGGTGGCGTCCTTGGCGGCGAAGTGGTACGCCGCGTCCTTGTGCGTGAAGACGTGGAAGAAGAGCTTGCCCCCGGGCTTGAGCCAGCCGGCGATACGGCGCATGAGCTCGCCCCAATTCTTCATGTGCTCGAACATCTCGACGGAGACGACGCGGTCATAGCGCGAGGCCTCGGCGGCGAAGACGTTCATGTCGCAGGTGATGATGCGGACGTTCTTGAAGCCGCGCCGGGCGCATTCGCCTTCGATGTGGGCGCGCTGGGAGGCGGAGTTCGAGACGCCGGTGATGCGGGCGTTCGGGTATTTCTCGGCCATCCAGAGGGTGAGCGAACCCCAGCCGCAGCCGAGCTCGAGGATCTCCATGCCGTCCTGCAATTCCGCGCGGGCGCACGACTTGGTCAGCATGGTTTCCTCGGCCTGGCCGATGGACTCCGTGCCGGTCTCGTAGAAGCACGAAGAGTATTTCAGGCGGGGCCCGAGGCAGAGCTTATAGAACGCCGCGGGCACTTCGTAGTGCTGCTCGTTGGCGGCCTTGGTCTCGATCGCGACGGGCAGCGTGCGGAGCTCGGCGGCGAAGGCGTCGACCTTGGCGAAGCGGGCCGCGGCGTCGGTCGGACGCTCGTCGACGAGGCGCTGCTTGAGCAGGCGACGGATGCCCCAGCGGATCGCGCCGTCGGGCAGGACGTCTTTTTCGATGAGCTTGTCGAGCAGCGGCATGGAGGCAAATTGGACGCCGTCCCAGCCGCTGGCAATCCGTCGCCGAGGAAAAATCAGCCGCGCGGCGGACGGGGCCAGAAGGCGGGCACGCGCTGCTGGTAATCGGCGTAGGCCTCGCCTTTCGAGGCCAGGAGGTGCTGCTCGGTCAGGGGCACGCCGGTCACGCGGGTGAGGAAGTAATAGATGACGCCGACGCAGAGCAGGCCGGGGACGCCCCGGTAGGCGCTGTTATAGCTCATCAGGAAGAAGCCGACCCAGACCAGCCATTCGCCGAAGTAGTTGGGGTGACGGCTCCAGGCCCATAGGCCGCGTTCACAGACCTTGCCCCGGCTGGACGGGTCTTTCTTGAAAGCGGCGAGCTGGGCGTCCGCGACGCCCTCGATGAGCAGGGCGAGGCCGACCACGCCGAGGCCGACCCAGTGGATGGTCTGGGCCGGGCCGGAGGACCCGGTGGGATTGGAGGACAGCAGCGGCAGGCAGAGGACCGTCAGCACGACGGCCTGGATGAAATAGAAATAGACCATCTGGGCCGCCATGCGCTCACCGTGCTCGGCGCGCATCTTGAGGTAGCGTCCGTCTTCCTGTCCGAGGTGCCCGAGCACGCGCACGGCGAGGTGGGTCCCGAGGCGTAGGCTCCAGAGGACCGTCGCTCCGGCCATCAGCAGGCCTTGGCCGCCGAGGTGGTGATGGATGAAGAAGTGCGTGATGAGGACCTGCAGGCCAACGAGCGCGAAGCCGTAGGACCACGCGACGTCCACGATCGACCAGTTGTCGATCTTCTTGGCGACGAGCCAGCAGAGGGCGAAGAAGACGCAGGCTTCGCCCAAGAGGACGAGGAATTCGAAGCCGAGTTCGAGGAGGGGATTCATGCGGAAGCGGGGGAAGGGGCGAAGCGGCGGAAGACCCGACGGAGGAGCAGATGGGCCAGCCAGCAGAGGAGCGGTACGGTCAGGATCCAGCCGAGCAGGCCGTGCACGTAAGCCATCCCGAACTGGGCGACGAAGCCGCCGAAGGACCGGTTGAATTCATCGATGAGCGCGCCGGGCGAGAGGGCGATGGGTTCGGCGCCGACGATGGCCTCGCCGAGGCGCACGAAGGGCACCAGCAGCAGGATCTGCAGCGGGTAGCTGACGTGATTGACGACCTGCATCACGATATGGTTCAGGCGGAAGAGCCGGCCGGCCAGCAGGCAGAGCAGGGTGGTGACGCCGATGACGGGGATGATCGCGAGAGCCAAGGCGATGACCACCGCTGCCGAGACGGCTTCCGGCGTGGCGCCTTGGCGGAGCTGCGCCAGGAGCGGATCGCGCACCTTGCGTCCCAGCCAATCGCCCGCGCGTCCCATTCAGGCCGCCTTACGGGTGAAGAAGACCTTGCCGAGGTCGGTCTCGTCGCCGGACTGCCTGAGGCAGAGGAGCGCGTAGGCGGCGATGGCGAAGTTGCCGAGGATCAGCAACGCGACGAGCCAGCCGAGGCGGGCGGCGACGGTGCGTTCGCGCCAGGCGACGTAGAGCCAGCAGGCGAGGAAGCCGAAGTAGGCGTCGAACATCGTGGCGAGGCCCCACGGCTCGGAGCAGACGGTCTCGAAGCCCTTGATGACGTTGATGCCTTCCTTGCCGGCGAGCGCGGCGTATTTCGGCAGCGACGTGATCGTGGGCGCGGTCGAGGCGTACCACGACACCCAGGTCATGGCGACGAGCACGAGGATGAAGTAAAGGGCGATGGCGCGACGGGAGGTCATGGCGATAGGGTTAGGGGTAGGGACGGGGGTAGGGGTAGGCTGAATGAATAAAGGGTGCGGGTAATCTGGGGGAAGGCAAACAGTGGAAGAGTGGATGACTGAATGGAGGACGGTGTTGAGGACTGAATAGAGGCCTGAATGGATGATCCCGCTGAGTTCTGCAGGGTGTCGGGGTAGGGTTGCGCGGCCGCCGCAGGGCGGCCGAGGGTAGGGGCGTGGCTATGCCGCGCCCTCCTGATGCCGAGGGCACGACGAATCGCGTCCCTGCCTCTTCCTTATTCCGCGAAGCCGTAATCTTTCAGCATCCGCGCGACGGATTGCGGCAGGGCGGGGCGGATCGCCGTCGGCACGGCCTTCTGGGCTTCGAC
>JBDKIN010000128.1:0-5503 GCA_039797095.1 Verrucomicrobiota bacterium
TACAGCGCCGAATAAGCTTGGTCTCGAAGCCGTATCGCCGCCACCACGCCCTCCGGGGTCGGTCTGCAAAGCGTGGCGATACGGTCTCGGGTCCTCCCAAGGCGGGGTCTCCCCGCCTTACCCTTTATTAGGATTCCCGACACCCGAACGTCACCCGATGGCAACTTCTGACCCAAAGCCCGCGCCGGCCGCCGCGCCTGAAGCCCGCTTCAAGGTGAGCCCGCTCACGCTGGCGGCGGACCGCTGGATGGGCCGCCTGATCCGGTTCGGCGGCGTCGGCGTGGTGCTCGCGGTTTTCGGGATGCTGGGTTTCCTCATCTTTCAGGTCTTCCCGTTGTTCGTGGGCGCGAAGGTCTCTCCCGCCGCCGCTCTGTCAGTGCCGGCTGATGCGGTCGCGTTCGGTGAGGACGAATACGGCGAGCTGCCTTTCGTCGTCCGCCGCGATGGTTCGATCCTTTGCCTCCGCGCCGCCGATGGCGCCAAGGTCATGGAGTGGACGCCTTCGCTCGGCGAGCGTCGCGTATCTTCGGTCCGCACCTATCCACGCACCGGACTGGTCTTCCTGGGTCTCTCCGACGGCTCCGTCCAGGAGGTCCGCATCGTCTATCGCTCGACCTTCGATGATGCGGGCAAACGCACCGTCGAACCGGTCGTCACCGCGCTGGAGCCGATCCCGATCGGGCGGGCCGGTCTGCCTTGCTTGGATGTCTGGAACGCCAAAGGCCCGCAGTCGCGACTCATGCTCGTGCGCCAGGAAGAGGGCGGTAAGCCGCTCCTCACGGCGGTGCGTCTGACCGAACGCAAAGGTCTCGGCGGTCGCGGCAAGGTGACCGTGAGTCCGTCCTTCGTCGTCGCGGCCGACGCCCCTTCGGTCGAGCAGGTGCTCCTGCCGTCCACCGCCGAATCGATGATCGTCGTCGGTCGTGCCGGCGAAGTGCGCACGTATGCCGATGACGGCACGACGTTTTCGTTCCTGCAGTCTTTCGTCCCGTTCAAGGATGCTGCCGATCCGTCGGTCGCTTCGGCCGGCCTGATCTTCGGTAACGTCTCGGTCGTTTTCGTCGACAAGGCCGGCGCCCAGCAGGTCTGGTCGATGTATCCGCAGCTCCAGCCCGACGGCAAGAGCCTGCGTCGCTGGGGCAAGATCCACGACGGTGAGAGGCTCCCGGGGGCAGGGCAGGGCATCTACGCGGCCGAATCGAACAAGTGCTACCTCGCGGTGGCCGGCGGCCGTCTGCACCTGACCAACATGACGACCGGCACGCTCCGCTGGGAAGGCGAGGCTCCCGCCGGCACGTTCCGCCAGGTGGCCTTCGCCGGCAACTACGACCGCTTCACGGCGCTGGCCGCTGACGGTAAGCTTCATCGCTGGAGCGTCGTCGATCATCACCCGGAATCTTCGTGGAAGACCTTCTTCGGCAAGGTCTGGTATGAGGGCGCCACCGGCCCCGCTTACTCTTGGCAGTCGAGCGCGGGCTCCGATGAGTTCGAGCCCAAGTATTCGCTCGTCCCGCTCTTCTACGGCACCGTCAAGGGCACCTTCTACGCCTTGCTCTTCGCCCTGCCGATCGCGCTCACCGCGGCGGTCTACGTCTCCCAGTTCCTCCGCCCCGAATACCGTCAGGTGGTCAAACCGGTGATGGAGATCATGGCCTCCTTGCCGTCCGTCGTGCTCGGCTTCCTGGCCGGTCTCTGGCTCGCTCCCTTGGTCGACCCTCGCCTGGTCTCGCTCTTCTGCGCCATCGGCATCCTGGCGCCCGCCGCGCTCTTCGCCGGCTTCCTCTGGTCCGTCCTGCCGCAACCGGTCCGCCGGCAGGTCCGTCCGGGCATGGAGTTCCTCTGGCTGCTCCCGTTCCTCGCCTTTTGCGCTTGGGCCGCCTGGCAGGCTGGCCCGGCGATCGAGTCGTTGTGCTTCACCGTTAAGGATACCGCGACCGGCCTCCCGATCGCCGACTTCCGTGAATGGTGGCGTCAGACGACCGGCGAGACCTATGACTCGCGTAATTCGCTCGTCGTCGGCTTCGTGATGGGCTTCGCCGTGATCCCGATCGTCTTCACCATCGCCGAGGACGCTCTCTCCAACGTACCGAACTCCCTCGTCTCCGGCTCGCTCGCCCTCGGCGCCAGCCGCTGGCAGACCGTCTGGAGCGTCGTCGTCCCGACCGCCATTTCCGGCATCGTCTCGGCGGTGATGATCGGCTTCGGCCGCGCGATCGGCGAGACGATGATCGTCGTGATGGCCACGGGTAACACCGCGGTCATGGACACGAATCCGTTCAGCGGGATGCGGACGCTCTCCGCCAATATCGCCGTGGAGCTGCCGGAAGCCGCCGCGGGCCATACGCATTACCGCGCGCTCTTCCTCGGCGCCTGCTGCCTCTTCCTGCTCACCTTCGTGATCAACACCCTCGCGGAAGTCCTCCGCCAGCGCCTCCGCGAGCGCTACAAAGTCGTCTGACCATGGCCTCCTCTTCCGACAGCAGCACTCCCCGGGGCGAAGCCTGGGTCTGGTTCAGCGGCCTCGGCCTCATCATCGGCCTGGGCATGGTCATCGGCCTGCTGTCCTTGGTCCTGATGAACGGCGCCACGGTCTTCTGGGCGCCGCCCGTACCCGTCGCTCAGGTCGACGACGGACGCGTCCTTATCGGTCAGCTGGCTCAACGTCGCGTCCGTGCCGGCTCGCCGGCCGACCATCCGGTCTACGAGCGCCAGTATCAGGTCGGCCTCCGCGAACTGAACGGAAATTCCTACCTCTGGGTCGACGAGGCCAAGATCAAAGGCGAGACCTTCCCGGCTGACGTCCTCGGCCTGGAGCGCGTCGAGAACGGTCCGGCTTTCGTCCGCCCGCAGTCGCTGCGCAAGTCTGACGGCAAGGTCATCCCCGCGACCGACCCCGCTTTCGAAGCGGCCTTCCAAGTCGAAGTCGCCGCCGCCGCGGCCGTGCGCGAGAAGCTCATCGAAATCACCCGCCACCGCATCGGCGACGTCAACGCCGCCATGGATAAGGCCCGCGTGGCGCTGCGCCGGGCCGAAGACCTGAAGCTCACCGACGACGTCGCGGGCCTGCAGAAGGAGATCGCCGGGCTCGACGGTCGTTTCGCGGCCTTGCAGGAAGAGGCCAAGCAGGTCGTCGCCGGCGGCGCGGTCGCTTCGCTGGTCTCGCAGGACGCCGCCGGCCGTGAGGTCGTGGTTCCCCTTACGCAGGTCATTCGCGCCTGGTTCCCGAACCGCCTCGACACGTGGGGCCGCGTGAAGCTCTTCTTCTCCCGTCTCGGCGAGTTCATCCTCGACGAGCCCCGCGAAGCCAACACCGAGGGCGGCCTGATGCCGGCCATCTTCGGCACGCTCGTGATGACGGTCTTCATGAGCCTGCTGGTCACTCCCTTCGGCGTCATCACCGCCATCTATCTGCGCGAATACGCCCAGCAGGGCGCCGTGCTGCGCATCGTGCGCATCAGCGTCAACAACCTCGCCGGCGTGCCCTCGATCGTCTTCGGCGTCTTCGGCCTTGGCTTCTTCGTCTACGTCCTCGGCGGTTCGATCGACCAGCTGTTCTTCGCTGACCAGCTCAAGTATAACAACAATACGCCGGTCTTCGGCACGGGCGGCCTGCTCTGGTGCTCGCTCACGCTCGCCCTGATGACCCTGCCGGTCGTCATCGTGGCTACCGAAGAAGCCCTCGCGGCCGTCCCCCGCGGCATGCGCGAGGCTTCCTTGGCCACCGGCGCCTCGAAGTGGCAGACCATCCGTGACATCCTCCTGCCGGCCTCCGCTCCCGGCATCCTGACCGGCGTCATCCTCGCCATGGCCCGTGGGGCAGGGGAGGTCGCCCCGCTCATGCTCGTGGGCGTCGTGAAGCTCGCCCCGACCCTGCCGTTCGACGGCTCCGCGCCTTTCCTGCACATGGACCGAAAGTTCATGCACCTGGGCTTCCATGTGTATGATCTCGGCTTCCAGTCGCCCGACTCCGACGCGGCCCGCCCGATGGTCTTCGCGACCACGCTCCTGCTCATCGTCCTGGTCGTCTGCCTGAACATCGGCGCGATCTGGATCCGTAACCGCCTCCGCGCCCGCTTCAAGGGCGCCTCTTTCTAAGAAAAATCCCCTCATGTCCCAGATCATGAATCCTCCTTCCTCTTCCCGCATCAAAGTCCGCCCCGCCGCCGAGCGAGAAGGCCGCAAGGACTACATCAGCATCCGCGACTTCGGTTTCTGGTATGGCGAGAAGAAGGCCCTCGACGCCATCTCTCTCGACATCCCTGAGCGCCAGGTCGTCGCCTTTATCGGCCCGTCCGGGTGCGGCAAGTCCACGCTCCTGCGCAACCTGAACCGCATGAACGACCTCGTCGATGGCATCCGTCACGAGGGCGACATCACCATCAACGGCCGTTCGATCTATGACCCCGGCCTGGAAGTCATCTCCCTCCGCCGCCGCGTGGGCATGGTCTTCCAGAAGTCCAACCCTTTCCCGAAATCCATCTTTGAGAACGTCGTCTACGCCCTGCGTGTGGTCGGCGTGCGCGACCGCGCCGTCCTCGAGGAGGCTTGTGAGACCTCGCTCCGCAAGGCCGCCCTCTGGGACGAGGTGAAGGACCGCCTCAACGACAGCGCCCTCGGCCTTTCCGGCGGTCAGATGCAGCGTCTCTGCATCGCCCGCGCCATCGCCAACCGTCCTGAGATCCTGCTCATGGACGAGCCTTGCTCGGCCCTCGACCCGATCGCCACCGGCAAGATCGAGGAGCTCATCCATGAGCTCAAGGACCAGTTCACCATCGTCATCGTCACCCACTCGATGCAGCAGGCCGCCCGCGTCTCCGACCGCACCGCCTTCTTCTATCTCGGCAAGCAGATCGAATACGACACCACCGAGAAGATCTTCATGAACCCGACGCAGGCCCAGACCGAGGCCTACATCTCGGGTCGCTTCGGCTGATTTCCAAACAAACAAGACCATGCAACGCTTCTTCCACGACGAACTCCGCCAGCTCCGGGACGACCTGATCCTGATGGGCGAGCGTTCGCTCGACATGACCCGCCTCGTCCTCCGCGCCGTCGAGAACGGCGACGACTCCCTGGCCCTGCAGGTCCGCGGCATGGACGACCGCGTCGACGAGCTCGAGAAGCGCGTCGACCGCGAGATCATGCGCTACCTGACGCTCTTCGGCCCGATGGGCAGCGACGTCCGTCTGCTCCTCGCCGCCCGCGACATCGGTCATGACCTCGAGCGCATCGCCGACGAGGCCTCCGTCATCGCCAAGCGCGCCATGGTCATCTCCGAGCGCGGTCCGCTCAAGGACCTCCTCCATGTCCCGGCCGAAGGCATCATCGCCTGCGAAGTCCTGCGTCTGGCCATCGACAGCTTCATCGAGGGCGATCTCGCCAAGGCGCGTCTGGTCCTGACCCGCGATGCCGAAATCGACGCCTTGAACCGCAAGAACTATGAAGAACTCTTCGGCAAGGCCGGCGACGCCGCCAAGGTGTCCGCCTCCCACGTCGAGTTGAT
>JBDKIN010000129.1:0-5150 GCA_039797095.1 Verrucomicrobiota bacterium
GCGCGCGGACATCAGGTGACGGTGGTCTGCGGCGCGTATGCGCACAGCGGCCTGGATTTGCCGCATGATGCCGCCCGCGGCTGGCATCGCGGCGAGGTCGACGGCATCGACGTCATCTCGCTGCCCCTGGCCTACGCCAACCGCGACGGACTCGTCCGCCGGGGCTGGACCTTCCTCCGCTTCGCCCTCCGGTCCGTCCGGCTTGCGCTCGAACTCGAGCACGATCTCGCCTTCGCGACCTCGACGCCGATCACCGCGGTCATCCCGGGTCTCGCCGCCAAATGGTTCCGCGGCAAACCATTCGTCTTCGAGGTCCGCGACCTCTGGCCCGAACTGCCCCGCGCCCTGGGGCTGCGTAATCCCTTCGTGCTCGGCGGCATGTCGCTCCTCGAGTTCCTTGGCTACCGTTCCGCCGACGCGTGCATCGGGCTTTCGCCCGGCATCGTCGACGGCATCCGCGCCCGGGCCGACGAACGCCTGCCGGTCGCCATGATCCCCAACGGCTGCGACCTCGAAGTCTTCCATCCCGCCAAGCGCGCCAAGCTCACGCTGCCCGGCATCGGCCCGGATGATTTCGTCGCCGGCTTCACCGGCGCGCACGGCTTCGCCAACGGACTCGACGCCCTGCTCGATGTCGCCGCCGAGCTCAAGCGTCGCGGCGACACCCGCGTGAAGCTCGCCTTCATCGGTGACGGCAAGGAGAAGGAACGCCTCGTCAAGGCCGCCGCCGAGCGGGGCCTGACCAACTGCCTCTTCTATCCGCCGGTCCCCAAGGCGGAAATCGGCGCGATCACCGCCTCGCTCGATTGCGGACTCATGGTCTTGAAGGATGTGCCGGCTTTCTACCGCGGCACCTCGCCCAACAAGTTCTTCGACTACCTTGCCGCCGGCCTTCCCGTCGTGAATAATTACCCCGGCTGGCTGGCCGGCCTCATCGAGGAAAACCGCTGCGGGGTCGTCGTGCCGCCTGGAAACGCCGTCGCCTTCGCCGAGGCCCTTCAGCGTCTGGCCGCGGATCCCGTTGGCCGGAGCACGATGGGCGCGGCCGCCCGCGCGCTCGCCGAGACGCAGTTCGCCCGGCCGCTCCTCGCCCGTCGTTTCACCGCGACGCTTGAGGCCTGTTCCCAAGCCTGACCCTGTGGCCGAGCCTGTTCCACTTTCCGCCGAAGCCCGTATCGTCACCGACGCCGGGGAATGGACCGCCTTGTTGGCGGGGCCGTTCCGCGAGGGCGCGGACGTCTATCATCAGCCGGGCTTCGTCGCGCTCGAAGCCCGTCGTATCGGCGCCCAGCCGGCGCTCATCGTGACCGAAGCGGCCGGGCAAACGGTCGGGTTGGTGCTGCTCTTACGGGCGATCCCGGGTCACCCCGGGTGTTGCGACGCCACCAGCGTCTACGGTTATAACGGCCTGCTCTACTCCGGGCCGGCCGGCGAGTCCGCGCCGCCGGAAGCGCTCGAGGCCATCGAGCGCGCCCTCTACCTGCGCGGTTGCGTCGCGGTCTTCAGTCGCAGCCATCCGTTACGCCCCGCCCAGCTGCCGGGCCGCGCCGCCGCAGGCGAGACGCTCCTCTTGGACCTTGCCGCGGGCCTTCCGGCTTATCTCGCCGGTTTGTCCGACGGCCATGCATATGACCTCCGTCGTATGCGGGCCGACGGACTGCGGACGGAGGTCGACCGCGAAGGCCTGCACCTTGAGGCTTTTCACCGTCTCTATCTCGCGACCATGGATCGTCTTGGCGCCACCGCCGGGCATCGCTTCCCGTTCGAGGTCGTCCGCGAGCATTTCGAGATGGCCTCCAACGACGCGCAGCTCTGGCTCGCGCGGGATGGCGGCCGGCTGGCCGCCGCCGCGATCTTCTTCCGCGGGCGCCACTGCGCCCACTATCACCTATCCGCCTCCGATCGCCAGGCGAGCAATCACCCCGCGACGAAGCTCATCCTCGATGAGTTCATCCGGGCCGAGATCAAGCTAGGCAAGCGGAAGTTCCTGCACCTTGGCGGCGGCGTCGGCGGCGCGATCGATACTCTCAACCGGTTCAAGCGGGGCTTCGGCGCGAAGCCCGTGCCTTTCCTGCTCACGCGCTGGATCGTCCGGCCGGCCGATTACGACCTTCTCAGCGAAGGCCTTGACGACACCGGTTTCTTCCCGGTTTATCGGACTGTGCGTTAGGCCATGCTCACCCGCGAACAAGCCCTCGACCTCATACTGCGTCGTCTCGCCGCGCTCGGTCGGGAACTCGGCCGGCCTGCTTTGGAAAAAGCCGATGGCCAGACCCATCTCTTCGGCGAAGCCGCCGCGCTCGACAGCATCGGCCTTGTCACCCTCATCGCCGACTTGGAAGAAGACATCCGGGTCGCGACCGGCAAGACGGTCACCCTTGCGGACGAGAAAGCCATGAGTCGCCTCACCTCTCCCTTCCGCCGGGTGGATTTATTGGCGGAGTATGTGGTGGAGATCACTAGAGGCTAGAGGCCCAGAGGCCGCCATCATTTCCTGGTGGCAGGTGGCGGCTCCGGGGTTCAGGTGGCAGGATAATTTTCACTCAAGGGGAGACCGGAAACCGGGAAGTTTGCTTCGGCAATTATTAATGGTCCCCGCCAATCCTCCGCTCTCCGGTTTCCCCTAGCTGCCATATTTCTTCCGCCACCCGCCACCTGAGGCTGCCACCCGCCACCCGAAACGATCCGTCTCCTCTTGTCCCCGTGCCAGCTTGCCCCCTAATCTAAAAATGCCCATCGCCCTCATCACCGGTTCCTCGCAAGGCCTTGGCCGCGCCTTGGCCGAACGTCTCCTCGCGGAAGGCTGGACCGTGCATGGTTTCGCGCGCGGGCCGCAGGAACTGACGCACGCCAATTTCACCGCCCACGTCGTCGACGTCACCGACGAAGCTGCTGTGCGTTCGGCCGTTGCGACCGTGACCCCTGCCGGCCGCATCGATCTCTTGGTCAACAACGCCGGGGCCGCGTCGATGAATGCCTTGCTCCTCACGCCTGGTTCCGTCGCTGAGCAGCTCATGCGCGTGAATTACCTCGGCACGTTCCACTGTATCCAGGCCGTCGGTAAGGTCATGGTCCGTCAGCGCGCCGGTCGCATCATCAACCTCACCACCGTCGCGGTCCCCTTGTCACTCGAAGGCGAAGCCGCTTATGTGGCGAGCAAGGCCGCGGTCGAAGCGCTCACCCAGGTCGCCGCTAAGGAATTAGCTCCCTCCGGCGTCATCGTGACGGCCGTCGGCTTTGGACCGGTAGACACCCGGCTCACGCGCGCCGTCCCGAAAGCCGCCCTCGCGAACATCAATGCCGCCATCGGCCGGCCGGAAGGAACGACCATGGAACAGGCCGTCGATTTCATGCTCGCCCATTTCAGCGACGCAGAGGCTGGGAAGGTAGAGTATCTCGGACGGATTCCCTGAAGTGCAGAAGTAAGCTGAGCGTATGGAGTATGGAGTATCGGGGGAGTGCTTGCCTTGGGTAGGGATGCGATGACATCGCATCCGTAAGGCTTCATGGCGGACGCGACAGTGATCACGTCCCTGCCTCGAGACACTTGAAAGAACCTTCCTGCCCCCACCCCTATCCCTACGCCTTAGCTTCACCTTTGCGCTGTCTCTTCGCCTGCCTCGCATCCATTCAGCCCTCCCTTCAGTCCTCAGCGCCGGCCTCAATTCAGTCCTCCCGTTTTAATGTCTCTCCTCTCCCGTTTCACCGCCTATTCCGCCAAGCCTGCCATGGCGGGAACGTGGGGCGTCGTGACGTACGCGGAGCTCGCCGGCCTGGCAGGAAAAATCCGCCACGAGCTCGCGCAGCTCAGGTTAGACCGGCCGACCGCTTTCGGGCTGATCGGCGAGCATGGCCCGGCCGCGACGGCCTGGCTGCTGGCGCTCGCCGAGTCCGGGCATTTCGTCGCGCCGCTTTCCGGCAATGCCGCCGAGCACCCGACCAAGCTCGCGCTCATCAACGCGCAATGGATCGTGGTGGCTGACGCCCTGGGTTGGAAGCTCCTCCCGCGGGTCGACGAGCCTTCCGCTCATCCGTTGTTCCGACAGTTGAGCGACCAAGGATCGGCGGGGCTCATCCTCTTTTCCAGCGGCACGAGCGGGGCGCCCAAGGCCATGGTTCAGGACTTCGGCAAGCTGCTGGCCTCCTACGAGTCCCGCCGCGAGAGCGACCTCGGGATGCTCGCCCTCCTGGGCTTCGATCACATCGGCGGACTGAACACGTTGCTGAACACCTTGGCGGCGGGGTCATTGTTGGCGGTGCCGCCGTCGCGCTCCCCGGCGGATGTCGCGGCCACCGTCGCCCGCCACAAGGTCGCGATCCTCCCGGCCTCGCCGACGTTCCTGAATCTCCTGCTCACGGCGGGCCTGACCGAGGAGCTTTCCTCCCTGCGCGTCATCACCTACGGGACCGAGCCCATGCCGGAGAGCCTGCTCGTCCGCCTCAAGGCCGCCTTTCCCCGGGTGCGTTTCATCCAGACTTTCGGCACGAGTGAGACGGGCATCGCGCGGACGGGGAGCCCGGAGGCCGGTTCGACCTTCCTCCGCTTCGAGGATCCGAACCTGGAATGGAAGGTCGTCGGCGACGAACTGTGGCTGCGTAGCCGCACGCAGGTCGCCGGCTATCTGAACGCCTGCAACGAAAGCTTCACCGCCGACGGTTGGTTCCGGACCGGGGACAAGGTCGAACAGGGTCCGAACGGCGGCATGCGCATCCTTGGTCGCATGGGCGAGATGATCAACGTCGGCGGTGAGAAACTCATGCCCGCCGAAGTCGAATCCGTCGTCCTCGGCGTCGCCGGCGTCGCCGACTGCCGGGTCCACGGCGAGCCGCATCCCTTGACCGGCCAGACCGTCGTCGTGGACGTCGTCGCTACGCTCGCGGACCTCGAAGCCCTGCGCTCGGCCATTCGCGCCGCCTGTCGCGGACGTCTCGCCCGCCATAAGATTCCCACCCGCGTCACTTTCGTCTCCTCCGTCAGCGGAGAGAGGATGAAGAAGGTGCGCTGACGCGCCGATGCGAAGAGGCCCGGAGGCCCAGAGGCTCGGTTGAACAGAAGAGATACAAAGAGTATCGAGTATTGAGTATGGAGTATCGGGGGAGTGCTTGCCTGAGGTAGGGTTGAGCGGCCCGCTCAACTGGCAGGAATGCGA
>JBDKIN010000130.1:0-5990 GCA_039797095.1 Verrucomicrobiota bacterium
GCCCAGGCCGCCGTCGCCTCGGCCGACAAGGACCGCGCCCGCGCCGAACTCGAAGTGCAGGCCCGTCTCGCCGCCGCCGAAGTCTCCGTCGAATACGCGAAGGTCTCCTCGGCCGGGCAGATCGCGCGGCTGCAGGCCAAGGCCGCCGAGATCGCGAGCGGCGCGAAGATCGCCTATCCCAAGGACCCGCTCATCGATGGCGTCCTGCACATCTCCGACCGACGCATCCCGTTCAACGGCCGCGTCGACGACAAGCTCGCCCAGTTCGTCTGCGGTCGCATCGCCTTCTACAACGCCCTCGATACCGAAGCCCCGATCTTCATCGTCATCGACCGCTCGCCGGGCGGTTCCGTGATGTCGGGCTACATGATGCTCCAGGCCATGGAGACCTCCAAGGCGCCGGTCTACGTCGTCGTGAAGGGTTACGCCGCCTCGATGGCCGCGATCGTCACGACCCTCGCCAAGCGCTCGTTCGTCTACCCGAACACGATCGTCCTGCACCATCAGGCCTCCGTCGGCCTGAGCGGCAACGTCACCCAGCTCAAGGAGCAGCTCAAGTGGTCCAAGGTCTGGTGCGAGCGCATCTTCGTGAAGGTCGCCGCCCGCATCGGCACGAACGTCGACGACTTCGTCGCCCAGATGTACAAGGGCGCCTCCACCGGCGACTGGAAGATCCTCGGCGACGAGGCCGGCCGCCGCAAGTGGGTGACCGACGTCGTGGAGCGCATGGCCGAAGATTCCCTCACCGTCGCCGGCGTCGTGCCGCCCGTCGTCGCCGAGCCCAACCCCGACGGCTTCAACGCCGGCAAGACGCAGGACGGCCGCGTCCGTCAGGCCCTGCCGCCGCTCGGCCCCTGCGACCTCTGGTGGATGTACGATCCCACCGTCGAATTCGTCCTCCGCTGATTTCAAAACACAAAACTCCCATGCATCTCCGCACCTCCCTCCGCGTCCTCGCGCTCGCCGTCTTCGCGGCCGCGAACGCCCTCGCCCAGCAGGCCACGCCGGCCCCGGCTGCTCCCGCTGCTCCCGCGGCTCCGGTTCCCGTCGCCGCGCCCCGCGACGAACTCACCCCGCAGCAGAAGGCCGCGATGAAGGAAGCCGAAAGCATGCGCGCCCAGAAGGCCCGCATCGACGCCGAGCTCGCCCTCGCCGAAGCCAAGCGCGCCGAAGAACTCGCGCCGCTCCAGGCCGAAGTCGCCCGCCTGACCGCCGAGCGTTCGCTCCGTCTCGCCAAGGCTTCCGCCGAGGCCGCCGCCCTCGAAGAGGAGCGCGCCAAGCTCGAGCGCCAGGCCGCGCTCGAATCCGCCCGTTCCACCGCCCGTCTGGCCGAACGCTCCAACAAGATCCGCGAACTCGAAGCCGAAGCCAAGCAGCTCCAGCTCGAGGCCGCGAACACCGTCGCCCGTCTTTCCAACGAGATCCAGCGCTTCCAGAAGGAAGACGAGGCCCGCAAGATCGCCAGCAAGGCCAAGCCGAAGTACCTCAAGGACCCGCTCGTCGACGGCGTGCTGTACGTCAGCGACCGCCGCATCGCCTTCAACGGCGCCGTGACCGAGCAGCTCGCCGACTACGTCTGCACGCGGATCGCCTTCTATAACAACCAGTCTTCCGAGTTCCCGATCTTCATCGTCGTCGACAACTCGCCGGGCGGCTCCGTCGCCGCCGGCTACCAGATCCAGAAGGCCATGGCCGCTTCCAAGGCGCCGGTGCACGTCGTCGTGAAGGGCTTCGCCGCCTCGATGACCGCCGTCATCTGCACGCTCGCCGAGCGCTCCTACTGCTACCCGAACACCATCCTGCTCCATCACCAGGCCTCGAACGTCGTCCGCGGCAACATGACCGTGCTCAAGGAGCAGATCGACTTCACCAACCAGTGGTTCGACCGCCTCGCCACGCCCGTCGCCAAGAAGATGGGCATCTCCCTCGAGGAATTCGTGAAGCAGATGTACGCCAATGATTCCACCGGCGACTGGCAGGCTTTCGGCGACAAGGCCAAGGAGCTCAAGTGGGTCGACCACGTCATCGAGCGCATCGAAGAGACCGCCGTGCTCGACCTGCTGCCCGTGCCGGTCGCCCCGACGGCCATGCCTTCGCCGCTCCCCCAGCCGCCGACCCGCACCGAAGTCTCTGGCGTCGTCTCCCGCGTCGACGACAAGGGCCGTCCTTATTTCGAACTCCCGGCCCTCGCCAATCCGTTCGACGCCTGGTGGCTCTACGATCCCCAGGGCCTGTATCGCGCGCGATAAGAGCGTAGGTGATGGCGGTAAGCGGTTGGCGGTTGGGAATGACAGGGCCGCCTGATGGGCGGCCTTTTGTTTTGGGGGATCTTAAGGTAGGGCTGACCGGCTCGGTCAGCCTTGTTTGAGCGGGCCGCTCAAGCCTACCCAAGGCGCCGGAGGCTGCACGCGGTGCCGCCCCTACCTCAGTGCGGTATTATCTACTCAGTCCTCGATTCAGCCCTCCTATTAAGGGCTTCTTCCCGATTCTATCCGACTTGCACCGTCGGGAATATGGGGCTTGATGGAGGCTACCCCCTTATGCGCACCTCGTCGCTCCTCGCCCTTTTGGCTTCCGCCGTTTTCGTGACGGCCGCCGAAGACGGCGCTCAGATCTATAACTCCCTCTGCGGCGCCTGCCACGGCCCCGACGGCAAGGGACTCAACGGCCTGCCGCCCCTCGTGGGCAGCGAGTGGCCCAAGGGCGCTCCGGCGCGCTCCATCAAGATCGTGCTCAACGGCCTGACCGGTCCGGTCGAAGTCGCCGGCAAGAGCTACGCCATCGACATGCCGCCCCAGGGCGCCGTGCTCAGCGACGAGAAGATCGCCGCCGTCCTCACTTATATCCGCAAGTCCTTCGCCAACGGCGCCGGCCCCGTCTCCGTCGACGAGGTGAAGTCCGTCCGCGCCGCGACCGCCCAGCGCACGACTCCTTGGACCGCCGACGAGCTGCTCAAGGCCCATCCGTTCCCGCCGGCCAAGACCGCGCTCAAGAATCTCGTGGGCACGATGTATAAAGGCGAGTGGAAGACCTTGCCTGATTTCTCCACGCTCAAGCCTGCGCTGATGGAAGACTTCAATGCCGGCGTGATCGACCCCGCCCAGTCCGGCCTGAAGGACGCTTTCGCGATGGTCTGGACCGCCCAGTTCGACGCCCCGGTCGACGGCAAGTATACCTTCACCTTCGACTGCGACGACTTCGGCGCCCTGTACGTCGGCGGCGAACGCATCGCCGAGATCAAGGGCATCGGTCCCGTCGGCAAGCGCGCGAAGGAAGTCCCCGTCATCCTGAAGAAGGGCCTCACCCCGATCCGCGTCGAATACGTCGAGTTCGCCGGCCAGGAAGTCGTCATGCTCGGCTACAAGGGCCCGAAGGACAAGGCCATCCAGTGGCTTTCCAAGACCAAGGGCGGCAAGGCCCCCAAGGAACGCGTCCTCATCCCGATCGAAGCCAAGGACGGCGTCGCCGCGATCTACCGTAACTTCATCGACAAGACCACGCCCCGCGCGATCGGCATCGGTTTCCCCAACGGGCTCAACATCGCCTACAGCGCGGACAACCTCGCCGCCGAGCTCATCTGGACCGGCAAGTTCATGGACGGCGGCCACCACTGGACCGACCGTGGCGCCGGCAACGAACCGCCCGCGGGCACGAACGTGATCAAGCTCTCCGACGGCCAGGCGGTCCTGCCCGCTTCCGGCGACGGCGCGGTCGTCCGCTTCGCCCGCAACGGCGAAGGCAAGGAATGGAACTTCGCGACCGTGAAGCTCGCCGCCGAGTTCAAGGGTTACGACCTCGACAAGGCCGGCAACCCGACCTTCCGCTCCGCCGGCGAAGGCGTGACGCTCAGCGATAGCTGGGCGCCGGCCGCCGGCGAGAAGCCCTCGCTCACCCGCACGCTCAAGGCGGGCGGCGACAAAGCGCTCACCGTCGTGCTCTCCCGTGATCTCGGCGTGACGCTGGTCTTGGCCGGCCCGCTCTCCGCTGAGCTCGCGGGCGGCTTGGTCGTCCGCGCGGTCTCCGGTCCGGCCCTCAAGGCCGATGCCGCGACGAAGACCCTCTCGCTCACCCTCCAGCCCGGCGAGACCGCCGTGCTCGGTTACTCCTTCCGCTAATCTCCGACCGGAAAACTCCCTCATGAAAAACTTCTTCCTCCTGCTCGCCGCTGCTGCCCTGGCCCACGCCGCGCCCGCCGCTAAGGCCAAGGCTCCCAACTCCGGCAAGCTCGCGACCGTCGATTCGGTCCGCGCGGCCGAATCGCGCCAGCCCGAGTTCTACGAACGCGTCGAGATCCCCACGCCTGCCGGCGAGGTCTGCGAGGTCTCCTCGATCGCCCTCCTTCCGGGCAAGAAGGTCGCCATCGGCACCCGCCGCGGCGACGTCTGGGTCGCCGAAGGCGCTTACGACGCCGACGTCTCCAAGGTCAAGTGGACCAAGTTCGCCTCCAACCTGCACGAGCCGCTCGGCATGTTCTGGAAAGACGGCTCGCTCTTCGCCACCCAGCGTCCGGAGCACACCCGCCTGACGGACAAGGACGGCGACGGCCGCGCGGACAGCTTCGACACGGTCTGCTCCAAGTGGGGCATCAGCGGCGACTACCATGAATACGCCTTTGGTTCGGATCCGGACAAGAACGGCGACGTCTGGATGGTCCTCTGCCTGACCGGTTCCTTCCACGCCCACTCCCCGTGGCGCGGCTGGGCGGCGAAGATCACCCCGGAAGGCAAGTTCATCCCGGTCGCCTCCGGTATCCGCTCCCCGGGCGGTATCGGCCATAACGACAAGGGTGACTTCTTCTACACCGACAACCAGGGTGTCTGGAACGGCTCCTCATCGCTCAAGTGGCTCCGCCCCGGATCGTTCCAGGGCAATCCCACCGGCAACAAGTCGGCCGCCCTCGCGAACTTCCCCGCGCCGCCCGAGCCCACCAGCGGGTCGCGCATCCTGACCGAGCGCCTGAAGTTCCCTGAGTTCGTCCCGCCGGCCGTCGTCTTCCCTCACGGCAAGGTCGGCAACTCGCCGTCCGGCGTCTCGTGCGACATGACCAAGGGCAAGTTCGGTCCTTGGGAAGGTCAGATGCTCGTCGGCGAGCAGACCGCCTCGCAGGTCCAGCGCGTCAACCTCGAGCAGGTCAACGGCCTCTATCAAGGCGCCGTGTTCCACTTCCTCGGCGGCTTCGAGGCCGGCCTGATCCCGGTCCGCATGGACCAGGAAGACGGCACGCTCTTCATCGGCGGCTCCAACCGCGGCTGGGGCTCGCGCGGCTCGAAGACCTTCACCTTCGAGCGCGTGCGCTTCAAGGGCAAGGCGCCCTTCGAGATGCATGATATCTCCGCCCGCGCCGACGGTTTCGAAGTCACCTTCACCCAGCCGGTGGACGCTGCCGCGGCCGCTGACGTGAAGAACTACACGATGGATACCTTCACCTACATCTACCAGTCGAGCTACGGCAGCCCCGAGGTCGACCAGACCACGCCGACCGTCAAGTCCGCTACCGTCTCCCCCGACGGCCTCAAGGTGCGCCTCGTCGTCGACGGCCTCGTCCGCGGCCACATCCATCACCTCGTGCTCGGCGACATCAAGGCCAAGTCCGGCGACGCGCTCTGGCACAGCGAAGGTTGGTATACGCTGAACGAGATCCCGGCCAAGTAACCCGAGGTTACGAGGACACGAGGGCCTGAGGGCCGGAGGTAAGTCAGAAGGGCGCCGATCGGCGCCCTTTTTGTTTGGGTAGGGACGGCTCTCCGAGCCGTCCGTTCGCGGACATTGATACGAATCTCGATCAGGATAACGGCGGGCTCGGAGAGCCCGCCCTACCCGGAGCAGATTGGTGGCCGCCCTAATGCTCCGAAGTGGTCATATCAACGCCGGGAACGCGGTTGCCACATAGGGCAGGGTGAGGGAGAACAGGTCAACCCCCGCGCCCCGCCATGCATATTACCTGGATTGATTGGGTCATCGTCGCTGCTTCGATTCTGATCTGCTTCGTC
>JBDKIN010000131.1:0-9661 GCA_039797095.1 Verrucomicrobiota bacterium
ATCGGCACGCCCCAGGCGCGCTGACGCGAGATGCACCAATCCGGACGGCCTTCGAGCGCGGCGCGGATACGGTTCTCGCCGGAAGCCGGGATCCACTTCACGTCACCGACGGCGGCGAGCGCCTTCTTGCGGAGGTCGCCGCGGTCGAGGCCGACGAACCACTGGTCGAGCGCGCGGAAGACGACCGGGGTCTTGGAGCGCCAGCAGTGCGGGTAGGAATGTTCGAAGCTCTGCGCCTTGAGCAGCGCGCCCTTCGACTTGAGCAGCTCGAGTACGGCGATGTTCGCCGGGTTCTTGCCGTCGGTCTCCAGGACGGTGATGCCGACCAACGCGGCGGGCACCTTGCCGTCATCGGCATACGTGCCGTCGTCGCGCACCGGGCAATACGGCTCGAAGCCGTACTTGTTACCGGTCTGATAGTCTTCGATGCCGTGGCCAGGGGCGGTGTGCACGCAGCCCGTGCCGGCGTCGGTGGTGACGTAGTCGGCGAGCACGACCGGCGAGGCGCGGTCGATGAAAGGATGCTGCGGCTGCAGGCCTTCGAGCGCGCGGCCCTTGACCTTGAAGCCATCGGTGGCGCCTTCGAGGGCGCAGGCGGTCACGAACGCTTCGCGCAGCGCGGAGGCCACGAGGAACGAGCGTTCGCCGTGGCGGACCTCGACGTACTCGAGCTCAGGATGCACGGCGATCGCGAGGTTGGCCGGGAGCGTCCACGGCGTGGTCGTCCAGATGACGACGGAGAGCGGGTGCGCGGGCGCGAGCTGCTTGGCGGCGGGATCGGCGACCGGGAAGGCGACCCAGACGGAGTGCGAGCGCTTGTCCTTGTACTCGATCTCGGCTTCGGCGAGCGCGGTCTGGCACGGGATGGACCAATACACCGGCTTCTTGGAACGGTAGACGAGGCCTTGTTCGACGAAGCTGGCGAAGCCGCCGAGGATCTCGCCTTCGTAGGCCGGATCCATCGTGCGGTATTCCGAAGCCCAGTCGGCGAGGATGCCGAGGCGCTTGAACTGGCCGCGCTGCTTCTCGATGTAGGCGGCGGAGAATTCGGCGCAGGCCTTGCGCACGCCGAGCGCGTCGAGCGACTGCTTCTTGGCCTGGAGCTCCTTCATCACCTTGTGCTCGATCGGAAGACCGTGGCAGTCCCAGCCCGGGACGTAAGGCGTGCGGAAACCGCGCATGGACTTGTAGCGCAGGATGGCGTCCTTGAGGAGCTTGTTGAGCGCGGTGCCGATGTGGACGTCGCCATTGGTGAAGGGCGGACCGTCGTGGAGGACGAAGGCGGGCTTGCCGGCGGCGCGGGCCTGGATCTGGCCGTAGAGACCGTGGCGCTCCCAATGGGCGATCCGGACGGGTTCGCGTTCGGCCAGGCCGGCCCGCATCGGGAAGTCGGTGACGGGCAGGTTGAGGGTATCCTTGAGCTCTTCGGCCATGTTTGACGTATAAAAGGGGGTCGAGTGGGGGGCTGTAGACGCCCCTCGGGGTCGGCAGGGTGAACGGGTCGGCAGGCGTGGCAAGGGCGGAGATAAGGGGCGACCCCGGAAGGTCGGGGCAGGATTGACAGCCCGGACCGGAAACGCACCAATGCAGGCCCATGGATAACATGAAGCCCAAGCTCATCACCAAGCAGGCGGTCGTCATCGACCTCGTGCTGACGGTGGTCTTCTTCGTCTGGATCACCTCGATCCTCAAGAAGCATGTGCCTTGGTCCGAAGCCGGCCAGACCGCCGTACTCCTCGGTGCCGCCTATTGCGGCCTCTGCCTCGCCGGCGTGTTCTGGATGGCCCTCAGCCTCTTCCGCGTGACGCTGGCCGACCAGATGCTGCCGAAGTCGGCCGGTTCCAAGGACGCCGCCTGAACGGTCACTTCGCGGCGGGGACGACCGTGTCCATCGCCGCTTCGACCTCCCGACGGAGCGAGTCCGCCAGCCGGCGCTCTTCCTGATATTGAATCCAGAGCCGGGTGAGCTCCTCGGGTTTCCCCTGCTCGAAGGCCTCGAGCCAGGTCCCGAAGGTCCGCCAGGCGTTATGGTAGACGGGATTCTGGCGAAGCACTTCGCGCCGCAGGCCCTTGAGCCGCGCCTCGATGCTCAGCTTCACGGCCGGCAAAGCGCGATGCCTGGGCAGGTCCGCCCCGGAGATGAGCTGGTCGCCCGCGCCGACGTCGAAGACGAAGCGCGTGATGTCGTCGAGCGATTCGGCCGACTCGCGCAGGCCGAGGCTGACGGGCTCGCGGGAAAGCAGCAGCTCCGCGCGATGGAGCAGCCACCACTCCTCGGGTGACTTCGTGACCGCGGCGAGACGCTTGAGGACGGGTTGGCCATGCGCCGAAGCGATCAGGCTCTTGGCCTGGTCCGCCGGCACGCCGAGCGTGCGACGCAAGGCCCGCCAGAAAAGGAGCGCCTCGCGGTCGGGCGCGCGGCCGGCGACGATGTCTTCGAGCGAGGCGGGGATCTCGCGACGGCCCTCGCGGTACCAGTAGTCGTTCAGCGAAGGGCGCAGCTGCGTGAGGATCTCGCAGGCGAGGGCCTGGCGCGTCCAAGGTTCGATCCCGGTGACGGGCTGACCGCCGGCGAGGGCCACGCGGGCCAGCCAAGCCTGCGCCGCGGCCTGGGCGGCGCGCTCCGGGGCTTCGTGCGGCGAACCCAGCCGGAGAATGAGCAGGACGGAACCGCCGACGAGACGCGTGTCGACAGGCGCGAGCTGCGGGACATCGCCGATCTCGATGCGGGCGACGGGCCCGGGCACGGGCGGAAGGTTGAGCGCGAACTCGAGGTGCCGCTGCAAGGCCGTGCAATGCGTGGCCACGAAACTCACCTCGGCGACGCGCTCGCCCGTCACCGTCGCGAGGACGGTGTCGTTCGAGTAGACCTGAGGGGGAGGCGGCGGTAGCGGGTCGGCTGCGGCCAGCCACGCGCAGAGGCCGAGGACGCTCAGCATGTCAGACGCCGCCGAAGTGGCCTTCGTCGACCTCCACCGGTTCACCGCCCGACAGATGCAAGGCTTCGCCCATCGGTGACTGGTCGTTCTTCCAGACTTCGACCGTGGCCGGAGCCTCCGGGTCGGGCGAGATCCACTGCCAGCGGCCGATGCCGAGGAAACTCATCGGCACGCCTTTGTCGCGGCTGAGACCGGGGCCGGTGCCGCGGACGAACGGCTTGTTGCCGATGCCGATCATGAGATTGACGATGAGCGCGGTACCGGAGCCCGCGGCCGAAGGAGCGGCCTCGTCGGCGGCCGGCGCGGGCTCCTCCTCAGAGGCGTCTTCGGTCTCCTCGATGACTTCTTCGTCATCGGCTGCTTCCGTCTCTTCCTCGATCGGAGCGTCCGGAGCAGACAGCGACACGGCCTCCGGCTCCGGCGCCGTCACGGACGGACTGCTAGGAACGGAGGCCACCGGAGGGTTTGCGCGGAGCGCGCGCACTTCTTCCCGGAGTTCCTCCAGGAGGGCTTCGAACTTGTCGGCGGACTTGTCGGCGGCCTTGACGGACTTCTTGAGCTCGTCGCGGACGGACTTCAGTTCGGACTCGAGGGCTTGCTCGGCTTCGGCGCGGGCCTTGCCGGCGTTCTCCGCGGCCTCATCGGCGTCGGCGACGAGCGCGCGCACCGTGCCGGCGAGGCCTTCGACCTTGGCGGTCAGCTCGTCCAGGGCCTCGGAGGAACCCGCGGCGGCTTCGGCGGCCGCGACCTTGGCGGTGAGTTCGGCCAGCGCGGCCTTGAGGGCGTTGATCTCGGTGGAAGCACGCTGCGCGACGGCCGCGGCGGAGGACTCGGCCGCCTTGCGCGCGGTCATCTCGGCTTCGGCGATCCGGCGGTTCATCGCCTCGTTGCCGGCGCGGATGTTATCGCGCTGGAGGTCGATCTCTTCGGCGAGCTTGGCGCGGAGGCGGGCCTGTTCGGCCTGACGCTCGGCCTTGCCGCCGCCGTCCTTGAGGACGGGGATCACCACGATGAGCGAAGCCGCGAGGATGGCGCAGATCACCAGGAAGGTGTCGAGGCCGTCGCGCTTGTCCGGCATGACGATGAGGATCGCCATCACCGCGATCAGGTCGGCGGCGACCAGGAACCATTTTTCTTTGAGCAGCTTCTCGAGTTCGCGGTTCATTGGGGTATGCGGGGTAAGGGGGCGGCCTAACGGGGCCGTTCGACGAAGCCGACCTTGCGGTTGACCTTGGACAACGTCCGGAAGGCGGTCGCCTGCGCCTGCTCGGCGCCGGACTTGAGGATGCGGTCGAGTTCGCCGCGGTCCTTGATGAGCTCGTCGTAACGCAGGCGGACGGGGTCGAGCATCGCGACGACGGCGTCGGCGACGGCCTTCTTGAAGTCTCCGTAACCCTTGCCGGCGAACTCGGACTCGAGGGTCGCGACGGAGCGGCCGGTGCAGGCCGACATGATCGAGAGCAAGTTGGTGACGCCGGGCTTGTCGGCGCCGGAACGGACCTCGGCGGAGGAATCCGTCACGGCCGACATGATCTTCTTCCGGATATCCTCGGGGCGGTCGGTGATGAACACCGTGGCCGCGTGGTTGGGGTCCGACTTCGACATCTTGGCGGTCGGGTCCTGCAGGGACATGATGCGCGACCCGACCTTGGAGATGAAGGGCTCCGGGACCTTGAAGGTGTCGGAGTAGCGGTGGTTGAATTTCTCGGCCAGGTCGCGGGCGAGCTCGAGGTGCTGCTTCTGGTCGTCGCCCACCGGCACGAGGGCGGCGTTATAGAGCAGGATATCCGCGGCCATCAGCACGGGATAGAACAGCAGGCCGGCGTCGACCGACTCCTGCTTGCGCGACTTGTCCTTGAACTGCGTCATGCGCTCCAGCTGGCCGAGCGGGCAGAGGCACCCGAGGATCCAGGCCAGTTCGGTGTGGCCGATGACGTGGGACTGGGCGAAGAGGCGGCTGCGGGCCGGGTCGAGTCCGCTGGCGACATACTGCGCCAGGCAGGAATAGGTGTTCTCCCGGAGCTGGGCGGGGACGTAAGGGACCGTGATGGCGTGCTGGTCCACGATGCCGAAATAGCACTCGTGGTCGTCCTGCATGCGGCCCCAGTTGAGGACCGCCCCCAGATAATTACCTAGGTGGAGGCGCCCGGTCGGCTGGGCGCAGGTCAGGACCACGGGCTTGGCGGGCTTTTTTTCGCTGGTTTCGCTCATTCCGGTCTGCCCAGCGTGGCAAGGGGCTCGCCCCGCTTCAAGCGGATTGGACGTTCGGTGACGCTTGAAAACAGACGAAGGCCGTCCTACATAACACCTCCCTCTCACGCCCCGACCATGTTCTTAGCCCAAATCGCCCCTCTCGCCGCTCCGGTGGCCGCCGCCCCCACCGTCGCCCCGACCAGTTATTTCATCGTCGGCGACGTCAAGAACATCGTGGCCAAGGCCCCGGAAGACTGGGGCAGCATCGCCATCCATGCCGTCGGCTACGTCGCCCTCGCCTACGCGGCCGGCTGGCTCGCCGACAAGGTCCTCCGCTGGGTCTCGACCAAGTTCGGCCAGAGCCCGATCGCCGAAGCCTCCGTCGCGGCCCTCGGCAAGGCCCTGCCTCTGATCCTGCCGGCCTACACCCTCCTCTTCCTCATCAAGGACAACAAGCCGGAGCTCGCGCACATCGGCTGGCTCGACTTCGCCGCCATCGCCGGGGCCTTCCTCTGCTCGATCGCCCACACCACGGCGGTCTTCCACCTGCTCGCCGTACCCATCGCCTGGGCGCAGAAGATCGCCGACAGCTCGGAGAACAAACTCGATGACATCCTCGTGCCGATGTTCTCCACGGTCATCCGCATCGCGGTGATCCTCGTCGGCTCCTTCAAGGCGATCTCGATCGTCGACCCCAAATCGTCCGACGCGATCCTCGGCCTGCTGGCCGGCGCGGTCGTCGGCCTGGCCTTCGCCTCGCAGGACACCATCAAGAACGTCTTCGGCGCGGTGATGCTCATCGTCGACCAGCCCTTCACGCTCGGCGACGTCATCAACATCGGCAGCCACGAAGGCAAGGTCGAGTCGCTCGGCCTGCGTTCGACGACCATCATGATGCTCGACGGCCAGCGCCTCGCCATCCCGAACGGCGACCTGGCCACGCGCCCGATCGTCAACCTGACCCGCCGCGACTTCATCCGCGCGCAGGACCTCGTGCACCTCGAAGCGAACACGCCGGCCGAGAAGGTGAAGGAAGCCGCCGAGATCATCCGCGGCCTGATCGCCGGCCATGAAGGCTCCCAGCCCAGCCACCCGCCCCTCGTGCACGTCCTGGATTACAGCGAATGGGCGGTGAACATCCGCCTGATGTACTGGTACTTCCCGGCCCAGTCCGCCAAGCAGCTCGAGTTCAACCAGCAGCTCCTGCTGCGCATCAGCGAGAAGCTCCAGCAGGCGGGCATCCGCGTCGCCTCGCAGGGCACCCCGCAGAACCGCTGACCTTCCTTCCCATGCCCCTCATCGAAGCCAAGCACCTATCGAAGTCCTACGGCGCGCTCCGCGCCGTGCACGACGTCTCCTTCTCCGTCGACCGCGGCGAGGTGGTCGGCTTCCTCGGCCCCAACGGGGCCGGGAAGTCCACCACGATGAAGATGCTCACCGGCCACCTCCGCGCCGACGCGGGCGCCGCCCTCATCGCGGGGCTCGACGTCGCCGAAGAGGCCGTCCGCGCCAAGCAGCACCTCGGCTACTCTCCGGAAGGCGCGCCCGCCTACGGGGAGATGACCGTGCGCGAATTCCTCCGGTTCGCCGCCGACCTGCGCGGCCTGGCCGATCCGGCCGCGAGCGTCCGCCGGACCCTCGCCCTCTGCCGCCTCGAAGAAGTCGCCGCCCAAGGCATCGACACGCTCTCCAAGGGCTACCGCATGCGCGTGGGCTTCGCCCAGGCGGTGCTGCACGACCCGGAGGTGCTCATCCTCGACGAGCCCACCGACGGCCTCGACCCGAACCAGAAGCATGAGGTGCGCCGCATCCTCAAGGAGATGGCCGCGACCAAGGCCGTCATCGTCTCCACCCATATCCTCGAAGAAGTCGGCGAGCTCTGCACGCGCGTCATCGTGATCGCGAAGGGGGAAGTCCGTTGCGACGAGTCCCGCGAGAAGTTCCTCGCCCGCGGCGCCGACCTCAACGCCGTCTTCCGCCGGCTCACCGCCTGAACCTCTTCCCCATGACCTCCCCTGCTCCCGCCGCCCCCGGCCTCAAGCCTTTCGCCGCGATGCTCCGCCGTGAGTTCGCCGGCTATTTCCGCACGCCCCTCGCCTACGTCTTCCTCGCGGTGTTCAACGCCTTCGCGGTGTCCCTCGCGTTCTTCGTCGGCGGCCTCTACGAATCCGGCGTCGCCAGCCTGGACCGTTTCTTCCTCTACCACCCGTGGCTCTGGGCGTTCCTCGCCCCCGCCGCCGGCGCCCGCCTCTGGGCCGAAGAGCGCCGCCAAGGCACGCTCGAGCTGCTCCTCACCTGGCCGATCACGGTCTGGCAGGCCGCGCTCGGCAAGTTCCTCGCGGCCTGGCTCTTCCTGGCCTGCGCGCTGCTCATGACGTTGCCCGTCGCCTTCACGGTCGGCTGGCTCGGAGATCCCGACTGGGGCGTGATCGTCTCCGGCTACGCCGGCTCGCTGCTCTGCGCCGGCGCCTGCCTCGGCGTCGCGGCCGTGGCCTCGGCCCTCACCCGCAGCCAGGTCATCGCCTTCGTCACGGGCTTCCTCGCCTGCTTCCTCCTCGTGCTCGTCGGCTACGGCGTGTTCGACGAACTCCTCGCGGGCCTCTTCGGCCCCGCGGGCATCGACGAGATCCGTCGCCTCGGCCTCTGGCGTAACCTCGAGCCGTTCACCCTCGGACTGCTCGACGTCCGCCCGATCGCCTACTTCCTGTCCGTGGCCTTCGCCGGCCTGGGCCTGAGCACCATCATCATCGAACGCCGCTGAACGCCGCCATGAACCGCTCCCAAGCCTTGCTCGCCGCCGCCGCCGTCCTCGCGGCCGCCTTCTTCGTCAACCTGATCTTCGGCGCCTTCGGCGCCCGCGCGGACCTCACCGCCGACCGCACGTTCACGCTCTCGCCGGGCTCGCAGCGCATCGTCACCAAGCTCGATGAGCCGGTGACGCTCGAGTTCTTCGTGAGCCGCTCCGACGTGAAGCTGCGTCCTTACCTCGAAAGCTACTCGCGCCGCGTCGAGACGCTGCTCCGCGAATACGTGGCGGCTTCCGGCGGCAAGGTGCGCCTCGTCGTCACCGACCCGCGCCCCGACACGAAAGAAGAGCAGCGGGCCCAACGCCACGGCCTCGCCGGCCTGCGCGCCGCCCAAGGCAACGCCTACCTCGGCCTCACGGCCCAGCAGGCCGACACGGTCAAGGCCCTGCCGATGCTCGATCCCTCGCGCGAACGCTTCCTCGAGTTCGACCTTTCCAAGCTGATCGCCTCCGCCTCGCGCCTCGAACGCCCGAAGCTCGCGCTGATCAGCTCGCTGCCCATCACGACGCCTTCGCCTCAGGGCGGCGAACAGCAGCCGAGCCCGGCCGACTTCCTGCTCGCCGAACTTGGCCAGACCTTCGAGGTCGTGACCCTGAACACGACGGCGAAGGAGCTCCCCGCCGACGTCACGGTCGTGGCCCTCGCCCACGCCCACCACCTCGACGAGCAGCTCGCCTACGCGGTCGACCAGTTCCTGCTCAACGGCGGACCGGTCTTCGCCGCGGTCGATCCGCTGTCGCGCATCCAGAAATTCTCGCAGGGCGGCATGCCCTTCATGATGGCGCCGATGGCGATGACCGCCGCGAGCGACCCCGCGCTGCTCCGCGGCTGGGGCGTCAACGTCGAGATGGATGCGGTGACCGCCGACTCAGCCAATTCGGTCTCGATCCGCGGAGGCCGCGGCGACGCGATCCAGTACGCCCCGGCCTTCGCGTCGGGACCGGCCGCCTTCGCCAAGGATTCCCCGCTGACGAGCGATCTCCGCGAGCTCGCCTTCATGGAAGCGGGCGCGATCTCCCTGATCTCCGGCGCGGAGAAGCGCCTGAAGTTCGAGCCGCTGGTCACGCAGGCCGGCCCCGGCATGGGCGCCATCTCCACGATGACCGCGAACGCGGGGCCCTTCGAGAAGGTGTCGCTGGGCTTCCAGCCCGACGGCAAGTCGCGCGTCCTCATCGCCGCCGTCTCCGGCGAGTTCACCACCGCGTTCCCGAAGGGCGCGCCGGCGCTGAAGCCGGCCGAGCCCACGCCGCCCGGCCAGCCGCCGGCCCCGCCGGCCAAGCCTCACCCGGGTCCGCACCTTGCCGTCAGCAAGAAGCCGGGGCGTCTCTTCGTGGTGGCTGATTCCGACTTCATGATGGATCCGTTCACGGTCCGCCAGCGCCAGGTCGGCGGCCAGTCCGCGGTCGAACCGATCAACGACAACTTCGGCTTCGTCATCAGCGCCCTCGAGACCCTCGCCGGCAGCGACGAGCTGGTGACGCTCCGCTCGAAGGGCACTTCGCTCCGTCCGTTCAAGCGCGTGCAGGACCTCGAGCGCGTCGCCCAGGTCCGCTACCAGGCCAAGCTCGACGAGATCGAGCGCCGCCTCGAAGAAGCCAACACGAAGATCGCCGAGCTCTCCCGCCAGGGCGGCGGCGTCACCGCCAAGGGCGTGATGATCACGCCCGAGATGCAGCGCGAGATCGAGAAGTTCCAGGTCGAAGCCGACAAGCTGTCCGAGGA
>JBDKIN010000132.1:0-4292 GCA_039797095.1 Verrucomicrobiota bacterium
CCGCAGCCGCCGGAGCCGCAGCCACCCTGCTTCTGGGCGGCCGGTTCTTCCGTGGAGCAGCAACCGCCTTCGGAGCCTTCTTCGGTCGAGCAGCAGCCGCCGCCGGAAGCTTCGCCGGAACCGCAACCGCCGCCGCCGCAGCAACCGCCGGATTGGTGCGGGTGGCCGTGGGCGAGTTCGGTCGGCTCAGCCGCGCGGACGGAGACGACCTTGATGTCGAAGTGGAGGGTCTTGCCGGCGAGCTCATGGTTGCCGTCGAGGGTGACTTCTTCGCCTTCGATCTTCTTGATCGTGAGGACGCGCATGCCGAGGTTGGTCTCGGCGTGGAAGCGCATGCCCACCTGCGGGGTGTTGGCGCCGAAGGCGGTGAGCGGGACGAGCTGGAGCAGCTTCTCGCTGTATTCGCCATAACCGAGCTGCGGCGGGACGAGCACGTTCTTGGTGTCGCCGGCGACGAGGCCTTCGACGCCCTGCTCGAGGCCCGGGATGATGTTCTGCGCGCCGTGGAGGTACTCCATCGGGCCGCGCTCACCGGAGGCGTCGATGATGTTGCCCTGGTCGTCCTTCAGGGTGTATTCGATGGCGACGACGGTTTCTTTGGCTACGCGCATGGTGTTAAGGAGCGTGGAATCTACGGCCATTCCGGTCCGAGGCAAGGCGACAGGCATCTAAACCTTGACCGACCCCGCCGGGATGGCTTGCCTTAACTTCCTGCTGTTTGGGGCCGTAGCTCAGTTGGTAGAGCGCGTCGTTCGCAATGACGAGGCCGTGAGTTCGAACCTCATCGGCTCCACCAGCAGGATTCGTCTTCAGGAGGAACTGCCGTCGAGCCGGCGGATCTCCGTGGGCATATCCTGGGTGTCTTTCTCGTCCGGCAGCATCTTGCTGGGCTGGATGCCGTGGATCTCGACCAGCTCCTGGCCCTTCGGCAGGACGTACTTCCGGTAGCTGCCGAGGCCGGTGTTGAATTTCTTCACGGCGCTCTCCAGGCCGTCCCGGGCGCCGACCATGTTCTCCGCGAAGTCCGCGACGCTCTTGTAGAGGTTGGTGGCCTTCTCGATCACGTCCTTGGATTCCTGCGCCTGCTTATGTTGCAGCCAGGTCAGGTTGATCGCTGAAAGGAAGCCCATCAGCGTGGCCGGCGTCGCGAGCAGGATGCCCATCCGGCCGGCGTCGATGATCAGCTCGTTGTCGCCTTCGAGGGCGGTGCTCAGGAGCGATTCGGCCGGCAGGAACAGGATGACTTTGTCGAACGGAGTGCGGCCGGCGGCGGCCTGGGCGCCCGGGTAATCCTTGTCGGCCAGCATCTTGATCGTCGTACGGAGCTTGGCCGCATGCGCTTCCACGAGTTCCTTACGGTTCGGGGCGGCCTGGTTGACCAGGGCCACGTCGAATTCCGGCACCTTGGAGTCGATGATCACGCAACGGTCTCCCGGCAGCAGCACGATCAGGTCCGGACGGGTGTCGCCCTGCGCGGTCTGCTCGATGAAGTCGCAATGCTGGCTCAGTCCGGAAGCTTCGACGACGCGGCGGAGGGTCTGCTCGCCCCACTTGCCGCGATGCTGCGACGACTTGAGGACGGAGGTGAAATCGTTGGTGCTGCTCGCGAGCGCGGCGGTGGTCTCGGTGATCTTCGCCATCTGTTCGCGCACCTGCGTCAGGGCGTCACCCTGCGTCTGCAGGCTCTGGTGCATGGTCTGCCGGTAGCTCGCCAAGGCGCTGTTGATCTGGGCGATGAGGGGCTCGACCTTGGTCGAGACTTCCTTGGTCACGTCCGGCGCCATGCCTTTCAGGACGTCGGTGCTCATCTTGGCGAAACTGGTCTTCAGTTCGGCGAGGTCCCGGCCATAGCGATCGGCGGCCTCGGCCTGGACCTTGGCGTGATCGGCGCGCAGCTGTTCGACGGCGCGGGCGTTCGCCTGCTGGGCTTCGGTGAGCTGCTGGTGCGCGGCGTTACGGGCCGATTCCGCGGCGGCGGCCCGGGCCTGGGCGTCACCCTTCGCGGTGCGCTCGCGTTCGGCCACGGCGTTCGCTTCGCCGAGCTGGCGACGCAGGTCCTCGAGCAGGAGCGCGCTGGACTTGTCGTCCCCGACGGGTCCGGCGGACTTGAAGAAGGAGACGTAGACCTGGACGGCCAGGACGAGGAGGAGGAGGGCGACGAGGACGGTATCCATGTTTCTTGTAAGACGCACTCTGCCCGCGGGCGGGCTTTCCGCAACTATCCCCTCGGGTCGCTTTCGATGGCCAGCGCGTTGCCGAGCTCCCAAGAGGCTTCGTACGCCGCGACGTAGTCGGGCGAAGACCAGGCCGGCGCGGCGGCCTCGCCGCCGAGTCCGGCGATGAAGCCGTAGCGGATGGCGTGGGAGATCCGGCGGCGGCGCGGGTTCTCCCGCGCGTTGCTCCACTCGAGCGCGGCGGTGAAGGCGGCGTCCGGGATCGGCGAGACGACCGAACGGCCGACCTGCCAGGCCACGACGCCGGCATGGTCGAGGTCGCTGACCTTCCGGCCGCCGACGAAGGACACGGCGACCGGGGCGTTCTGCCGGCCGGCTTCGATCTGGGCTTTGACCTGGAGGGCCAGGGCCACCCGCCAGCGTTCGTCCGGGGAGAGCAGACCGAAGTCATATTCCGGGTCGTCCGCCGCGGCGTCCCGCAGCTCGACCTTGGCGTAACGCCGCCATTTGGTCAGCCACGCTTCCCATTGGTCCGTGCCGCGGAGGGGCGGCTTGCCCAGCCATTCGGGGATGTCTTCGCGCATAGCAGGAATATAGCCCTTTTGACCCAATCACCGAGGTGAGGCAAGAAAAAGGTGAAACTATGTTCACTATTTTAGGGTATGTCACTGGCCTGGGTGGGCTTAGCCTCCGAATAAACCACACAAAAGCCGATTTATCGTCGAACTATTCCTCCGGTTTGGTGTTATCAAGCCGTACCCCCTCTTACCCAAGTGATCAGCGCTCCTACCACCCATCGTCAACGGCGGGCCCCTCTGCCCTTTTTCTGCCTGTTGCTGGCCGCCGCCTCCGCCCCGCTCGTGGGCTTGGGTCAGGCTGCTCCGGCCGCGCCCGCCTCCGCTGCCGCCGTGCCTGCCGTGGTCCCGGGTGTCGCCGCCGCGGTCCCGCTCCCCGGCCTGAACGGCGCCGACCAGATCGGCCCGGTCATCCTTCGCGACGAGACGGTCGCTCAGGTCCTTGACCTGATGCAGCGCTGGACCGGCAAGTCCATCCTCCGGCCAGCGGCGCTTCCCGCCAGCGTCTACACGCTGACGCTGCCGGCTTCGATCACCCGCGACGAAGCCCTCCTCGCCCTCGAGACCTTGCTCAACCTCAACGGCATCGCCGTGATCCAGCAGGGCGACAAGTTCCTCAAGGTCGTCCCCAACCTCGTCGCCAAGGCGGAGTCGCCGCAGCTCATCGCCGGCTCCGTGCTCTCGCTGCCGCCCAGCGGCCGCATCGCCTCCAAGATCTTCACGCTCAAGCACGCCAACGCCCAGGAGCTCGTCGCCCAGATCGCCTCGAGCCTCAACACCACGCTGGCCTCGCCGCCCGTCTACTTCGGCCGCAACAACGCCCTGCTGATCACCGATTCGATCTCCAACCTCCAGAAGATCGAGACGCTGACGATGCAGATCGACCGTCCGCAGCTCGACCTGGTCGTCACCAAGAGCTACGTGCTCAAGAACGCGATGGCGACCGACATGGTCAACAAGCTGACGTCGATGCTCCGCTCGCCCGCCACGGTCTCCGGCGGCGCGCCCTTCCGCCTCAGCACGGGCACGACCTTCCTCGCCGACGAGCGCACCAACCGCGTGCTGCTCATGGGCTCGGCCGACCAGCACGACTTCTTCGACAAGCTGATCGACACCCTCGACCAGAAATCCAACCCGAACACGAAGACGGACGTCATCTTCCTCCGCCACGCCGACGCCCAGCAGGTCGCCACGCTCGTGACCTCCCTCGTCACGGGCCAGACCACCGCCGCCGCCCGCGCCGGCAATTCGGTCCGCAGCACGACGCTCAACCGCACGCCGGTCCCGACGACGACCTCTTCTTCCGCCGCCGCCGCTGCCGCCGCCGCTGCGGGCGCCTCGCAGATGGGCGCCGACGAGTTCAGCAGCAACCTCACGGTGCTCCCGGATATCCGGAGCAACTCGGTCGTGGTCTCCGGCACCAACGACGACCTCCGCCTCCTCCACGAACTCATCGAGAAGGTCGACATCGTCCTCCCGCAGGTGCGCATCGAAGTCGTGATCGTCGAGGTGAAGCTCTCCGACAACGAGACCAACGGCTTCA
>JBDKIN010000133.1:0-12910 GCA_039797095.1 Verrucomicrobiota bacterium
TTGAACCAAAGGAGGTCCGCATCAGCCAAGGCGAACGGACGGCTCGGAGAGCCGTCCCTACCGGTCATCGGGTAGGGTCGGGACCGCGTCACGACATAGCTGCATCGGGTAGGGGCAGCACCACGTGCTGCCCTAGCTGCAACGGACCCTAGGTCAGCACGCGGTGCTGACCCTACCTTGGGACGAGATACACCTAGGGCTTGCGACTCCGTCGCAAGCCTCAGTGCCCCGCCAGCCAGCGCTCGGCTTCGATCGCGGCGCGGCAGCCCATGCCGGCGGCGGTGATGGCCTGGCGATAGACGTGGTCGGAGCAGTCACCGGCGACGAAGACGCCGGGGATGTTGGTGCTGACGGTGTTGGGTCCGGCGATGAAGTAACCGCCTTCGTCGACCGCGAGGGCCGGCGTGAAGGCCTGCGAATTGGGCACGTGACCGATGGCCACGAAGACGCACTTGACGGCGAGGTCGCGGTCGGCGCCGGACTTCTCGACGACGCGGAGGGTGTGGACCTTGGCGTCGCCGAGGATCTCCTTCGGGGTGACGTTCAGGACGAGCTCGATCTTCTCGTGGGCCTTGACGCGCTGCACCATGATGTCGGAGGCACGGAAGGTGTCGCGACGGTGCACGAGGTAGACCTTCGAGGCGAAACGGGTGAGGAAGAGGGCTTCTTCGCAGGCGGAGTCGCCGCCGCCGACGACGGCGACCGGGACGTTGCGGTAGAAGGCGCCGTCGCAGGTCGCGCAGGTGGTGACGCCGTTGCCGCCGTAGTAGTGCATCTCGCCGGGGATGCCGAGGTGGCGGGGCGAGGCGCCGGTGGCGATGATCACGGCCTTGGCCTCATAGGTGGCTTCGCCGCCCTTGAGCTTCTTGATCGGGCCGGAGAAGTCGACCGAGTCGATGCGGTCCCAGGCGAACTTGGCGCCGAAGCGCTCGGCCTGGCCCTTCATGTTCGTGATGAGCTCGTTGCCGTCGACGCCGTGGACGAAGCCAGGGAAGTTCTCGACCTCCGAGGTCGTGGTCAGCTGGCCGCCGGGCTGGCCGCCTTCGAGGACCAGGGGAGCGAGGCCCGCGCGGGCGGCGTAGATGGCGGCGGTCAGGCCGGCGCAACCGGTGCCGAGGATAAGGACGTTTTCAGCCATGGGTACGTCCCATCTTGACGGCGGGAGGATGGCCGCAAGGCCGAAAACCCGATGTGAACAACCCGAGTCAAGGCTTGCCCCGGGGGGCGGGGTCGGAGTTTGCTACCTCTCGCTCCCGGACCCATGTTTCTCAGCATCCTCAAGCTCTTCGCCGGCAGCCACCACCGGAGGTTCCTCCGCAAGTGCGCTCCCCTCGTCAAGCGGATCAACGCCCTCGAAATCGAGTATCAGAAACTGTCCGACGACGCCCTCCGCGCCAAGACGGCCGAGTTCAAGGCCCGTCATGCCAAAGGTGAGTCCCTCGACGCCCTCCTCCCCGAGGCTTTCGCCGTCGTCAAGAACGCCGCCCGCCGCCTCTGCGGCACCACGGCCATCGTCTGCGAGCACGAGCAGACCTGGGAAATGGTCCATTTCGACGTCCAGCTCATCGGCGGCATCGCCCTCCACCAGAACAAGATCGCCGAGATGGCGACCGGCGAAGGCAAGACCCTCGTCGCCACCCTGCCCCTCTACCTCAACGCGCTGACCGGCCGGAACTGCCAGCTCGTCACCGTCAACGACTACCTCGCCCGACGCGACTCCGAGTGGATGGGCCACCTTTACCGCTGGCTCGGCCTCACGGTCGGCTGCATCCAGAACCAGATGTCCAGCGAGGACCGCAAGGCCGCCTACGGCTGCGACATCACCTACGGCACCGCCTCCGAGTTCGGCTTCGATTACCTGCGCGACAACGGCATGGCCCTCTCGCCGGACGAGCAGGTCCAGCGCGACCATTACTTCTGCATCGTCGACGAGATCGACTCCATCCTCGTCGACGAAGCCCGCACCCCGCTGATCATCTCCGGCCCCGTCGCCGAAGAACGCGAGCCGGCCTTCCCCCGCCTCCGCCAGCCGGTCGCCGGCCTGGTCGAACTCCAGATCCGCCTCATCACCCGCCTGATGAACGAAGTCCGCGACGAGCTCGAGAAGCTCGGCGAGGACAAGGAGCCGTCCGCCGATTCCCTCGACAAGCTCTGGCTCGCCGCCCACGGCATGCCGCGCAACCGCGTCTTCCTCCGCCTGATGGAGAACGGCAAGTGGCGCAAGGCCCTCGAGAAGCACGAAGGCGTCCTCGCCTCCGAGATCGAGAAGGACCGCCGCTTCCACCTCAAGGAACGCCTCTACTTCTCCGTCAGCGAACGCCAGCACGAGTCCGACCTCACCCAGCTCGGCCGCGACACCCTCCGCCCCGGCGAGCCCGACGCGTTCGTCCTCCCCGACCTCCCGAGCCGCTACGTCGAGCTCGACAACGACGAGTCGCTCTCGCCCGAGCGTCGCGCCGAACTGCGCACCGAGGCCGAAGTCGCCTACGCGCAGGTCTCCGAAGACATCCACGCGATCGGCCAGCTGCTCAAGGCCTACACCCTGTACGAGAAGGACAAGCAGTACGTCGTGCACGAGGGCAAGGTGAAGATCGTCGACGAGAACACCGGACGCATCATGGAAGGCCGCCGCTGGTCCGACGGCCTGCACCAGGCCGTCGAAGCCAAGGAAGGCGTCGCCCTCGAGAAGGAGAACAAGACCTACGCGACGGTCACGATCCAGAACTACTTCCGCATGTACCAGAAGCTCGCGGGCATGACCGGCACCGCCGAGACCGAAGCTTCCGAGTTCCACGACATCTACCGCCTGACGGTCGTCGCCATCCCGACGCACCGCCCGTGCATCCGCGCCGACGACAACGACATCGTCTTCAAGACCCGCAAGGAGAAGTACCAGTTCGCCATCAAGGAGATCGCCGAAGCCCACAAGCGCGGCCAGCCCGTGCTCGTCGGCACCGCTTCCGTCGAAGCCTCCGAGACCCTCGGCCGCATGCTCGCGATGGCCAAGGTGCCCCACAAGATCCTCAACGCCAAGCACCACGAATCCGAAGCCGACATCATCTCGCTGGCCGGCCAGCACGGCGCGGTGACCATCGCCACCAACATGGCCGGACGCGGCACCGACATCAAGCTGGGCGAAGGCGTCCGCGAACTCGGCGGCCTCTACGTCCTCGCGACGGAGCGCCACGAATCCCGCCGCGTCGACCGCCAGCTGCGCGGCCGCTGCTCGCGTCAGGGCGACCCCGGCCGTTCCCGCTTCCTGGTCTCCCTCGAGGACGACCTGATGCGCCTGTTCTCGAACGCGGGCATCATCTCCTCGCTGCTCGAGAAGTCCTTCAAGGAAGGCGAGCCGCTCGAGCACCCGCTCCTCAACCGTTCCATCGGCACCGCGCAGAAGCGCGTCGAAGGCCAGAACTACTCCATGCGCAAGCGCCTGCTGCAGTACGACGACGTGCTGAACCAGCAGCGCCAGATCGTCTACGGCCTGCGCAACCGCGCCCTCAAGGCCGCCGACAGCCGCGCGACGATCCTGGACATCGTCGAGGAAGAGATCGACGAACGCCTCGCGATGGTCTTCCCCGAAGCGGACGGCGAAGCCGACCGCCGCGCCGCCGAGGCCTTCGTCTACTGGTACGTGACCACGTTCCATATGCGCCTCGACCTCGAGGACATCCTCGCGCGCACGCGCACGCAGGTGCTCCTGCTCGCCACCGACCGCGTCCGCGCCCTGCAGGCCGGCCGCGAGCAGCACGAATCCCCGGAAATCCTCCAATACCTCGAACGCAGCGTGCTCCTGCGCGCCATCGACCGCAACTGGCAGAACCATCTCACCGAGATGGAAGACCTCCGCCGCGGCGTCGGCCTGCGCACCTACGCGCAGAAGGACCCGCTCAACGAGTACAAGGCCGAAGCCTTCAAGGCCTTCGAACGCCTGATGCAGCAGCTGCGCACCGACGCCTGCGCCGGCCTCTTCCGCACCGCGACCTCGATGGAGGCGCTCGAATCCCTGATGCGCCGCGCGCAGGGCCAGGCCAAGGCCGTCGGCCCCGCCGAACCCGGCACGGGCGCCGCGACCGAATCCACGCCCGCCGTCGCCCCGAAGCAGGAACCTTTCCGCCGGCTGGCCCCGAAGATCGGCCGCAACGCCGTCGTCCGCATCCGCAAGGGCCCTGAGACCCAGGATATCAAGTGGAAGAAGGCCGAAGCGCTCGTCCGCGACGAGGGCTGGGAAGTCGTCGAAGTCCTCTCGGAATGACCGGAACGGACGCGAGCAGCCCGGGATCCGGCCGGCTCGCCTGGCTTGGGACGTCGCTGACGGCCCTCCTGCTCTTCCTTTCGTTCGGTCCGCTCGGTCATCCCTTCTGGGCGTTCATCGCGCTCGTGCCCGCCGCGGTGGCCGCCGCCTTCCGTCCGGAGTGGCGTGACTGGCGTCGCGCCGGCTTCGCGCTGAGCTGGGTGCTCTGGATCGCCCTGCTCGTCTGGCTCCGTCACGTCTATCCGCCGCTCGGCTGGCTGGGCCTGGTGCTGCTCACCGCCTACTGCGCGCTCTACCTGTTCGGCTGGCTGCTGCTGCTCCGCTGGATCTTCCCGGCCTGCGCCGGCGCCGGCCTGCCCGCGCGCTTGCTTGCGATCGCCGGCCTCGCGGGCGCGTGGGGCCTGCTCGAATGGACGCGCGCCACGATCCTCTCCGGCTTCGGCTGGCTGCCGTTCGCGGCTTCGCAGACGGGCAATCCCGTGATGCTCAGCCTCTGCGCCTGGGTCGGCCCGATCGGGCTCTCCATCGCGCTCGTGCTCTTCAACCTCGGCTTCGCCCGTTGGATCGTCCGGCTCATCGAATCCTACCGCGAAGACGCGCGGCTCGCGCCCGTCGGCCCCGCCGGCTGGCTGCGCCGGCTCACGCCCGAACTCTACGTCGGCCTCCTGCCCGTCGCCGGCGGCTTCCTCGCGTTGCTCGCCGCCAACGCCACCAAGGCCACGCTTCCGCACGTCACCCTCACGCCCGCGGTCGTGCAGACGGACTTCGACCCCAACGCCAAGTGGGACGGCGCGCGCCTGCAGGAGCACCTGCGCCTCGCCGAGACGATGACCATCGACGTCGCCGGCGGTCGCAAAGCGGACTTCGTGCTCTGGCCCGAGGCGGCCCTGCCGTTGACCTTGGAAAGCGAAGCCTACGTCGACCGCCTCAAGGCCCTCTCCGCGGTCACGGATACCCCGCTCGTCATCGGCGCCATCGACCGACGCGGGGCAGGCTACGGCAACGCGGTCGCCGTGGTGACGTCCGAAGGCGTGCGCAAACCCGCCTATGCGAAGCGCCACCTCGTGCCCTTCGGCGAATACGTACCCTTCGCCGACTTCCTGCCTTTGCGTAAGGTCGTGCCGATCGAGACCGACTGCGTGGCCGGCACCGGCCCTTCCCTGCTGCCCTTGAGCACGCGCCAAGGCCGGACCTTCATGGCCGGCGCGCTGGTGTGTTATGAAGACGTCTTCCCGGAGCTCGCCCGCGAGCACGCGCTCGCCGGCGCCGACGTGCTCGTCGTCGTGACCAACGACGCGTGGTACGGCCGCGAAGCCGGCGCCTACCAGCACGCGGCCCACTCGGTCCTCCTGGCCGCCGCCACGGGGCTGCCCGTGATCCGCTGCGGCAACGCCGGCTGGAGCGGCACCATCGACCCTCTCGGCCGGGCCTTTCCCGTCCTGGAGGAAGGCAGCGTGTATTTCCGGGGCGCCCGCCTGGCCACGCCGGTCCGGATCCCGCGCGACCGCCAGCCGGACACCTTCTGGGTCCGCCAGGGCGACTGGGCCGTCGGCCTAGGCGGCCTCTGCTTCGCCTTGGCCTACCTCTGGCGGCGTCGGCGCCAAGCCTGAGCCAGAAATCCGCAGGTCCTTGTCGACCTCCCGCGGATTCCGTGCAAATTAAGGTGACCCTAGCGCTTCCCGCGCCTCGCCGCCCACCGATGAAGCCCTTGCGCCTCCTGTTCGCCTGCCTCGGCCTCTGCCTCGCCTGTTCGCTCGCGGCGCAGGACCTGAAGAAGCCCAAGGAAGAATTCCCCGAGAGCGGCGTCGCCACCTATCGGCTGCGCATCAAGGCCATCCCGACGCTGATGGTGCAGATCAACGGCGTCAACGTGCTGCTCGGCGTCGACACCGGCTGCCAAGGCACCGCCGTGCTCACGCCCCGCGCGGCGCAGCGTTGCGGGGTCAGCGAAGCCTTCAGCGTGCCCTCCATGGGCAACTCCGGCCGGAACGAATCGACCTACGGCCTCGTCGAGACCCTCCGCGCGGGCGAGGTGACCTGGCGCGACTTCCATGTGGCCATCATGCCGCTCGACGGCATGGACATCGACGGACTGATGGGCGCCGACCTGCTCTTCGGACGGTCCTTCTACATGGACCTGCGCAACAAGGTCATGATCCTCGGCAAGATCCCCGACACCTCCGCCGCCCACGAAGTGCCCATCTACAGCCGCGGCGGCCACTGCGGCGTCAACATCGAGGTCGAAGGCGTCAAGGTGCCGATGATCGTCGATTCCGGCGCCTCGAAGTCCTACATGAGCTCGCTGAAGTTCCGCGGCGAGACCGAGTTCCGCGGCTTCCTGCCCGTGGCCACCGTGCGCGGCACTTCCCTCACGCGCGTGCAGGTCTGCAAGATCAAGTCGCTGCGCATCGGCGGCGCCCCGCTGACCGGCGTCGAATTCATCCGCGACGAGGAGCACAACCTGCTCGGCGACGACTTCCTGCGCGCCCACCCCATCGCGGTGGACATGGCTTCCCGGCGCATGTGGCTCTTCGAGCCGCAGACCAAGGATACGCCGGGCAAGTAAGCCCGCGGCTCAGCGACGGCGGCCCGACTTGCCGGACCCCTTCGCGCCGCCTTCGGACTCGCCGCCTTCGGATTCGCCGGAGCCTTCTTCGGCCGGCTCTTCCTCGTCGTCCCAGCGGAGATTCTTCTCCATGTCCTTGTCGACTTCTTCGACGTCGGGGAGGTCGGCGATGTCTTCCGCGGCCGCCTGGGGGCGGGCCGGCTTGTCGTCATCGTCGTCGTCGCCCGGGACTTCGTGGCCCTGCGGGACGAATTCCAGGATGTCGGTGATCTCTTCGAAAGGATGGATGTCGCGGCCTTCGATCATGGCCTGGTTGCGCAGCTCGCTGAGCTGTTCATCCACGTCTTCGACGGTGAGCTTCTGCTCGAGCTTGATCGTGTCGTTGATGAGCTTCACGCGCAGGCGCATGATGTGCTCGAGGAGGTCGGCGTAGGCGCCCTTGTCGCCGTCCTTGATGTTGGGGAGGGCGAAGAGCGGCTCCTCGGAGTCGAGGATGTGCTCGGCCACGCGGACGAGGCGGACCGTCTGGTCCTTGTCGATCTCCTGGGTCTGGAAAGGCACGAAGGCCGCCTCGAGGATCTCGTTGGAGAGACCGTACTCACGGAGGGGGTCCATCATGTCGAGGATCCACGGGAACTGGTAGGGATCGAGGATGCCGAGGCCGTCCGGTTCGTAATGCTTCGGGTCGGAGTTCTCCTTCACCCACCAGTTGCCTTCCTTCTCCTTGAAACGGATGGTGCACCAAAGGAGCTTTGAGGTAGTCACAGCCATGGCTGGGTGGTTTGCCCAAGTCCGGGCGGGAGTCAAGAGGGGTCGGCGGCGGCGCCAAATGGCGGGCTTCTCCGCTTTCCTTCCGGCCTTTCCTCCCTTAACTCCGGGGCATGTCTTTCCTGTACGACAAGGTGATCGCCAAGGCCCTCTACAAGCTCGACCCCGAGACGGCCCACCAGGTCGGCCTGCGCGGCATGGGCCTCCTCGGCGCCTGCGCCCCCCTCCGCGCCCTGATGGAGCGTTCGCTGACCCCGAAAGGCGGCCGCCCGATCGAAGCCTTCGGCCTGAAGTTCCCCAACCACATCGGCCTCGCCGCCGGCTTCGACAAGGACGGGCTCGGCTGGCGCGGCGCGGCCGCCCTCGGCTTCGGCCACGTCGAAGTCGGCACCGTCACGCCTAAGGCCCAGCCCGGCAACGAGAAGCCCCGCGTGTTCCGCTACCCCGAGCTCAACGCCGTGGTGAACGCCTACGGCTTCCCGAACAACGGCGCCCAGGCGCTGTACGACCGCCTGAGCAAGCAGCCCGGCCGCGGTAAGCGCGTCAGCCCGCTCGGCATCAACATCGGCAAGAACAAGGCCACCGCCAACGAACAGGCCCACGAGGATTACCTCACCTGCTTCAAGCTCCTCGCCCCGCTCGCCGATTACGTCGTCGTCAACATCAGCAGCCCGAACACCACCGGCCTGCGCGCCCTCCAGGACCGCGCCCCGCTCGTGACGCTGCTGTCCACGCTCGCGCGGGAGAACCGCTCCGTCGCCGGCGGCCCGGTGCCCCTGCTCCTCAAGATCGCCCCGGACCTCAATCCGAACCAGCTGGCCGACATCGTCAGCGTGGTCGGCGAATGCGGCTTCGCCGGCATCATCGCCACGAACACCACCATCACCCGCCCCGCGGGCACCGAAGCGTGCTCACCCGGCCGCGGCGGCCTCAGCGGCGCCCCGCTCCTCGAGCGTTCCCTGCAGGTCGTGCGCTTCCTCGCGAAAGAAGCCGATGGCCGCATCCCGATCGTCGGCTGCGGCGGCATCCTGTCCGCCAAGGACGCCGGACGGTTCATGGACGAAGGCGCGTGCCTCGTGCAGGTCTACTCCGGCCTCGTCTTCCGCGGCCCGGAACTCGCCCGCGAAGTCGCCGAAGGGCTCGCCTGGCGCCAGCGCGCCTGGGCCTGATCACTTCGTCGGCGCGACGGGGATGTGCACTTCCGACTGCTTGAGGAAGAAGGGCACGAACGGGCTGTTCCAGTAGACCGCGTACGGTTCGCCGGCGGCTTTCACGTCCGTACGCTTCGCGAGCCAGGCCTTCAGTTCGGTCAGGGCTTCCTCGTAGTTCTCCTGGCTGTAAGAACCGCGGATGCCGATGGCGGCCACGCGACGCTCGGGCACCGACGAAAGTTTCACCAGCGGCGTCTCCGCGAGGTCGGCGCGCTTCGCCGAGGCGTCGTCCATGTAGAACACCATCGTGCCGGGCTTGATGCCCGCCTCGACCGGCGCGGTCATCGGGATCTTGTTCGAGTCGATGTAACGGAAGAGCTTCATGAACAGCCCGTTGTCCGACGCGAAATAATCCTTCGACGACTCCGTGCGCATCCAGCGGGCCGCCGGCAAGGTCTTGAGCTCGAGGTCGCCCGGAGAGGTGCGCGGGTAGGCTTCTTCCACGGCACCGAGGTTGACGGACAGGGCGATGATGGCGAGGGCAACCCGGAGGAACGTGTTCATAAGGATAATCTATGGCCGGCGGGCGCGGTTCCAACCTCCGAAATCACCGACCGACCTTGCCTCCGGTGCGGGAGGGCGTTTTCTAGGGGGAATGAGTGATTCGCCGGAAAAAAGCACCTTCGCCTCCCGCCTGGGCCATAACTTCCTGACCGGCCTCTTCCTGCTCCTCCCGATCGGCCTGACGCTCTACGTGGTGTCCGTCCTGCTCGACCTGATGGGCAAGTTCATCCAGCCCGCCCTCGAGGTCGGCCTCGCCTGGCTCTGGACCAACGCCAAGCAGCCCGTCCCGGACTTCGAGCTCGGACTGTACCGTCAGCTGGTGGTGGTCTCTTCGGCCGTGGTGATGATCTTCATCCTGGTCGTCGTCGGCTACCTCTCGAAGCGGCTCTTCGGCAAGATCCTGCACCGCTGGTTCGCCACCGTCCTCGAACGCATCCCCGGCCTCGGCTCCCTCTACGGCACGATCCGCCAGATGGTCGACGCCCTCAGCGGCCGCAACAAGGACACCTTCCGCCGCGTGGTGATGGTGGAGTTCCCGCGCCCAGGGATGTGGTCCATCGCCTTCGTGACCCACGAGCAGCCCACGGTCTTCTCCGAGGCGATCGGCAAGCCGGTCGTCAACGTCTTCATCCCGGCCGCGCCCGCGCCCACCACCGGCGTCATCCTGCAGGTCTCGCCGGACGAAGTCCGCGAGACCAAGCTGACCGTCGGCGAGGCCCTCGGCCTGCTGATGAGCTTCGGCTCCGTCGTCCCCAAGCCGGCCAGCAAGGAATAGGCCGGATGTCCGCCGCGAGCCTCCGCTGCCTGGTGCTGGGTCGCGACCCCTCCGGGGAGTCGCATTCCCTGCTCACGCTGCTCGAGCCCGCCGAGGGACTCGTGCGCTGCCTGATCCGCACCCACCGGGGCAAGGGCACGACGCTGCCCGACCTCTTCGACGAAGGCGAAGTCAGCCTCGAACGCGCCAAGGACGGCGGCACGCGGTTCGCCCGCGACTACCGCCTGCTCACCCGACGCGCCGGCCTCGCCCGCGACCACCGTACGCTCGAACGCGCCTGCCGGCTCGCGGGGATGCTGCGCAAGAACCCGCCGCCGCCGGAGTCCGCCGAGGTCTGCTACCGCATCGCGCTCGAGACCTTCGACGCCATGGCCGCGCGCCCGCGCGCCGACTGCGCCTATTTCAAGAGCCTCTGGCTCATCCTCAAGGACGGCGGCTGGGGCGTGCATGAGCAGTGGTTCACCCAGCTCGGCGCCCGCCAGGCGCATGCGGCCGCGATCCTCGGCCAGCCCCTCGACGCGCAGACGACCGACGAGGAGACCGTCGCGAAACTGAGCACCGACCTCGAACGCTGGGCCGCCGGCGAGGCGCACTTCGTCCTGCCCTGATGCGCATCGACCTCAAGGCCAAGCGCGTCGAACTGAGCGCGCAGGAGTTCGCGACGTTCCGCCCCGGACCGGGCGCGGGCGCCGGCGGCGCCCCTTGGCGCGCCGAAGCGGGCCGCCAGTGGCACGAGACGATGCGCAAGGTCGCCGAGGCCGAAGGCCAGGGCTGGCAGTTCGAACGCACCATCGCCTGCGAGGTCGGCGCCCTCGGCTGGACGATCGCCATCACCGGCCGCGCCGACCAATGGAGGGAGACGGAGACCGAGGTGAGCATCCGCGAGATCAAGACGATCAGCCTCAAGCTGCCGCGCAAACCGGAGTTCCTCCTCGGCCGCTTCGCCCATCACTTCCTCCAGCTCGCCGCCTACTGCCACGCCGCCCGCCTCGGTTCCGGCGCGCGCGAGGTGAAAGGCGAACTGATCTTCATCGATCCCGCCGACGGCACGCGCCAGCCCGTCGCCCTGCCCCGCTCCGCCGAGGCCGACCTGCTCGCGCAGGCGGAGACGCTCGCCGCGCACGCCGAGAACCGCCGCGCAAGCCACGCCCGCCTCCTCAGCCTGCCCGACCGACTCCCGTTCAAGGAACCGCGTCCGGAATGGCTCCAGTGCGGCGCCGACCTCGACCAGGCCGGCCTCGATTCGCCGACGCGTCTGCTCGTCGCGCCGACCGGTTTCGGCAAGACCTCCGCGGCCTTACGTCACGGCCTCGGCCTCCTTCGCGGCGGCCGCGCCGGTCGGCTGCTCTATCTCACCGGCAAAGGCACGGGGCAGACGCAGGTGCTCACGGAGCTGCGCCGCCTCGCCCGTAGCCACGAGCTCCGTGCCGTGCTCCTGCGTCCCCGCGCCGAACACGAAGTCGAAGGCATCACCGACGACCCCGAGCAGATCCGCCGCAACTGGGCCAACGCGAAGATCGATCCGCAGCACCTGCTCGAAGAAGCCGCCGACCTCCGGCGCGTCCGCGAGATCGGCCGCCTCGCCGGCGTGCCGCCGTGGGACATCACCAAGGCGATGCTCGGGCACGCCGACGTGGTGATCTGCGACTACAATTACGTCTTCTCGCCGCGCAACCGCGCCGCCCTCGAGACCGTGCCGGGTTGGGACATGCCCGATACCGTGCTCGTCGTCGACGAAGCCCACAATCTGCCCGAGCGGGCGGCGGAATGCCTTTCGCTCCGCGACGACGATCAGTCGGCGGCGGACTTCGCCTTCACGCTCACCCGCTTCCGCGCGCCCGAAGCCTGGTGCCAGACCGCCCAGAGGTGGGCCGACTTCCTGCATCGACTCCCCAAGGCCGACGCGCTCTCCCCGGACGACCGGATCGAAGCGATGGCCATCGCGGAACGGATGTCGGTGCTCGCGGCCGAGCACCCGTTCAATACCGACGACCTGCCCGACGCCGCCAAGCAGGCCGTCTGGAACGCCGCTTCGTGGTCCGACCGGCTCGAAGCCGCCGACCTCGGCTGGCTCCTCTGGTCGCCGAAGCCCGGTCTGCTGAGCCTCGACTGCCTTTCCGCCGCCAAGGCCACCGGCGAACGCCTGCGCGCCTTCGGGCATACCTTGCTGATGACCGCGACGCCCGGGCCGCGCGGCTCGCTCGCCGCCGACTGCGGACTGGATTCCGATCACCTCGTGACCGTGCACGCCCTCGCGCCGTGGCGTCAGGGCGCCTACACCGTCGCGATCGACGGACGCGTGGACACGCGCCTGAAGACCCGCGAGACGCACATCGCCCGCACCGCCGCCGCGCTGCTCCGCCTCTCGCAGGAAGGCGCGGTGGCCGCCTTCTTCCCTTCGTATAAATACGCCGAAGCCGCGGTGAAAGAAGTCAAGAATCTCGACCCCAAGGCCGACGTCGCCCTGCAGCCACGCGGCCTCGGACCCGACGGCACCGCCCGGTTCGTCGAGGATTCGCTCAATCGCTACACCATCCTCTGCCTCATCCTGGGCGGCTCGCTCGGCGAAGGCGTCGACATGCTCGGCGGACGCATCCGCTCCGCCGTCGTGATCGGCCCGGCGCTCCCCGAGGTCAACGCGCTCCAGGAAGCCCGGCGCAAGATGTTCGCCGAAGCCGGCGCGGAGGACGCGTTCTCGCTCGCCTATGTCCGTCCCGGCATGCGCAAGGTCAACCAGGCGCTCGGACGTCTCGTGCGCGCGCCCGGCCATTCGGCGCGGGTGCTCCTGCACTGCCGACGTTTCGCCGACGAAGCCTACCGCAGCCTGCTCT
>JBDKIN010000134.1:0-3151 GCA_039797095.1 Verrucomicrobiota bacterium
GAAGGCGCGGAAGGCTACTGGGCCATCTACGTCCCCGGTAACGGCGCCAAGACCTACCCCGAAGGGTTCGCTCGCAAGATACCCGCCGGAGCGAAGGTGAGCTTCCAGATCCATTACACCCCGAGCGGCGTCGCCAAGAAAGAGCGTCTCAAAATGGGATTGGTGTTCGCGAAGGATCCTCCGTCATATGAGATGAAGACCGCGCCCTTGGCCAATCGCCGGATCGCCATCCCTCCGGGAGCGCCGCGGCATCTCGAAACCTACTCGCAACGTGTCCCTTTCGACATGCCGGTCACCGGCTTCATGCCGCACATGCATACCCGGGGAGCCGGCTTCCGCTATGAAGTCACCTACCCCGATGGCCGGAACGAGGTCCTGCTGGACATCCCTCGCTATGACTTCAACTGGCAGCTCCACTACGAACTCAGACAACCGAAGGTCATCCCCAAGGGCAGCACCCTCAAGATCACCGCGGCCTTCGACAACAGCACCGGCAACAAGGCCAACCCCGACCCCACCAAGCTGGTCAGATGGGGCAGCCAGACGGTGGACGAAATGATGATCGGCTACGTCGAGTACTTCAGGCCGCTGAAGCCTTGAGATACCGTGTCGTCCATCCTTACCACCTGACTCGGGCGGTGACGGATCAGCCAGGACGCCTGTCGTTCGGACGACAGCCCCGCCCACGATCCGCTCAACGAACGGAAGTGACGCTGATGTTGTCGAAGGCGACGTCCGCGCCACTCGCATCCGATGCCAGCGCTAGGCCTACGTAGGCGGTCTCGGCGAGAGGAATCGTCTCCTTGCCGGTCATAGCCCAATCGCGGCCGTCCTTGGATCGGAACGCGGTGACGGTATCCCCTCTCCGCACCAGCCTGACCCAATAAGGCCCGACGGACTTTTCATCTCCGGCGGCGTTGGCTCGCTGACGACCGCCGTGCGGCCCGCGTCGCAGGGAAACAGACGGACCGGAAGCATTGCCGACGAAAGCCATCGGGGCATCCTCCGTGAGGTCGCGGCGGACGACCAGACCGGCGTCTCCGTTGACGGCGCCGGCCCCGGGGACGACGCGGGCGACGATCTCACCGTCGCCTCGCATCGAACGGTAGACGAAATGGAAGCCGCCCTCCTGACGCCGCGCGCCATGCCCCTTGCCTCCGGCGAAGCGGCGCGGACCGGCCTCGCCCGGGGAACCACGACCCGCGGAAGAAAGCCGGACGGAGTCCGCCTCGAAGCGGACGAACGTAGGCGCTTCGGTCGGCCCCACGTCCTGCGAGTTCCATGGACGCGGGATGAGCGGCGTCACGGCGAATTCCGATCCTGGCCGGCGATCGGCCTGCGCGAAGTATCCTTCAGCGACGGTCAGTTCGCGGCCATCATCCAGCCGTTGCCAACGGGCGCGGCCGGATTCGACCTCGAGCCTGACGCCCTCCGCTTGCGCGCGGAGGGTCATCGCTCCTTGGTCGATGAGCGCTACCGTGTCGCCGGCTTCGACCCGCGGTCCGGAGGCGGCGGACGAGGATACGCGAAGCTCCCCACGGTGCAGGCTCAGCCGGGGACCGGCCTCCACGGAGCGGAAAGTGACCGCCGCCGGTCCGAGGAGCGTCGACGAGAAACCTTGGGCGGCATCGCCGAAGATCGCGACGCCTCCCGTGGCGACGACGATGCCGTCGCCGTCCCGGAGCACGAAGCCGTCTTCCGGTGCCGGGATCTTGCGTCCATCCCGCTCGACCAAGGTCGAGCGACTTTGCCCGGAAAGCGTCAGGCCGGCGGCAGACTCAAGGCTCAGCGCAAACCAGGCGCCGAGGGCCACGACCAGCAGGGGCAAAGCCAGCCGAAGGACCGGACGGCCCAGCAGCCACGAAAACACTTCATCCCAGGGGGACGAGGGCTCGGCAACCGGCTCACGGAGCGGGGCGGAGGCAAATCGTTCCGCCGAAACGGATGCGACGGAAGCGGCCTGACGGTCGCGCAGCACCTCCCGGACGAGGTTGTCGAAACGCAGCTCGCGTACCAGCTGACGGCGGGCTTCCGGCTGGGCCAGCAACGCATTGAGCTCCCGCTGCTCATCGGCGGAAAGCGAGCCGTCCTGCCACTTCAGCAGGATTTCTTCGAGCCGGCTCATAGGCCGAGCTCTCCGAGCTTGAGTTTCTTTTCCACGCAGACCCCCAGCGCCTGGCGCAGTCGGACGAGAGCCTTGATCACGGCGTCGCAGGAATGCCCCGCCTTGGCGGCGACATCCTTGAGCGGAAGTTCCTGCTCATACCGGAGGGACAGCATCTGACGCGACTTCTCCGGCAGAGCCCGCAGGCATTCGCCGAGGGCCTGGCGACGATCCTGGTCCGAGCCATCGGCTGCGTCATCCTCCCCGAACGCTTGTTCGACGCAGTCGAGGAACTCCACGAGGGTGCTGTCCACGCGGACCTTCGAGTTCTGCTTCGTCCGCCAGTGCATCAGGATAAGGTTGCGCGCCACCGTGCGGCACCAGGCCGGCGGATTCTGGATGACGGCGCCCTTCTCGAGTTCGGCATGGAGTTTCAGCCAGACCTCCTGGAAGACGTCCTCAGACGTCTGCGCCTCACGCAGCAACCCATAGATGAACGCCATCAGGCGATGGCGGTCCGCGAGAAACCACGCGGTGATCTGTTGGTTGTTGAGGCTCATCAGGGGTTCCCACCGGAAACACCGTGGCCGGCAAGGAAATGCGGCCACGGTGCACGGAGTGAGTCAATGTCAATTGGCCTTACCCTTGCCGCCGGGAGCGCCTTTACCGCCGGGACCAGGGCCGCCTTTGCCACGGCCGGCGTCGTCGCCGCGGCCATCGTCTTTGCCGCCAGGTCCAGGGCCGCCTTTGCCACGTCCGGGGCCGCCGGGACCGGGGGCTCCTTTGCCTCGGCCAGGGTGGCCGTGGTGCCGACGATGCCGGTCGAGGGCCGCGCGGTCCTCGGAGGTCAAGGCGGCGAGTTCGGTTACGTCCAGCACGCCGTCGCCGTTCTTGTCATACTTGGCGAGCAGATCGGCAGGGGTGTCGGGCTGGTTGCCGCCTTTTCCTTTGTCTGTGCCCTGCGCATGGGCGGTGGCGGCCAGCGCGAGGCAGCCGAGGAGGATCGTGAGTGCTTTGTTCATGTTATTTTATTCGGTGTGTATTTTT
>JBDKIN010000135.1:0-18699 GCA_039797095.1 Verrucomicrobiota bacterium
AGATAAGCCTTCACTTCGCCGGCGAGCTTGTCGCTGAGGCCGGCCACTTCGGCGATCTCCTCGGCGGTGGCCTTGCGGAGCTTCTGGATGCTGCCGAAGTGCGCGAGGAGCGCGTCCTTCCGCTTGGGCCCGAGGCCGGGCATCTCGTCGAGCAGCGACTCGCGCAGCTTGCGGCTGCGGAGCTCGGCGTTGAAGTCGTTGGCGAAGCGGTGGGCCTCGTCGCGGATGCGCATGAGCAGGGCGAGGCCGACGTCGTGCCGCGGCAGCTTCAGCTCACGGCCGTCGGGGAAGACGATCGTCTCCTCGCGCTTGGCGAGGCCGATGAGCGGGGGCGGGGCGAGGTCGTGCTCCTTGAAGGCCGCGAGCGCGGCGCCGACCTGGCCGAGGCCGCCGTCGATGATGACGAGCTCGGGGAACGCGCGATGCTCTTCGTGCAGGCGCGTGTAGCGGCGACCGACCACTTCCTGCATCGAACGGAAGTCGTCGTTGCCCTCGAAGGACTTGATCTTGAAGCGACGGTAGCCGGACTTATCGGCCTGACCGTCGACGAAGCGCACCATCGACGCGACGGCGAGCGTGCCGGAGATGTGCGAGATATCGAAGCACTCCGCCGTGGCGGGCGGTCGCTCAAGGCCGAGGGCGGCGGCGAGCGAGGCGAGGGCGCCGGCTTCGTCGCGGCGGGGCAGGGGATTTTCGCGGAGGAAGCGGCGGGATTTCTCCGTCGTGCGCTTCAGCGCGTCGAGCAGGTCGCGCAGGCTCGCGGCTTTCTCGTAATCACGCTCCGCGGCGGCCTTGCGCATGTCGGCCTCGACCTGTTCGGCCCAGCTCTCGACCTTGCCCTCGAGGAACGCGCACGCCTCGGTCACGCGCACGGCGTATTCTTCGGCGGTGACCACGTTGCCGTGCTTCTGGATCTCGGCGCGGGCGTCGTCGTAAAGTTTCCATGTCCCGTCGGGCTGAGCGACCGGATTGCTGTCGGCGAGCAGGATGCCGAACTTCTTGCGCATCTCGTTGAGCGTGCGGCGGACCGCCTGCTGATGAGGGAAGGGACCGAAATAGCGGCAGGCATCGGTCGTGCGGGCGCGGACGATGCGGAAGCGGGGCAGGGGGTCGGCCAGGTCGACCCGGACCTGGGGGAACTGCTTGTCGTCGCGGAAGAGGATGTTCCAGCGGGGGCGCCAGCGTTTGATCAGCTTACCTTCTAGAAGGAGGGCCTCGGTCTCGGACCGGACCTCGTGCCATTCCATGTCCGCCACCGTGTCCATCATCGCGGCCACCTTGGGGGTCATCCGTTGGCGGGGTACGAAATAGGAGGCCAGGCGCTTCTTGAGGTCCTTGGCCTTGCCTACGTAGACGACCAGCCCGGCGGCGTCCTTCATCAGGTAGACGCCCGGGGTATGGGGGGCACGCCGGGCCTTGGCCTTGGGCGAAAGTTCTTCCCGGTCGGTTTGCATTTTGAGCCTGAGCCTCTAACCCTGCTGGCACGCCCCGTTTCCGCAAATGCTTTCCTGCAACAGCCGACCCAGACAGGTCCTCGTCATCAACGTGGGCGACGAGCTCCTCGACGGCCTCCGCGAGAACGGCCACCTGCTCTGGTTGGGCGAGCATCTCGCCCGCCGTGGTCTGCCGATCACCCGCTCCCTGGTCGTCCGTGACGACGCCGCCGAGATCGCCCGCGCCGTCGGCGAAGCCTGGGGCGCCTACGACCTCATCGTCACCACCGGCGGCATCGGACCGACCTCCGACGACCATACGCGCGAAGCCGTCGCCGGCGCCCTCGGACTCACCCTCACCCACGTGCCCGCCGCCGAGCAGGCCCTGCGCGATCGCTTCAAGATGATCGGCCGCAAGGTCTCCGCCGCGGATCTCAGCCAGTGCTATGTCCCGGCCGGCGCCGACTCACTGCCTAATCCGCGTGGCACCGCGCCCGGCGTCTTCCTGCATCGCGACGGCCGCGCGCTCGTCATGCTCCCCGGTCCTTCGCTCGAACTCCGTCCGATGTTCGAAGACGAAGTCGTGCCCCGCCTCCGCCAGGTCGGCTGCGCCTGCCAAGGCGAAGCCTACGTACAGGTCCGTACCTTCGGTATCGGTGCCGTGCCCCTCGAGGCGATCGTCCGTCCGCTCCTCGCGCCGGGCATGGCCCTCACTTTCGGCACGCACACCGGCGTCGTCGATGCCCGCATTTCGTCCGCCGGCGGCGGCGCGACGGCCGATCAGCTCTGCGAAGTCGCCCGCAAGATCCGCGACGCGGTCGGCGAAGATTTCGTCGCCACCGGCCACGCCTGCCTCGCCACCCTCGTCGTCGAGCAGCTGCGCAGCCTCGAGAAGACCGTCGCCCTCGCCGAGTCCTGCACCGGCGGTCTCCTCGCCAACGCCTTTACCGACGTCCCCGGCGCCTCCAAGGTCTTCGCTGGTTCGGCCGTCTGCTACGCCAACGACGCCAAGGTGAACCTCCTCGGCGTGCCGGACTGCCTCATCGCCCAGCATGGCGCCGTCTCCGCCGAGTGCGCCGCCGCCATGGCGACGGGTGCCATCGAGAAGTTCGGCTCCGATTACGCCATCGCGGTCACCGGCTACGCCGGACCCGGCGGCGGCACCGACGCCGACCCGGTCGGCACCGTCTATTTCGGTTACGCCTCCCCGACGGGCGTCTGGTCCCAGCGCGTCGCCCTGCCCGGCGACCGCCGCCAGATCAAGCAGCGCGCCGTGAACACCGCCCTCGATTTCATGCGCCGGAAGCTGAACAAGTACCGCGTCGAGGACCTGATCCACGGGGCGTAAGGGCGGCCTATCGGCCACCGAAGGTATTGGCGGTCAGCGGTTGGCGGTTAGGATGTATGGGGAGGTCTGAGTTGAGGGCTGCATTGAGGACTGAATGGAGGACTGAATTGAGGTCTGCGTTGAGATTAGGGCTAGGGCTGGGGTTGGGGTAGATGGCTGAATCGATGACAGATGGCAGATTGATTCCCTGACCTAGGTTCGACCTGGTTCTTGTTGGCCGAGACCGGGGACCGGGTGTCTTCAGGCCAACCGCTGCGCCCTCGCAGGTCGGTCTTGGGGCCTGCGAATGACAAAGGATTGCCACGAGGGGGGAGGGCGGGAGATTAGGCGCGTGCCCGGCTATCTCGCCATCATCGCTGGTAAGGACGAATACCTCGTCGATCAGGACGGTCGTGCCTGTTACGACAAGGCCCGGAAGGCGGCGGGCCCTGATGCCGAAGCCGAGATCATCTCCGCGCAGATCCTGCGGGTCGACGACGCGCGCGTGCTCGAGCTCCAGTTCGCGGAGTCGGTCAAGACCCTCTCCATGTTCGGCGGCAAGCGCGTCATCTGGCTGCGCAACCTCAACCTCGTCGCCGACACCGTCCAGGCCAAGTCGGAGGAGGTGAAGAAGAACCTCGCCAACATCCTCGCGGTCGCGACCTCGGCGGATCCCTCCGTCTCGATCGTCATCTCCGCCACGCCTTACGATGGCCGGCGCAAGGATCTCAGCTCACTTAAGTCCTTGGCGCACGACTTCATCGTGCACGCCTCGGCGTCCAAGAGCCCGTTCGACAAGGGTGACGCCCAAGCGGACAACCAGGTCGCCCTCGCGGTCGACCGACTGAAGGCGCTCGGCGTGAAGTACGACCGCGGCGTGCCTGAAGTGATCGTCGGCCGCGTGGGCCAGTCCACGCGCCTCGTCCTCGGCGAGTGCGACAAGCTGGCCACCTACGTCGGACCGGGCGGCACCATCAAGGAGTCCGACGTGCACCTGCTGGTGCCGACCTTCGGCGAAGGCGATTTCTTCGAGCCCATCGAGGCGCTCGCCGCGCGCGACCTCGCGTGGGGCCTCGCCTCGCTCGACCGCTATTTCTTCAACGAGGATTCCAGCCGTCCGCTCCTCAGCGCGTTGCAGAACCGCCTGCGCCTGCTCATCCAGATCCGCTGCCTCGTCGACTCCGGCGACTTCCGCGTCAGCGAGGCCGGCCTGCCCAAGGGCCAGTTCGAGGCCGCCAGCGGCCGCCATGGTCCGACCTTCGGTTCCGCCGCCAAGTCTTCGGCCAACCTCTTCTCCCAGAACGCCTGGTACGTCAGCAACAAGGTCGCCCCGGCGGCGGCCCGCTACACCCTGGCCGAGCTCGTCGACCTCCAGCTCGCGTGCGCGGACTGCTTCGACGCCTCCAACCGCGGCGAGGACGAGTCCTCCGTCCGCGCGATGTTCCTGCGAGCGCTTGCCGTGAAGCGTCCCGCCTGATATAAACCTTACTTCATACCGATGGAATCCGACAACGTCCCCAACGTCCTCGCCGACCGCTACGCCTCCCCGGCGATGAAGGCCGTCTGGTCCACCCGCGGCCGCGTGGTCCTCGAGCGCGAATATTGGATCGCCGTCATGAAGGCCCAGCGCGACCTGGGCCTCGACATCCCCGCCGAAGCCCTCGCCGCCTACGAGCGGGTCAAGGACCAGGTCGACTTCGACTCCATCCGCCGCCGCGAAGAGGAGACCCGCCACGACGTCAAGGCACGCATCGACGAGTTCTGCGCCCTTGCCGGCCACCAGCACGTCCACAAGGGCCTCACCAGCCGCGACCTCACCGAATCCGTCGAGCAGCTGCAGGTCTTCCGCTCGCTCCAGCTCGTCCGCGCCAAGGGCGTGGCCGCGCTCGCCGCGCTCGCCCGTCGCGCGCAGGCCGACCGCGACGTCCTGATCGCCGCGCGCACGCACAACGTCGCCGCGCAGCCCACCACCGTCGGCAAGCGCTGGGCCATGTTCGGCGAGGAATGCCTCCGCGGCGTCGCGCAGGTCGACGCCGCGCTCGCCGCCTTCGCGGCCCGCGGCCTCAAGGGCGCCGTCGGCACGCAGCTCGACCAGCTCACGCTCTTCTCCGGCGACATCGCCAAGGTCGCCCAGCTCGAGACCCGCGTGCTCGCGCACCTCGGCATCCCGCACGCCCTCGGCGCCGTCGGCCAGGTCTACCCGCGCTCGATGGACATGGAAGTCGTCGCCGCGCTGCTCTCCGCCGCTTCCGGCCCGTCGTCCTTCGCCAAGACCCTCCGCCTGATGGCCGGCCACGAGCTCGCCAGCGAAGGCTTCCTGCCCGGCCAGGTCGGTTCGTCCGCCATGCCGCACAAGATGAACGCCCGCACCTGCGAGCGCATCAACGGCTTCCACGTGATCCTGCGCGGTCACCTCGCCATGGCCGCCTCGCTCTCCGGCGAGCAGTGGAACGAAGGCGACGTCTCGTGCTCGGTCGTGCGCCGCGTGCTCCTGCCCGACGCCTTCCTCGCCATCGACGGCCTCTTCGAGGCCTTCCTCACCGTGCTCGGCCAGATGGAGGTCAATCGCCCCGTCATCGACCGCGAGTCGCGCCACTATCTGCCGTTCCTGCTCACGACCACCTTCCTCATGGAAGCCGTCAAGGCCGGCGCCGGCCGCGAAGAGGCCCACGAGGCCATCAAGGAACATGCCGTCGCCGTCGCCAAGGAGCTCCGCACCGGCAAGATCGAGCGGAACGACCTCGTCGACCGCCTCGCCGCCGACGCGCGCCTGCGTCTGCCCAAGTCCGTCCTCCTCGACGCCGTCACCAAGGCGGGCGAGCTGACCGGTTCCGCCGGGGCGCAGGTCGACGTGTTCGTCCGCCAGGCCGCTGACTGGACCCGGAAGGTTCCGGAGTCCGCCCAGGTCAAAGCCGGACGCATTTTGTAGGCCTAAGACGGGGGTGCGGGCAGGGGAGGGTTTTCCGTGTTGCCAAGGGGGGTGGGGCTTCCCACAAACCACTTTTCAACTCGTTCACTCCCATGTCTTCTCCTCTCATTGGCAACCTTCTCGTCGCGCAGAGCGGCGGTCCGACCCCCGTCATCAACGCCAGCCTCGCCGGGGTGATCTCCGAAGCCCTCAAGCATGAAGACGAGATCGTCGAGATCTACGGCGGCCTGAACGGCATCCAGGGCGTGCTCCATGAGCAGCTCGTCGACCTCGCGGCTGAATCCCAGCAGACCCTCCGCGCCCTTCGACACACCCCCGGCGCCGCCCTCGGCACCTGCCGCTACAAGGTGAAGAAGGCCGAAGACTTCGACCGCATCCTGCAGGTCTTCGAAGCCCACAACATCCGTTACTTCCACTACATCGGCGGCAACGACTCCCAGGACACCGCCGCCAAGATCGACGCCCTCGCCAAGGAGCGCGGCTACGAACTCCGCGTCGTCGGCGTGCCTAAGACGATCGACAACGACCTGCCCCTCACCGACCACTGCCCCGGCTACGGTTCCGTCGCCAAGCACATCGGCGTGACCATCCGCGAGACCGCTCTCGACAACGCCGCCATGGGCCAGAACGACTTCGTCTCGATCCTCGAAGTCATGGGCCGCAACGCCGGCTGGCTCGCCGCTTCGTCCGTCCTGGCCCAGCGCCGCGACAAGAACGACGACAAGGCCGTCAAGAACACCCACTACTCCTGCTCCGCCCCGCACATCGTGCTGCTGCCGGAAGTCGCCTTCAACGCCGACGCCTTCATCCGTCGCGTCGAAGAAGTCCTCAAGAGCAACGGCCACTGCTTCGTCGTCGTCTCCGAAGGCGTCCAGGACGCCACCGGCAACTATCTCGGCGCCGACACCTCCAGCACCGACGCGTTCGGCCACGCCGTCCTCGGCGGCGCCGGCGAATACCTCCGTACGCTCGTCGAATCCCGTTTCGACGGCGTCAAGGCCCGCTCCTCCAAGCTCGGCATCACCCAGCGCGCCGCTTCTCACAACGCTTCGAAGACCGACGTCGATGAAGCCGAGCTCTGCGGTGGCGCCGCCGTCAAGGCCGCCCTCGAAGGCGAGTCCGGCAAGATGGTGATCCTGACCCGCTCCGAAAAGGAGACCTACGCGGTCCAGACCATGCTCGCTCCTCTCGACCAGATCGCCAACGGCGTGAAGGCCTTCCCCGAGAAGTGGATCGGCGAAGACAAGATGTCCATCCACCCGGACTTCGTGCGCTACGCCCTCCCTCTGATCCAAGGGGAGATGCAACTTCCTTACGATCAGGGACTTCCAAAGTACGCCCAGCTCTCGGCCATCGCCGTCCAGCGCCGTCTCGAGAAGTACGTCACGGCCTGAAACTGACCGTCCGGATTGTGAACAAAGACCCCCGTCTCAGGGGGTCTTTTTGTTTTAAAGGGGTTGCCTCCTTCCGGACCGAGTCTAGTCTCCCTTTTCCCCCCAGTCCCCATGATTTCCTTTTTCAAGCACCTAGGAATGGTCGCCTTTGCGCTCCTGCCAGTTCTCTCTTCGGCGGCCCTGCAGTCCGGCAAGGTCCAGGTCGGCAAGATCACGGGCAACGTGACGATCATCGACGCTAAGTCGCAGCGTAAGCCGCTCGCCAGCGGCGCGGTCTTCCAGGAAGGCGCGCGCGTCGAGACCGGCGTCGACTCCACGGCCGAACTCGTCTTCTCCAACGGCGCCTCGCTGGTGCTGACGCCGAGCACGCTGCTCGAGCTGCGTACTTTCCGCCAGGTGCCCTCCGCCGGCATCACCGATCCGTATCGACAGATCGAAAAGGATCCCAGCCCGTCCGTGACCGAGCTCGAAGTGCCCCGCGGCAAGATCATCGGCGAAGTCCGTAAGCTCAACGCGCTTTCCACCTTCACCGTCAAGACCCCCGCCGGCCTCGTACGCATCCGTGGCACCATCTTCGCCGTCGAATACCGTGTCGGACCCGACGGTGTCGGCAGGGTCGTCGTTTCTTGCGTCCGCGGTTCCGTCGAGACCATCGTCTACAGTTCCAACGTCGGCCCCGTCACCGTCGACCCCGGCATGCAGACCGCCAGTTCGGTGCCCTCCGCCGCGCTCATCAGCAATCTCGCCCGCACTCCCGGCGCTCCTGCCGCCGGTAATGCTCCGGCGCCCGCGGCCGTCGCCGCCGCCCTGGCGCCCGTCAAGGTCCTGCTCTACCCGATCCCGGCCGAAGAGCTCGCCGAAATTTCCGCCCTCCTTGCCGCCGCTTCCACGCTGCCGGCCGAAGTCTCTACGACCATCAACGCGATGGCGCAGACCGCTCCGACTTTCCAGGCGATTTTCCCGAACGGCGCCAAGGAGCCTGCGAAGCCCTTCGGTCAGGTGGTCAGCGAAAGCCCGGTCACCGACGACAAGGTCGCCGACAACAAGGCCGGCGCCCCGGGCGCCCCGCTCTCCTCGAGCAACGGCGGCGGTGGCACCCAGATGGACGCCAATCTGAAGAAGATCACCGACAACGTGAACCGCTCGGTCGAGCAGAAGCAGCTGGATCCCTCCGGGACCGGCATCTGAACTCCGCGTTCCTTCCGTCACGAGAAAGGCCCGGCATCCGCCGGGCCTTTCTCGTGACCCCCATTCCTCGCTCGCTTTGAAGGCCACGGAGGGCATCTTGTGGCGCATGCCGATCGCGGGCAGATTCATCACGTTCGAAGGAGGGGAGGGCGCGGGCAAATCCACGCAGCTCGCCCGTCTCGCGGAGCGTCTCCGCTCGGACGGAGCGACGGTGCTCGGCCTGCGTGAGCCAGGGGGCACGCCTTACGGCGAACGCATGCGCGAAGTGCTCAAGCAGCCGGGCACCTCGCTGGCGCCGGCCGCCGAAGCGCTCCTCTTCGCGTCCTGCCGGGCCCAGCTCGTCGCGGACGTCATCGCTCCGGCCCTCGCCGCCGGCCAGGTCGTGATCTGCGACCGTTTCATCGATTCGACCGTCGCCTATCAGGCCGGCGGCCGCGGTCTGGACCGTGCCTTGATCGAAGGCGCGAACCGCCTCGCTTGTGGTCCGGTGCGCCCGGACCTGACCATCCTGCTCGACCTTGATCCGGGCCGCGGCCTCGGTCGCGCCGCCGTGCGGGACCAAGGACAGGCGGACCGCTTCGAACTCCTCGGCGACGCCTTTCATCGCCGCGTCCGCGAACTTTACCATACGCTCGCCCGCGAGGAGGCCGGGCGTTTCTTCGTCGTGGACGCCGCGCGTCCCCCCGAAGCCATCGAGGAGGAGATCTGGCATGAAGTCGTCCGCCGCTTCCGCTGACGTCGCCGACCTGCCGGTGCTCAAGGTGCTCGCGCGCGCCCGCGCCGAGGGCCGCATGCCGCACGCGGTGCTCCTGACGGGCAACGACGGCGCCGTGCTCGCCCGCGCCGCCGAACAGCTCGCGGCGATGCATCTCGGCGAGGCCGATCCGCTGGCGCACCCTGACTGCCGCGTCCTGCGTCCCGCCAAGAAGTCGCGGCGCATCGTCATCGAGAACGTCCTCGAGGTCGTGGCCGCGCTGCGCCTTTCGTCCCTCACGCCGCGCCGCGTCGTCATCGTCAACGAGCCCGACCGCTTCCTCTCCGAATCGGCCAACGCCTTCCTGAAGACGCTGGAGGAGCCGCCGCCCGGCACGCTCATCGTCCTGCAGACGACGCATTATTACCGCGTCCTGCCGACGATCCTGAGCCGCTGCCTCCGCTTCCACGTGGGCGGGGAGGCGCCGGTGATCGCCGACCCCTCCTGGCAGGACTGGTTGCGCGAGATGGAACGCCTGCTCACGCGCATGGTGAAAGGTCCGGCCTCGCCGCAGGCGCGCATCTCCGAGGTCTTCATCCCGCTCTACGCCCTGTGCGCCCGTTTCGAAGTGCTCCTCGAGCTCTTCGTCGAAGAAGCCCTTGAGGCTGCGCCGCCCCCGCCGCCCACCGATGAGGACGAAGACGATGCCGAGGCCGCCTACGAGGAGTCCGTCCGGCGTGGCGTCCGCGCCCGCATGCTCGTGTCGGTCGAAGAGAAGCTCCGGCTCGTCGGCCGGGCCCACCCCGGCTGCGCCGGCCAGGTCGCCGAGGCCGTGGGTCATCTCGAGGACGCCCGCCGGCGCATGGAGCTGAATTACCAGGTCCTGGCGGCCTTCGAGCAATTCCTGCTACGGACGCTCCGGACCTTCGCCCTGCGCCCCCGGGACGCGTAACTCCTGCTCCTTTCCGGAGTTCCAACCCCGATGTCCCAGGAAGAGCCGATGCTCCCCGACGACGAAGACGACAAGCGCCTCATGGGCCTCGTCGCTGGCGGCGATGACGACGCCTTGCGCCTGCTCGTGCACCGGCACCACGCCCGGCTCGTCGGTTATCTCCGGGGTGAGGTCGGTTCGCAGGCGACGGCCGAGGAGCTGGCCATGGAGGTCTTCATCCGGCTCCACCGCGCCGCGGCCCGCTGGCGCCCCGAGGCGAAGCTGAGCACCTACCTGATCCATATCGCCCGGAACCTGGTCCTTAACGAGTGGCGCCGGCGCGGGCGCAAGCCCACCACCGCCCTGGAGTTTGCCGCCGAGCCCGGCGACCTCTCCCAGGGGTCGGCCCGCCGGGTCGCCGAACTCGACGAGGCCTTCCAGCGCGCCATCCTGCAGCTGGCCCCGGAACAGCGCACCGCCATCCTCCTCGTCGTGCAGCAGGAGCTCCCCTATGAGGAGATCGCCGAGATCATGGACGCCCCCGTCTCCTCGGTGAAGACCTGGATCCACCGCGCCCGCGCCCGCCTGCGCGAACTTCTCAAGGATTTCTACGCCCAAGAATGAACCCTGCAACTTCCCGCCCCGCCCGGTGTTATAAGGGCGAACCCAGCCATGGATAACCCGGAACAGACGCCATTCGACCAAGAGCTCGCCGCGACGCTCCGTCGCGGGCGCGCCGTGTCCGTCGCCGGTTTCGCCGAGCGCGTCGTCGTCGCCGCCCGTGCCGCCCGCCGTCGTCGCACCGTCGTCCGCTGGAGCTCCGCCCTCGCCGCCGCGGCCGCCGTCTTCGTCGCGCTGCTCACGTTGCCCGCCACCTCCGAGGAGGCCTTGAACCGCCAGACCTTCGCCCTCATCGCCCGCGACGAGTCGGCCCAGCTCGCCGACCTCTTCGGCGCCGCCGACGACCTCTCGCTCCTCGCCCCCGTGGCCGAGCGTCCGGCTGTCGTGGAAACCTTCGTCTCTCCGGGCTCCTGATCATGGCTCGCGTCTTCTTCAGCCTGCTGGTCCTCCTCGGTGCCGACGTCGTCTGCGCCCAGTCGCCCGGTCCGCGTCCGCCCGAAGGCGAGCCGACCGTCGAGGAGATCCAGACCATCCGTAAGATCCTCGAACTTACGCCCGAGCGCCTGCAGCGCATGCGCTCCTCGATCGAGAAGATCGAGCGCATGTCGCCGGAGTCGCGTCGCGAATTCGCGGCCAGCCTCGTGCGCTACGAGTCCGCCACGCCGGAGGAGCGTCACAAGATCATGAAAGACCTGCGGGAGCGCGGCGGCTTCGGGTCGCGCGTGCTCGAGCATCATTTCAAGCGACTCAGCAAGGAAGAGGCCAAGGCCGAGAGGGCGCGCATCCAGGCGCTCACGACCGAACAGCGCCTCGAATTCATCCGTCAGCTCTCCGAGAAATACGGACCCGAACTCGCGAAGGAACGCCCGAAGGGAGGCGAGCCGAAGGACGGACCGCCCGGACCGCCTGGCGCGCCCAAGCGCCGCAAGCCGCCGGAGGGCGAAGCTCCTGGCGCCGGGCCGAAGCAGTAGGCCGGCTTAGCGGCGACCCTCCTGGCGGAGGACCTCGCCGATCTCGGGGACGAGGATGTTGCGGCGGCCGAGTTCGTCGCGCGCGAAATACTTGTCGACCTGACGGACGAGGTCGAACGGCTCGTCGGGCAGGTTGTCTTCGTCGAACTCCATCTCGTCGACCGCATCGATGTCGTCGAAGATATGCGTCAGGCGCAGGGGCTCGCCGTCGATGACCGCAGGCGGGTTGCTGATCGCCCCGACCTTCGTCAGGTTGAAGAAGAGGCAGGGATAGAATTCTTTCTCGTAGGGTTCGAGGAACTTGCTCACCCACTGGCCGGGGACTTCCCAGCGGCGGTTGATGATGACCGCGTCGGAGAAGTGCACGCACGGGCGATACCACTCCTCGACGGCCTTGTGCTTCATCGCGAGCGGGCAGTCGACGACCGTGAGGATGCGGGCCACGCGCCAGACGGCGTCGGGCTGCATCGGGCGGACCGTACGGTGCAGGGCTTCCATCTGGTCGATGACGTGGAGCGCCCCGTGCGTCACGAGGATGGCGGCGTCTTCGTCGCCGGGGGCGGGCACGATCGCGTGGCCGTCCTTGAATTCCCAGGCGTCAGGGGCGACGCCGCCTTCGCGGACTTCGCGCAGGACGCGCACCTTGCGGCCTTCCGGCCAGGCGTGGGCGACGAGTTCCTTCACCACGTCGGCGCGGCCGGCGCCCGTGGGCCCGAGGATGATGATGAGGGGCGTCATGCCTTGCGTCCGCAGCGGCCGAAGGGAGCGTTCTGGCCGCGGTCGCGGATCCAGTGATCGACGGCGACCAAGGCCGCCATGGCTTCGACGATGGGTACGGCGCGCGGGAGGACGCACGGGTCGTGGCGGCCCTTCGCGCTCAGCTCGGTGGCGCGGCCGTCGGGACCGACGGTCTTCTGCGGCTTGAGCACGGTCGCCGTGGGCTTGAAGGCGATGCGGAAGACCACGTCTTCGCCGTTGGTGATGCCGCCCTGCGTGCCGCCGGAGCGGTTGGTCGCGGTGCGGATGCGGCCGCCTTGGCGGACGAACTCGTCGTTGTGCGCGCTGCCGCGCAGGACCGTGCCGGCGAAGCCGCTGCCGATCTCGAAGCCCTTGGTGGCGGGCAGCGACAGCATCGCCTTGGCGAGGTCTGCTTCGAAACGGTCGAAGACCGGCGAGCCGAGGCCGGCCGGCAGGTTCTCGATGACGCAGCAGATGACGCCGCCGACGGAATCGCCGTCGGCGCGGGCGGCGCGGATGAGCGCGTCGATCTTCGCGGCGGTGGCGGGGTGCGGGCAGCGCGTGGGCGTGGCCTCGACCTGCTTCAACGTGGGGGCCTTGGCCGCGGCGGGCATGCGGACGTCGCCGACGCTCTCCACCCAGGCGATGATGCGGGCGCCGCAAGCGTGCTTGAGCACCGTCTTGGCGACGGCGCCGGCGGCGACGCGCGCGGCGGTCTCGCGGGCGGAGGAACGGCCGCCGCCTTCGACGGCGCGGATGCCATACTTGGCGTCGTAAGTGTAATCGGCGTGCGAAGGACGGTAGGCGGCCTTCATCTCGGCGTAGGCCTGCGGGCGCTGGTCGCCGTTGCGGATGACGATGGCGATGGGCGAACCGAGGGTGAGGCCCTCAGGCGAGATGCCGGAGAGCACCTCAGGCGCGTCGGCTTCCTTACGCTGCGTCGTGAGCGCGCTCTGGCCGGGACGGCGACGGTCGAGCTCGCTGCGGAGGAAGGCGGCGTCGAAGGGCACGCGGGGCGGACAGCCGTCGATGACGACGCCGAGGGCGGGGCCATGGCTCTCGCCGAAGGTGGTGATGCGGAAGCTATGTCCGTGGATGTTGCCCATGTGAGGAAGGTGATAAAAAATGAACGCCGCCGAGCCGGGTGGCTGGGCGGCGTCCGTTTGGCGGTTCCGCCCCGGCGCTTAGCGCAGGTTGGAGGTGATCTTGGAGACGAGCTGCTGGCTCTCCGGCAGGTTGCCGAAGGCGCCGTACTTGACGCGGACCTGGGTGAAGACGGCCTTGGTCTCAGGATCTTCGGCCTTCTCGATGGTGATCTTGATCTCCAGGTCGCCGATGGTGCGGGCGAAGACGACGACGCTGTTCAGCTCCTTGTTGGCGCCGCGGTCATCGGTCTCGCCGGTGCGGAGGGTGCCGGGCATGGCGTCGATGGTGCGCTTGACGGCGTTGAAGACGGCTTCGGTGTCGGAGGTATAGCGGGTGGTCAGCACGCCGGTGACGTTGGAGAAGGAGGCTTCGCGGTTCTGGGAGTTGTCCACGCCGATCTGGGTGGCGCAACCGGAGAGCAGGAGGGTGGCAAGGAGGGCGAGGGCGGTTTTCATGGGCAAGGGACGTGGTTGAGTGGTTGGAGACAAAGCACAGCCGACGGCCGTTGGCAAACAGTTTCGCCCTCGCTCCGCGGCACCGCGTCGGCCGAAATTGTAGTGTTAATCTCATTACGAAGCCCGCCCGCCGCCGGCGGGGGACGGATCTGCCAGGCGCGGCCGGATAGGGGGTGGACGGGGTCGAAAAGGCTCCGCGGACGTAAAAATAACGCAAGATGCTGTGATAGAATTACTTACAGTTAATAATGATTGAATTAAGTCATTTAAACGCCCTGGCCGCGTTGTGAACAAGAAAATGGTTAGATCTGGGGCTAAACTCTTGACCAGTGGGGAGGGGTGGGGAAAAGTGGGTGAACTGGGGGAACTCCCCCATTCTTAATGTCTATTGGCGCCAACAACGGTCTCTTCACCGGCATCCACAACGGAAAGTTGGATGAGAAGAACCGTGTCACCATCCCGGCGGCCTGGCGGTTCGACGCGGAAGCGACCTTCCTCGCGATGTATCATCCGGCCCTCGCCGCGATCGTGGTCTTCCCGCCCTCGATGGCCGCGCGCATCCACGACGCCGCGTTGCAGGTGACCGTGAGCGATCCGGTGAAGATGGACGCGCTGAGCCTGCTCGGCGCGAACAGCATCCAGGTCACGTGCGACAAGGCCGGCCGCATCACGCTCAACGACCACATCGTCAAGGAAGCCCGCCTCGAGCGCGAGGTGATCTTCCGCGGCGGCTTCACCACGTTCCAGCTCGCTTCGCCGACGCCGCCCAAGGCCGACCGCGATTCCGAGTCCGCCAAGGCCATCCTCCGCGCGCTCCGCGAACTCGGCCTGTGATGCGTATCCGGAAGTTACTTACACTGCTCACACCTTATTCACAGACCGCCGCATGACCAGCCACGTCCCAGTCCTGCTCGAGGAGTGCCTGACGCTCCTCGCTCCGCAGGACGGGCGCGCCTACCTGGACTGCACCTTCGGCGGCGGCGGCCACACCGCGGCGATCCTGGCGCGGGCGCCGGGGTGCTCGGTCGACGCGATGGACCGCGACCCCGCCGCCGGTGAGCGCTCCGCGGCGCTGCTCGCCGCCCACGCCGGCCGGCTGCGTTTCCACTCCGAGAATTTCCGCCACCTTGACCGTGTTCCGGGCCGATTCGATGGTGTTCTGATGGACATTGGGGTGTCCTCGTACCAATTGGATGTCCCGGAGCGCGGTTTCTCCTTCCGTTACGACGCGCCGAACGACATGCGCATGGACACGCGCGTCGGCCGCAGCGCCGCCGAGTTCCTCGAGCGCGGCGACCGCGCCGAACTCGAACGCGCCGTCCGCGACTACGGCGAGGAGCCCCGCTGGTTCCGCGTCGTCAACGCGATCGTCGCCGCCCGCGGCACCGGCCGTCTCGCCCGCACCGCCAGCTTCGCCGAACTCGTCGCCGAAGCCGCGCCTCCCGCGCCCGGTCCCCGCGGCCCGCACCCGGCCACCCGCACCTTCCAAGGCGTCCGCATCGCGGTCAACGACGAGCTCGGCGCCCTGGCCGACGCCCTCCCGCTCGCCTTCGGCAAGCTCAACGCCGGCGGCGTGCTCGCCGTGATCTCCTTCCACTCCCTCGAGGACCGGATGGTGAAGCGTTACATGAACGAGGTCGCCGGCCGTCCGGTCGACCGCGACGATGCCCGCAACCAGGACGACCGCGTCAAGCAGGCCGACCTCCTCACCCGCAAGGCCGTCCAGCCTTCCGAAGCCGAACAGCTTCGCAACCCCCGCAGCCGCTCGGCGCGCCTCCGCGCCGTCCGCCGCCTCGCCGCATGAGCCCGCGCCACCTCACCTGGGCCTGCGTCCTCGCCTCCGTGGCGGCCTTCGCCGTCGGCACGATCAACATCATGCGCCTGCGCGTGGAAGCCGATACGATCGGCAGCCGCATCCAGCGCCTCGAACGCGACACCTCCCTTTCTAAGAAGGAGTACGACATCGCCCGCCGGCACGTCCAGCAGGCCGTCGACATCCTCTACCTGCAGCAGCGCATCGGTGACGCCCTCAAGCCGCCGGTCCCCGAGCAGGTCGTCTGGATCCGCGTCTCTCCTTCGGCCGCGTCCCCGGCCGTCCTTTTCTCCGCGAGCCCCCGGATGACGGCGCGCGAAATCGCCTTCCTCGGTTCGGGAGGGCAGGGAGGACCCGGCGCGCGATGAGCCTGCCCCACGCCAGGCGAACGCGCTACCGTTTGCTGGCATGGGTCGTCCCCTCCTGCTTCCTGGCCGTGGTCCTACGGCTGGTCTGGTTGCATTGGGTCGACGCCCCTCGTCTGCGCGCGGAGGCCTTGCAGGCCCGTCGCGTGCTCCAGGAGAAGCCGTGCCGCCGCGGTGACATCCGCGACGCGCAGGACAACCTGCTCGCCCTGTCCGAAGATGTCTGGGACATCGGCGTGGACCCCGACGTGCTCACCAAGGCCGACCGCGAGCGGGCGGCCGAGGTCGCGGTCGCGCTCGGCCTGTCCGCCGCCAAGGTCCGCCTGGCCTTCGACACCACCGTCCGCACCGACGCCGCCGGCGAGGAGCACCGCATCCGCTGGTCCATCCTCGCGCGCGAGGCCGGCGAGGACGTCGTCAAGCGCGTCAAGGCGCTCGGCATCAAGGCGCTCCGCGCCGAACTGAAATACCGCCGCAGCTACCCCAAGGGCCAGCTGGCCGCCCACGTGCTGGGCTACGTCAACAAGGAGGGCGTCCCCGCCGCCGGCATCGAGAGCGTCATGAATTCGCTCCTCGAAGGCCAGAAGGGCTGGATCGAATCCGAACGCGACGGCCGCCACCGCGAGCTCACGAGCATCCGTCTGCGCGAGGTCGCGCCGGTCGACGGCAGCACCGTCGTCCTCACGATCAACAGCCTCATCCAGAAGACCTGCGAGGAGGCGCTCGCCGCCGCCGCGACCCGTTATAATCCCAAGGGCGGGGTCATCATCGTCAGCGAGCCGCGCACCGGCCGTATCCTCGGCCTCGCGAACTGGCCGACCTTCGATCTCAACCGTTTCTTCGACCCGCAGGCCGCGCCGATGGACAGCCAGCGCAATCGCGCGGTCTCCGACGTCTATGAGCCGGGATCGGTCTTCAAGATCGTCTCGGTCGCCGGCGCGCTCGAGGAGCGCCTCATCACGCCGAACTCCGTCTACGACTGCGGCGCGACCAGCGTGCCCTACCGCGGACGCATGGTCTCGCTTCCGGCCGACTCGCACGCCATCGGCGCCGCCGACATCCGCCAGATCGTCCGCGAGTCTTCCAACCGCGGCACCGTCCAGGTCGGCATGCAGTACGCCGAACGCTTCGGCGAAGACCGCTTCTTCGGCCTCATCAAGTCGTTCGGCTTCGGCGCGCCGACGGGCCTGATCACCGGCGCCGAAGTGCCCGGCCTGCTCATCCCGCCCAAGCGGTGGGACGGGCTCACCATCTCCCGCGTGCCGATGGGCCACTCGGTCAGCGTCACCGCGATGCAGATGCACATGGCGATGTCGGTCGTCGCCGCCGACGGCCTGCTGATGCAGCCGCAGCTCGTGCTCCGCGTCGAGGACCCGAAGACCAAGGCCACGGTGCTCGACTACGCCCCGCGTTCGCGCGGCCGCGCGATCACGCCCGCGACCGCCGCGCAGCTCGCCACGCTCCTGCGCGCCGTCTGCGGCAAGGGCGGCACCGCCCCGATCGCCGACATCCCGGGCTACGAGGTCGCCGGCAAGACGGGTACGACGCAGAAGATCGTCAACGGCCGCTATTCCTCCGCCCACCACGTCGCCTCGTTCGCGGGCTTCTTCCCCGTCGGCGATCCGAAGCTGGCCATCACCGTGATCATCGACGAACCCCAGGGCGAAGGCGTCGGCTACGGCGGCAAGGTCTCCGCCCCCATCTTCCGCGAAGTCGCCGAGAAGTGCATCCGCTGGCTCGATCTCCCGCCCGTCTCCACCCTCCCGCGCGGCCCCGTGGCCGACCTCGGCCGATGACGCCTCCGCCCGCGATGATGCCCGCCTCGATGGAACGCCCGACCTTCAACGCGCTGCTCCAAGGGCTGCCCGTGCTCGGCCGGACGGGCGACGGTTCGGTGCGCGTGACCACGATCGTGACGGACAGCCGCCGCGTGATCCCGGGCGCTCTCTTCTTCGCCCTTCCGGGCCTGCGCGCCAACGGCCACGCCTTCCTCGACGACGTGATCGCCCGCGGCGCCGCCGCGATCATCTCCGGCGAGCCCGTCGCCGGCCTGCCCGCCGTCGCCGCCGCGCAGGTCGCCGATCCGCGCCGGATGCTCGCCGAGATCTCCCGCCGTTTCTACGGCCAACCTGAGGAGTCCCTGCGTCTCGTCGGCGTGACGGGCACCAACGGCAAGACCACGGTCTCGACGTTGCTCCGTCACCTGCTGCAGGACGACGGCTCGCAGTGGGGTCTGGTCGGCACGGTCCGTTACCACCTCGGCCGCCGCTCCATCCCTTCTTATAAGACGACGCCTGATTCGGCCGACCTCGCCGCCTTCTTCCGCCAGATGGCCGACGCCGGGTGCGCGGGCGCCTGCCTCGAGGTGAGCTCGCACGCGCTCCACCAGGAACGCGTCCACGGTTTCCGCTTCCAGGTCGCCGCGTTCACCAACCTCACCCGCGACCACGTCGACTACCACGGCGACCTCGCCGCGTACCTCGACGTCAAGACCATGCTCTTCGACGGCCGCAACGGCGCGGTGCCGGACGTCAGCGTGATCAACGTCGACGACCCGTCCGGCCGCGTGCTCGCCGAAGCCTGCCGGCGCCGGGGCGCGGTGCTCACCTTCGGGCTCTCGCCGGACGCCGATGTCCGCGCGACGGACCTGGCCCTCGATACCGGCGGCGCGGTCTTCACGGTCCGCCACGCCGG
>JBDKIN010000136.1:0-21761 GCA_039797095.1 Verrucomicrobiota bacterium
AAGAACAATAACCTGGCCTCTCGCTCCAACGGCACCCTGGTCAATCCGGTCCACTCGAGCGAGATCTGGTCCCTCGGCCTGTCCCACTCGTTCTAAGGCCGGTCCGTTTCGTCGCCTTCCGAGGCCTGCCGACGGAGGGTTTAGCCGGCCTCTTTTGGGGCCTTTCCGCGGCGCCGCCAACCGCATCTTCCTTGCGACCCGGCCTGCGGCTCTCCTATCTGCTGGCTGTCCCATGTTCACCTGCAGCAAGACCTACCGAGACATCCCGTTCGCCCACCGGCAGCATCGGCATGACGGGCATTGCTCCTTCCTGCACGGTCACAACTGGGCCATCGAGATCGAGTTCGGCTGCGAGCGGCTCGATGAACGCGGTTTCGTCGTCGACTTCGGCGGCCTGGGTTTCCTGAAGACCTGGATCGCTGACCACCTCGACCACGCTTGCCTCTTCGCCAAGACGGATCCCGTCCGCGAGCAGCTCCTGCAGGATTACCCGAAACTGTTCCGTCCGCTCGTCATCGATTCCGTCTCCACCGAAGGCATCGCGCAGTTCCTGTTCGAGACTTTCGACCCGATGGTACGCAAGGAGACCGGTGGTCGCGCCTGGGTCCGGCAGATCATCCTGCACGAGGACACCAAGAACAAGGCGAGCTACCAGCCGAAGGCCTGACCATGGCCGAGCTCTACCCCGTCAATGAGACGTTCCTCAGCTGGCAGGGGGAAGGGGTGCATCTCGGGCGCAAAGCTTTCTTCATCCGGCTCCAAGGTTGCCCGGTGAAGTGCGCCTGGTGCGACTCCGCGTCCACCTGGCATCCGCAGTTCGTCCCGAAGCAGGTCCGCAAGGCCTCCCCGGCCGAGCTGGCCGCCGAAGCCGCCGCCGCCCGCCCGGAGTTCGTCGTCCTGACCGGCGGCGAGCCTTGCATCCACGATCTGCCCCCCTTGCTGGCCGCTATGGCCTCGGTCGGTCTCAAGGTTCACCTCGAGACCTGTGGGGCCTACCTGATCGCTCCAGGCTTCGCCTGGGTGACCGTCAGCCCGAAATGGGCGAAACCGCCTCTGGCCGAGTCCTTGGCCCGCGCGGATGAGGTCAAACTGATTGTCGAAGCCCCGGACAGCATCACCCGCTGGACCGAGGCCGTCGGCGGCAAGTGGCTCAGCCCCAACGTCTGGCTGCACCCCGAGTGGTCTCGTCGGGCCGATCCGGCCGTCTTGCGCACGATCACCGAGCAGGTGAAGCAGGGTGGGGCGCCTTACCGGGCGGGTTGGCAGGTGCATAAGCCCTATGCGGCCGATGCCTTGGACCCCCGCGCCCGTCCGCCAGCCCCCTTGGGTGGCGACGTCGGCAAGGGTTTCTGAGGGTCCGCACCTGTCCGCCGGTCGTAGGTTTGACCCCATGGTCGGTACTATCTTCGGATGGGAACTTTTTTTGCTTCACACGGGGGCGGAACCCTCATTCAAAACGACCTCATGAACCGACCTGCCGTGCTCGCTCTTGAAGATGGAACCATTCTTCGGGGCAGGGCGTTCGGAGCTTCGGCCACCCTCTGCGGAGAAGTCGTGTTCAATACGAGCATGACCGGTTACCAGGAGATCCTCACCGACCCTTCCTACTTCGGCCAGATCGTCACCATGACGACCCCGCAGATCGGCAACTACGGCGTCAACGAAGACGACTTCGAATCCGCCCGCCCGCACGTCGCCGGTTTCGTCGTCCGCGACCTTTCGCCGATCGTCTCGAACTGGCGCGCCACCACCGACCTGAGCACCTGGCTCGCGAAGTACGGCATCCCCGGCATCGAGGGCGTCGACACCCGCTCGCTCACCAAGAAGCTGCGCTCCGCCGGCGTGATGAAGGCCTGCCTCTCGACCGAAGGCATCACCGACGAAGAAGCCCTCAAGCGCTCCCGCGCCTGGACCGGCACGGTCGGCGCCGACTTCGTCAAGGACGTCACCTGCAAGGCTCCTTACCACTACAACGCCACCGTCGGCGACTGCGAGGCCTTCACCGTCCCGGGCACGCACCTCAACAAGCCGAAGGGCCGCGCGACCAAGTTCCGTATCGCGGCCTATGACTTCGGCGCCAAGACCTCGATCTTCCGCCGCCTCGTCGCTTCCGGCTTCGATGTCCACGTCTTCCCGGCCCGCACCCCTGCTTCCGAGATCCGTGCCTTCAATCCCGACGGCGTCTTCCTTTCCAACGGCCCCGGCGACCCTGCCGCCCTGAAGTATGCCCACGAAGCCGTCGCCGACCTCATCAAGACCTACCCGGTCTTCGGCATCTGTCTCGGTCACCAGATCATCACGCACGCCATCGGCGCCTCGACCTACAAGCTGAAGTTCGGCCACCGCGGCGGCAATCAGCCCGTCAAGAACACCGAAGAGGACCGGGTGTCCATCACCGCCCAGAACCACGGCTTCGCCTCCAAGCGCGAAGACCTGGAGCGCTGCGGCGCGGTCGTCACCGAGGTCAATCTGAACGACGACACCGTCTCCGGCCTGCGTCTCAAGGATAAGCCCGTCTTCTCCGTCCAGTACCACCCGGAAGCCGGCCCTGGTCCGAACGACGCCGACGTGCTGTTCGACCGTTTCTACGACCTGATCGCCAAGAGCAAGGCGGGCAAGTAAGCCGCGGCGTCATGGCTGCCCGACTTCTCGCAGCCTTGGGCCTCGCCCTTCTCCTCGGAGGTTGCGCCATGTTGCCGCCCACGGCCGAAGACCGCGTCGTCGAACTGATCGAGGATGCCGCCGCCGGGCGGAGCATCGCCGGACGCTATCATAACCTAGACCCCGTGGACGAGGCCAGCACGGCGCAGTTCATCTACGTCGAAGAGTGGTTGGACGTGAACGGCGAAGCGGTCCTGGAAGTCCGTCCCGGTCCCGTGCCGGCGGAGGGCGCCTTCCGTTTCACGCGTTCGGCTGATGGCCGCACAACCTATCTCATCAGCTACGGCTGGCCGGGTCCGCAGGTGCGTTCGCGGGTGCTCCGTCCGGCGTCCGGTTCGACCATCACCTTGCTGGGCTGGTCGGATCTCCTGCCGTGGGAGCAGCTCGGCGGCGTCTGCGTGATCACGACCCCGCGCGAGATGGCCGACGAAGAGAACCACCCTTGCAAACAGGCGTTCGTCTTCAAGGTCACCGCGCCGAACTGACGGGTCAGAGCTCGACCTGCATGCCGAGCTCGACCACGCGGCCGGGCGGCAGGTTGAAGTAAGCCGTCGCGGACAAGGAGTTGCGGTTGAGCACCTCGAAGAGCTTTTCCTGGACGGCGTTGAGCGAGAAGCCGGAGGTCGCGCGGACGATGGTCTCGCGGCTCAGGAAATAGGTGGTCTCCATCTGATTGGGCGTGATGCCCATCTCCTTGTAGGCGGCTTCCAGCACCGGGAAGACATCCTGCTTCTCGCGGAAGCCGAAGCGCCCGGTCACGCTGAGCACGGAGGGGAACTCCTCGTGGCTGTCGACCTTGCAGAATTTCGGGCCGCGGGTCTGGAAGCTCACGCGTTCGGCATCCGGCACGATGGCCCGGTCCTCGTCGACCTTGAGGGTCACGACGATGATGTGGTCGTGGAGGGCGCGGTTGTGCTTGAGGTTATGGGCGAGGGCCATCGGCACGGACTTGGTCGAGCCCGCCAGGTAGACGGCGGTGCCTTTCACGCGGGCGAGCTTGCCCGCCACGAAACGGTCTTCGACGCTGTCCAGGAAGTTCTCGAAGTCGCCGGCGGCCTCGCCTTCGGTCATCTTCTGCTTCATGGCGATGCGGCCCTTGTTCCAGACGGCCATCAGGTAGTACACCACGACGCCGATGAGCAGCGGCAGCCAGCCGTTGGGCAGCACCTTGTGCGCGTTACCCAGCACGAAGAGCACCTCCAGCAGGATGAACGGGGTGAGCAGGGCGTAGGCTCCGGCGGAAGGGATCCGGAGCTTGTGACGCAGGTATTGCCCGAAGAGGATCGTCGTCACCAGCATCGTCAGGCTGACCGCGATGCCGTAGGCGCTGGCGAGGTTTTCGGAAGTCTCGTAATGGAGCACCAGGTAGATGGAGCCGATCATGAGCAGCCAGTTGATGACCGGTACGTAGACCTGGCCCGCTTCCTGGTCCGAAGTGTAGTTGATGCGCATGCGGGGCAGGTAGTTCAGCTGGATCGCCTGCATGGTGATCGAGAACGCGCCGGCGATGAGCGCCTGCGAGGCGATGATCGCGGCAAGGGTGGCGATGACGACCAGCGGGATCTGGGCCCAGCCGGGCGCCATGTTGAAGAAGGGATTGAAGCCCGGCTCGAGAAGCTCGTTCGGGTGGGACAGGGCCCAGGCGCCTTGGCCGAGGTAGTTCAGGATGAGGGCCGGGAAGACGATGAAGCACCAGGCGGCGCGGATCGGCTTCTGGCCGAAGTGGCCCATGTCCGCGTACAGCGCTTCGGCCCCGGTGACCGAGAGGAAGACCGCGCCGAGGATCAGGATGCCAAGGCCGGGGTGGCTGGTCAGCAGGTGCAGGCCTTCGAGGGGGTTGAAGGCCCAGAGGATCTGGCCCAGCACCGCGTGATGCAGGGCGAGCGAAAGCACGCCGAGGCCGCCGATGACGATGAACCAGACCATCGTGATCGGGCCGAAATACATGCCGACCCGGCCGGTCCCGATCTTCTGCAGCCAGAAGATGCCGACGAGGATGAGCACGGCGGCCGTCGGGATGAAGTATTTGAGGAAGCCGGCCGTCAGCGGACCATGGAGGCGTTCGTTGGCTTCCTTGACGCCTTCCAGGGCGGAGACGACCGAGATGGCGGGGGTGATGACCCCGTCGCCGTAGAGCAGGGCGGCGCCGAAGACGCCCAGCAGCACGAGTATGCTGCGGTGCTTCCGCTTGGCCTTCTCTTTGTCCTTGGAGGAGGCGAGCGAGACCAGCGTCATGATGCCGCCTTCGCCGTCTTCGTTGGCTTCCATGACCAGGAGGACGTATTTCACCATCACGACGAAGATCAGCGACCAGATGATCAGGGAGAGGATCGGGACGACCTGGGTAGCCCCGAGGATGTTGTTGTCGGCGTCCCGGACCCGCAGGCATTCCTTGAAGGCGTAGAGCGGGCTGGTCCCGATGTCCCCGAAGACGACCCCGAGGGCCGCGATGGTGGCCGCTAGGGTCAAGGGCTTGACGGGGGAGGAGCCTGCGGTCGGCTCCGGGTCGGACGTGCTCATGGAGAGTTATTCACACTGACGCTTCCTAGGGGTTAATCAAAGGCAATCGGGGATGCCGGGGCTTGCCTTTTTGTCTCATAATCGCATCTCCAGACCTTCAGCCCACCCCTTTCCAAACAATACGAACAATGAATATCATCCAAACTGTTGTCATTCAGGGACTAGCACAGGCTCAGCCTGCGGCTGGTGCGCCCCAGGCCGAGCAAGGTAGCGGCTGGAGCATCCTGATCATGTACGCCCTCCTTTTCGTGGGCATGTACTTCTTGCTCTTCGCTCCCCAGCGCAAGCGCCAGAAGGAGCTCGAAAAGCTCCAGACCGAGCTCGCGGTCGGCGACAAGGTGCTCGCCGCCGGTGGCATTTACGGTCGCGTAGTCTCCATCAAGGACGACCGCATCACCCTCGAACTCGATTCCGGCCGTCTCGTCGTCCACAAGTCCGCCATCATGGGCAAGGACGCCGACGCCGTCGTCCAGGCCTGAAGTCATCCACCCTTAAGCCTACCCTGACACTATGACGTCCAGGACTTGGTTCTGGAAGATCGCGGTCTCCCTCGTTGCCTTGGCTGTCGCCTGGTACGAGTTCCACCCGATCGCTCCGACCCCTCTCGAACAGTTCGTGCCCACGCAGGTCATCGCGCAGAAGCCCGAATTCGACAAGCTCCACGCCGAGGCCCTCGAGCGCGTCAAGCGCTACAAGGACGCCGCCGTCGCCGCCGACCAGAAGTCGGTCTCCTACTTCCAGGCCCTGCGTGACATCGGCGAAGGCCGCGGTCGCGCCGCCCCGGTCGACTTCCGTCCGTTCTTCTTCACCGAAGCCCAGATCGTCAGCGAGCCCGACCAGGCCAAGCGTAACGGCATCGTGCTGAAGCAGCTGCTCGTCGGCTCCCAAGGCCGCCTCAAGCTCGGCCTCGACCTGCAGGGCGGGGTGTCCTTCACGCTCAAGGTCGACCCGACCGGCGCCGAATCCGGCGAGAAGACCGCTGGCGACAAGTCGAGCGTCTCCCACGCCGACATGGTGAACCAGGCCCTCCAGGTCATGGAGCAGCGCGTCAACCAGTTCGGCGTCGCCGAACCTGTCCTCCGTCCCGTGGGCGACCTCTCTCTCGAGATCCAGCTTCCCGGTGAAGATGCCGCCAACAACCCTGACGTCATCGATTCGCTGAAGAAGCCGGCCAAGCTCGAGTTCCGCCAGGTGCACCGTACCGAGCGTCCGACCGAGACCGAGCGCGAGCACTCCCTCCGTTCCTTGCCCGTCGATCCGATGCTGGGCTCCGCCTCGGCCATCTCGACCTACGAGGTGCTGACCATCCGCGACGTCGACGCCAAGACCAGCGAGGTCCGCGTCACGCGTTACTACGTGCGCAAGGCCGCCGACGCCACCGGCAAGATCATCAAGTCCGCCTCGGGTCGCTCCGATGACGGCATCTCCTTCTACGTGGACATGAAGTTCACCGACGAAGGCTCCAAGAAGTTCGGCGACCTCACCGCCAAGATCGCCGAAGGCAACACCCGCTCTGTCGGCCAGCTCGCCATCGTCCTCGACGGCAAGCTGCAGTCCGCCCCGACCGTGCGCGAGGCCATCCGCAGCACCGGCGCCACCATCACGGGCTCCTTCTCCCGCGAAGAGGCCGTCGACCTCGCCAACGTCCTCAACAACCCGCTCGAGTTCCCCCTGATCATCCAGGACGTCACGTCGGTCGGTCCCTCGCTGGCCAAGGACGCCCAGGGCAAGTCCGTCGTGGCCTCGCTGGTCGCCGTCGGCCTCGTCATCTTCTTCATGGTCGGGTTCTACGTCTGGGGCGGCTTCATCGCCATCCTCGGCATGATCCTCAATCTGCTCATGATCCTCGGCGCCATGGCCTACTTCGGCGCGACCATCACGCTCCCCGGTGTCGCCGCTTTGGTGCTCACCCTCGGCATGGCCGTTGACGCGAACATCCTGATCTTCGAGCGCGTGCGCGAAGAGGCCGCCCTCGGCAAGGACCGCTCGGTCGCCCTCCGCGAAGGCTACGCCCGCGCGACGTGGACCATCATCGACGCCAACCTGACGACCCTCCTCACGGCCTTGATCCTCGTGTTCATGGGCTCCGGTCCCATCCGTGGTTTCGGCATCACCCTGACCATCGGTATCTTCACGACCGTGTTCACGTCCCTCGTGACCTGCCGCGGCCTCCAGGAACTCGCGCTCTCCCGGGGCGTGATGACGCGCGTCTTCGGCCTGCCGGTCTTCCGCCCGACGCTCGATATCCCGTTCCTCAAGTTCGCCCGGATCGCCTTCATCGCCTCCTGGCTGGTCATCGGCCTCGGCCTCACCCAGCTCGCCATCAAGGGCAAGGAAGCCTTCGGTAAGGACTTCCGCGGCGGTGAATCCGCCCTCGTCGCGCTGGCTCCCGGCGCCGCCGTCGACACCGGCAAGATCGCCGCGCTCGCCGCTTCCATCGGCCTCGCGGACACCACCGTCACCGTCCAGACTCCGGTCGGCGGCGGCGAACCGACCCTCCGCATCGAGACCGAACTCACCAAGGACAAGTCCAAGGGCGAGTTCGCCAACGTCGCGGCCATCGTCGGCGCCATCCAGGCCAAGACCCCGGAGGTCCTCAAGGACCGCTCCGCTTCCGTCGATAAGCTGATGCTTTCCAAGGAAGCCATCGGCGGCTCCGTCAGCTCGGAGCTGCGCTCCAACGCCGTCTGGTCCGTCATCCTGGCGCTCCTCGGCATCGGCCTCTACGTCTCGCTGCGCTTCGAGACCGGCTTCGGCGTCGCGGCCATGGTCGCCACGCTGCACGACGTGCTGCTGACGATCGCGCTCTTCGTCGCCTTCGGCGGGCAGTTCAACGCGACCCTCATCGCGGCGATCCTGCTGATCATCGGCTACTCCATCAACGACACCATCGTCGTCTTCGACCGTATCCGCGAGGAACTCCAGGCCAATCCCGGCCGCGAGCTCCGCGACGTGATCCACTTCGCCATCAACCGCACGCTTTCCCGTACGACGCTCACCGCGGCCACGGTCTTCCTCTGCGCCGTCGCCCTCTGGGCCTTCGGCGCCGGCGACGTCCGTCTCTACGGCGAGATCTTCATCTACGGCGTGCTGACCGGAACCTTCTCCTCGATCTTCATCGCGAGCCCCGTCTTCTACTGGTGGCACAAGGGCGATCGTAAGGGCGTAGACGCCGCGGAACTCCCGCGCACCTACTCCTGGGAGGCGGGCTCCGACAAGGACGCCTAAGGCGCCCTATTCCTATGGCCGCCTGGTCTCACCGGGCCGCGGACGCCGGGCTTGCCCGTCGCATCGCGGCTTCGCTGGGGGTTAGCGAACCCCTGGCTGCCGTCCTCGCCCGTTCCTTCCCGGACGAGGCCGAGGCGGAGCGTCATCTCCGCCCGCAGCTCGCCCATGTCTCCGACCCGTTCGCGGTCGGCGGCCTGCGCGAAGCCGCCGAGCGTCTCGTCCTCGCCGCCGCCAAGGGCGAGCGGATCGCCATCCTCGGCGACTACGACGTCGACGGGGTCTCGAGCACCGCGATGCTCGTCCACTTCCTCCGCCGGCTCGGCGCCAAGCCGGAGTATTTCGTCCCGCGCCGCTTGGAAGAGGGCTACGGTCTCTCGATGGCCGCGCTCGAACGCGTGCTCGCCGAGGCGAAGCCGCAGCTCTTCGTCGCCCTCGACTGCGGCACCAATTCCAAGCCCGAGGTCGAACGCCTCCGGGCCGAAGGCGTCGACGTCATCGTGGTCGACCACCATGTCGCCAAGGAATCCCGCGTCACCTGCACGCTCGTCAACCCGCGCGTCAACGACGCCGAGGACGCCCCGTGGCAGACGCTCTGCACCGCCGGACTGGTCTTCAAGCTGGTCCACGGCGTCCTGAAGGTCCTGCGCCTCGCCGGCGACGAGCGTGGCACGTCGATCGCGGTGAAGGACTATCTCGACTTGGCCGCGCTGGGCACCATCGCCGACCTGGTCCCGCTGCGCACGGAGAATCGTATCCTCGCGGCCCACGGCCTCAAGGTCCTCGGCGAAGCCCGTCGGCAGGGTCTGCGCGCCCTCATCGCCGTCAGCGGCATGGAGCCTGGCGGCGTGCTGTCCTCGGTCGATGTCTCTTATCGTATCGGCCCCCGCATCAATGCCAGCGGCCGTCTGGCCGACGCTTCGCTGCCGTTGCGTCTGCTGCTTTCGGACGATCCGGACGACTGCCTCCGCGACGCCGCGCAGCTGGACGCCATCAACCGTGAGCGCCAGGAGATCGACAAGAAGGTCACCGAAGAAGCCATGGCCCAGGCCAAGGCGATGGGCGACCTCGCCGGTTATGTCGTCCATGGCGAATGGCACCCGGGAGTCGTGGGCATCGCCGCCGGCAAGATCTGCCGCGTGCTGGACCGTCCGGTGATCGTCCTCGGCAAGGAAGGGGAGAGCGCCAAGGGCTCCGGCCGCAGCGTGCCGGGCACCAATCTCGTCGAAGCCCTCGGCGCCTGCGCCGACCTGCTCAAGACCTACGGTGGTCATCCGATGGCCGTCGGCGTCTCGCTCGATGTCACCTCGGTCGAGGCTTTCCGTTCCCGCTTCAATGAAGCCATCCAGGCCCAGCGTCTGGCGGGCACCGTCCAGGCGGACGGACGCGACATCGATATCGCGCACTGGATCCGCCCGGCGGACGTCACCGATCAGCTGCTCGATGACCTCGACCTGCTGCAGCCTTATGGTGAAGGCAACGCCGAGCCGGTCTTCGGTTTCAAGGGCTTCGTCTTCGACCGTCCGCCTTCGCCTTTCGGCGAGGGTAATTTCCGGCACCAGGTCCCGCTCAGCGGCGGTCGCCGCCTGAACTTCGTGGCCTGGCGTATGGCCGACCGTATCCCCGAACTAGGCAAGCCAGTCGAGATGGCCGTCAAGCTCCAGTGGAACCGCTGGCAAGGCCGCCGGACCCCGCAGGCCGAGATCCTCGATTGGCGCTACGCTTCCTGATGCCGCCTCACTTCTTCGCGTTTTCGTCGTCGGCTCCGTCGCTGGCCTTCGGCGGAGCGGGGCGGTCGATGATCGCCTTTAGCTGCACTCGCTGCCCGGTCCCGACCTGGCTGAGGACGTAAAGCTTACGTGTCGACTCGAGGTGGTAGACGCGCGTCGAGAACAAGACCTCGGCTTCGCGGGAAAGCAGCTGGAAGTCATAGTAGGCCTTGTCGAGGGCGCCGGGGCGGAGGATCTGGCTGCCGCCGGCGGGCACGACATAGTCGCCGGAGGGCGCTTTGACCGTTATCGGGAAAGGGCAGAGGTTGAGGTAACGATTGCTCCCGGGAGGGAAGGAGCCGGGCTTGTCGTTGAGCATGACCATCCCGTTGCCTTTGCCGGGGGTGACGAGGATGATCAAGTGGAGCGGGCCCTGCTTCTGCGGCAGGTCAATCCAAGCCAACGGCGGCCCTCCGGTGAGGCTGTAAGTCAACGTCTGCTGCTTGCCTTTGACGCCTTGCCGCGGGACGGGGCTCTTCGGCGCCGGGGTTTCCGGCTTCGGGATGGTCTGGTTGTCGCTCCGCTTGGCCGCCATCTGTACCAGTTCGAGCCGCGCCGGACCCCGGTAGGCGACTTCTTCCGAGAACATGTCGGTGGGAATGACCAAACCATGCGCCTTTCGATTGTTCACGACGCCCACGCCGACGAGCGGCTGAGTCATCGAGATGAAGCGGAGGCGAGCGTCTACGAAGCCTTCAGGCTGCGCCTGGGCTCCGATGCAAAACGTCAGCAAAATTCCGGCGATCGTGAGGAGGGACTTAGATCTCATTACCTTGGATCCAGCGCATGGAGATCACCTTGAAGCGTCGGCCGAGCAGGTGGTTGACCGGCGTCAGCGCAGGGCTGATGGACGCATCCTTGGTGGCGGGTCCGGGGACGAGCGGCTTCGGGGCGCTGTTGGCGGTCTCGGCGGAGTTTGTCGGATCGACGAAATCTGGCACGCGCTGGACGACGACTTCCATCCAGGCCGTGCCGTTCTCGCCCGAGGGGGCCAAGGCTTCGCCGAAGCAGCGTAAGGTGAAGGTGTCCGAGCGCGTAGCCAGCGCCGGTCCGAGCGCTTGGAGGAGGTCGGACTGCAGGAGGTTGCCCGGGGCGCCGAGCGCCGTGTGGGCGCGACTGGTGCTGCCCCCTTGCGGCCTCAGGTCCAGGTTCTCAGGGTGGGGAAAGGTTCCGGCGGTCGGCGTCTGCAAGGCGTCCGGGGTGACTCGCAGGTCCGGCAGGCCGGCGAAAAGACGATCGCTGATGCCGGCCGCATGTTGCTGGTCAGCGCGGAAGATCGCCGCCTGCAGGGCGCCGCAACGGTTGGCCCAATCCTTGTCGCAGAGGAAGCGGTTGATAAATTCCGCGAGGCAGAGGTAAGGGGTGGCTGGCTGGGTAAGCCCGGCGAACAGGCGAGGGCCCGGTGCCCGCGTAAGATCACGTTCGGTACGACGCTGGACCGCGAAGCGGTCCTTGTTCTCCGCGACGATGGCCTTGGCGAGCGCTTCCAGCTGGGCGTCGGAAAGATTGGCGAAGCCGTGCCAGTTGCTCTCGTCGATGGCGTCGCCGGTCGCCGCCGCCGAGGCGACCTTGGCTAAGGTACGGGGGAAGCGCGCGTTGTTGGCGGCGGCGGGGCTGTTCGGACCGACGCCCGCCAAGGCCTGGCCTTTCGCGGAGCCGAGGAAAGCCGTCCATGCTTCGACCGAGGTGGAATTGACGTTGAAGGCGCCCTCGTTGAGCAGGACCGAGGCGACGCGGCGATGGTCGTTCAAGGCCTGTCTTTTCGCTTCCGGGCTGAGTCCGCTGAATCCGGCGGTGAAGCGCGGGTTGGACAGCGGGGTGCCGTCGTTGATGAAGGCGTCGATCACCGCGGGGATGTCCATGACCACATTGGGGTCGGCTGCCGGGCGGCCACCGCCCGAGGAGTTGCCTCCCGAGGAGTTGCCGCCCGAGGAGTTGCCGATTTCGGCATGAATCGGGTCGCTCGCCGCCACGGCCCCCGTGCCGCCGGTCCGCATGCGGGGAGCCAGACCGGAAAGGAAGTAGCCGTCCCAAAGGGCGCTGTTCAGCAGGTAGGTCTGGTCGAAGTTGGTCCAGTAGGTCGATGTGCCGTTTTCCAGTCGCTTGGTTTCAAACGCCTTCTCGGCGCTGAAGTAGGGACTGGCGAAACTGTTGCCGATGCTGAGCAGGGGTTGCTGGTCGCAGACGCCAAAGTTGGCGTGGGCGTATTGGGCGAGCGAGGTCGGTGCGACGAGCGGAACCTCGAGGAGGATCGCGTTCTCGACGCCGTTCGCGGAAAGGGACGGACCGCCGTAGGCGAGTCTGCCGCCGTCGTAGTTGGCGAGGACGTTCTCCCAGGCACCGCCGCGGACGGTGAGCTGGTAGCTGGGGGAGCTGCCGGCGAAGCCTTTGGCGGTCACCCGATCACGTCCGCCCGCGCTTGCACGGGATGTCGCGGCGAGCGGGTTGGAATGGGTGAGCGTCGGGAAGGGGGCGTCGACCGCGTCCGCGGGCTTGGCATTGATGTCGATGACGGTGATCAGGTCAGGTTCGAGCGGCGGAGAGGTCGGCGTGGGGTAGGGCAAGCGACCATCCGCATCTCCGTTCGGCTTGGGGTATTTGTCTTGGACGTGCCGCCAGCTGGGGAAGAATTTCTCACCCGGGCTGGGGTATTTCGCAGGGTCGATCCCGCTGAAGACGACTTCTGAATTCTCGCTGCTGGCGTAGAAGAAGTCGCTCAGGTCCTGGTTGATTTCGCTTTGGCCCTTGTTCTCCTTCTGGTCGAGTACCAGCTGGTCCTTCGGCCAGCAGGCGAGGGCGTGGCGCATGCGCAGTCGGCCGGGCTTGTCGTCCTTGGTGTTGTAGGGGAGGATCTCGAAACCGATGGGGGATTCGATGTCGAGCGTCGCCAGTTCCTCTTCCGTGAAGTTCCAATCTAAGACGTTGTCCCGATAGCCGCCGCGGGTGTCGTAGGTGTTGTCCAGGACGATGGACTTGGTCCATTCGCCGATGGTGGGTTGGCAAGAGAAGACGCGGAACTCGCCGGGTTCCAGCACCATATCAGGGGCGCCGTCCTTGGCCAGGTAGATGCGAAGCGTGTCTTCGTCATGCACCTCGGAGCTCTGCCGCTTGAAGAAGTCGGCGAGCGAGGTCTCCATGACCGTCGGATTGCTGAGGCTGCCGGACTGGTACTGCTTGAAGCGGAACGTCCAGTCTTGCAGGTCCGACAGTGAGATCGCCGTGGCGAAAGGGCGCTTGTTGGCCGAGTTGACTGCCCCGTCGCCGGGTTTCCAAGCCATCCGGACGTTGTAGGGATTGTGGACGACGACGATGGGGGTGACGTTCAGTCGGATATCGATCGTCTCCTCTCTCCAGCGGTAGACCACCCTGCCGATGCGGACGGTGACCCAAGGTCCGAACCATTGCATCTTGTTCACGCTGAAGGCCAGGGAGACGCGATGGACGTAGGGCGTCGCCGCGACGCCTAGCGGCCGGGTGACGATGCGGCCCGCGTCGCCGTTGAGGAGGTCGGAGACGTTCGGATTGATCGGCGTCGGCAGGTCGCCGTCGTAGAGGTCGGAGTAGCCGTACGTTCGGTTGCGGATGCTCTTGTTCGGGTCGGCGGGTCCGGGGTCAGGGTGGGCAGCCGCGACGTTCGGCCAGAGTGTCCGGGCGTTCAGGCTCGGCACGGTGGTGGCCGTCGCTCCGCCGGTGCCGGCGCTCCAGCCTAGCTGGCGGTAGAGTCGGTGATAGTCGCGCAGAGCCCACCAGGTCGGCCCGCGGAGTTCCATCCTGTTGAGGTCATCGTCGACCACGGAGCGGTTGAAGATCGGCGTCGCCCTCAGGTTGTTGCCGTTACCCTTGTCCTTGATGACCGGCATCGTGATCGCGGCGGTGCCGGCGGCGTCGTAGCCCGCGCCGGTGTCGATCTTGGCGACGCCGGCGCCGATATGCGTAGCGGCGGCGCCGGTCGCGCCGGCGCCGAACTCGGTGGCGTTGAATTCAGCGTCGGTCAGTTCGAACGCGCGCGAGAGATCGCGCTTGAGGCCGCCTTGCGCGGAGTCGGCCAGAACGCCGGCGGAGACGACGGTCACGTCATGGAAGAGCCGCTTGACGTTGTTGGCGTCCGGGCCGCCGTCGAAGCCGCTCAGCAGGGCGAGCTGTTTCACGTTGTCGACGGCGCGCAGCTGGTCGGGAGAGGAAAGTGCGCCCAGGCCGGGCAGGGCGTCGTAGCGCGGCGCCAAGGCGCTGCGTAGCGCCGCCAACTGGTCGACGTCGCCGTAAGTCTTGGAACGGTTGTCCGCGAGGTTGACGCGTGCCTTGAGGCCTTCATCGCCGACCCAGTAAGCGTAAGTTCCGGCGACATCTTCGTCCGGCAAGGTCACCTTAGGTAGGGAAACGAGGCCGCTGGCTTTGCCGTCCGCGGCCGCTAGGGCGCTGCCGTGCCCGACGAGGGGAACGTTGTTCCCGGTCGAGAGGGAAGCGTCCGTCTGCCAGGGAGCCCAATAGCCCGCATGGTAATCAGGCGAACTGACAGGCTGAAAGAGCGATATCGACTGCGTGCCGGCGGGCTGGTCGCCGCGTCCGGAGACGAGCCAGGCAGGAGGCAGATCCGGTTTATCGGTGCGCCAGACGCCGGTCCACATCGGATTGCGGAGGCTCTCGGCGCTGACGTTCGGCTGGGTGATGTCCGCACGCGCGGTCGAACGTCGGTCGGGTCCGGCCTCCTGCTGCAGGTGCGCCAGGGCGAGCCGCATCGAGACGAGAGCGTTCAGGCGCGCCCGCGTGGCGAGCTGCTGGTTCATCGCGGCTCTGGACTCGATCGTGATGAAGGCCGACAACGTCACGACGAGCATGACGACGGCTGCCATGATCGTCAGGGAGAGAATCAGGCTGAAACCTCTGCGAGGTGGCTTGCGGTGATTCATGGTGTGCTTGGTCTAAGCAACTTAGGTATTTATACTTAGGAGAAATTTCTAAGCAAGTGCTTACACTTAGGCAGACGGGTGATTATCATTTTAACCCGACCCTTGTTAAGGGCTTTAAAATTAACGTTTTCAAAGGCCAGCAGGGCCTTTAGGGTCTCAAAAACATGAAAAACACGCTATTCTCGGCCCTCCTCCTTTTAGCGTCGGTGTCCGCCTTCGCCTTGGCTGCTGGCAATCCTCCTCCTCCCCCGGTTCCGCCTACCGTAGGCAATCCTGGATGTGATAAGCCCGACGACAAGAAGCCTGACGTGAAGAAGCCCGAGGTGAAGAAGCCGGAGTCCAAGAAGCCCGAGGTGAAGAAGCCCGAGGCGAAGCATCACCGCTAAATCCTCCTTTTTTGTTTTCGAGCAGGCCGGGCCTTTGGGTCCGGCCTTTTTTGTGGTGCTTGCGGATAAGCCCTGCGCCGGGCATTGATTGCGTTATGCTGAAACGCCAACCCCTGCTTTCGTCGTGCCTTCTCGTCGGCGGTGCGATCGCCTTGTTCTTCTGGACCCGCCCGGAGGCGGTCTCTTCGCCGACGCCGACGCCGCCGGCGCCGCCCGTTTACGGCAGCTGCCCGCCTTCCCGCGACGGCATCGGCAAGACTTTCATGGGACGCGAGATCTCCCATGTCATGGGCCATCCAGGCATCGGCTGGCTCGAGCGTACCGACCGCGAGAAGGAAGAGGCGCCGTCCAAGGCCATCGCCTTGCTCGAACTCGCGCCGGACGCGGTCTTGGCCGACATCGGCGCCGGCTCGGGGTATTACTCGTTCCGCATCGCCCGCCTGCTGCCGAAAGGCAAGGTCGTCGCGGTCGATATCCAGCCGGAGATGCTGGAGTTCCTGAAGACCGAAGCCGCCAAGCTCGGCGTGACGAACGTGCGGCCCCACTTGGGTGCGGTCGACGACGTCAAGTTGCCGCCGGCCTCGCTCGATGCCGCGCTGATGGTCGACGCTTATCACGAGTTCGACCACCCGGCCGAGATGCTCGCTTCTCTGCGTTCGGCCCTGAAGCCCAAAGGCCGCATCTACCTCCTGGAGTATCGGGCGGAGGACGATGATGTCCCGATCAAGCCGCACCACAAGATGACCGAGGCGCAGGCCCGCAAGGAGTTCGAGGCGGCCGGGTTCCGGTTCGTGACGAACAAGCCGGGACTGCCGTGGCAGCACCTGCTGATCTTCGAGAAGCCCTGAGCCGTGCTCAGGCGCCGACGCTCTTCTTGATGTCCTTGAGCTGCTGGAACTCGGGCTTGGCGGTGTAGTATTTGTCGAGCGGGTAGCAGCCCGAGATGAGTCCGTTGCGCGGCGCGGTCGTGCAGTCGCTGAACGTGCGGCAGATGAACTTGGTCTCGAGCGCGCCGTGCTGGGCGGCGTCTGTCAGCATGGCCGGATAACTGAGCACCGCACGGCCCACGCCGACGGCGTCGCTGCCGCCGGTGCGCAGGATGTGCTGCGCGAGGTGCGGCAGGTATTCCTGCACGTAACTGAGGCCGGAGCTGACCACGATCATGCCGGCGGGGGCCTGCGCGCGGACCTCGCGGACGACGCGGACCTGGCGGGCGACGTCGATCAGCGGGTCATGGGCCGGCTGGTAGCCGTCGCTAGGCGGATAGGCCGCCGGTCGCTGGATGTGCGGATTGTAGTAAGGGGAACCGGCGGTGGTGTTGAGGATCTTGACGCCGAGTTCGCCGAGCAGCTTCACGAAGGCGAACGTTTCGACGAGGTCGATCTCGGTGGGCTTGGCCTGATTCACCCCGAAGGCATAGCGGTAGGGCAGGAGCGTGGCGTGCTCCTCGGGGATGCCGGGGCCGAGCTTGCCGGGCTGGCTCAGCGCGGGGTCGGGGCGGAACGGCACCATGTCGAACAGGCTCAGGCGGACGCCGACATCGATGGCGTTACCGTCCGCGCGGATGCCCTCGATGATGTCCCGCAGGATGCGGGTACGGTTCTCGAAGGAGCCGCCGAACTTGCCGGGGCGCGTGTGCGCACCGAGGAATTCATGCAGGAGGTAGCCGTGGCAGTGCTTGATGTCCACGAAGTCGGCGCCGCAGTCCCAGGCCACGCGGGCGGCCCGTACATAGCAACGGATGAGTTCCTCGACGTCGGCATCCGTCAGTACCTGGTCGTCGGAGGTCACGTTGAACTTCTTGTCGAGGATCGGGTGGCGGTAGGCGACGCGGGATTCCCAGCGCTTCTTGTCATGCGGGCGGCAGAAGCGGCCGGAGTGCGTCAGCTGGAAGCCGATGACGAGGTCGTCGACCGAACCCCAGCGGGCCAGGTGCTCGGCCTTGAGGATGCCCACGAGCTCGGTGATGCCGGCACGGTTCTCCTCGTTGATGATGAGCTGGTTCATGTTCGCCCGCCCGTCGGCGCGCACGGCCATGGCCTCGGCCCCGCAGATCAGCTTGGCGCCGCTCGCGCCGAAGCGCTGCCAGCGTCGCTTCATCTCCTCGGAGATGCCGCCGGTCGTGGTGCCGTCCCAGCCTTCCATCGGATGGATGGCGATGCGGTTGCCGATGGTCTTGCCGTTGACCTGCGTGCGGGCGATCGGCTGTGACAGCGGGTTGCCGGCGCCGGCTTCGATGGCGTCCTCGAGCGGCAGGTCGACGCCGAGCCCGGCGCAGTGGGCGCGGAAGTCGGCCACGGTCTTGAGCGAGGCGACGCGGGTGAGTTTGAAGGGAGTGGCCATGATGAGGTTCAGCGGGGGATGTTGAGGCGTTCCGAGATGCGGCGCGTGCGCACCATCGCTTCGGTCATGCGGGCGGCTTCGTCCGCGCCGCGGACGTCCTTGCAGGCGGGGTGCGGTTCGGGTGAGGCGATGACGCCGAGCTGATGGAGCAGGTGGGCGGTGCTGTGCTTGTAGGCGGCGGCGCTGCCCTTGGCGTCGAGACGGAAGACCTGGTCTTCAAGCGATTGGAAGGCCTCGAAGAGCTTGTAGACGCGGGTGTCGAAACGACCCGTGCCCGTGGGGAACTTCTTTCCCGCCGCGCCGTCGTCGAGCCACATGTCCTTCGCGGCGCAGATCTGCGGGGCCGCGCTGCTGGCCGCGCCGATGAGCAGGGGCAGGCCGGTCTTGATGGCGGTGGCGATGCCGTAGTCGTCGCCGCTATGCGGGGCGAAATCGAGCTTCAGGTCCTTGCACATCGCCGCCCAGTAAAGGAAGTGCGGTTCGTCCAGCGTGCTGACCTTGCCGCCCACGAACTTCGGGTGGATGGCCAGCTGGTGGAGCAGCCAAGGCTCGTACGGCGTGGCCCACGGGACGAAGGCGGGTTCCAGCGCGTGCACGATGCCGGGGCGGATGAGCCATTCGGCGATCTGGTAGTAACCGTCGCGGCGACGCTCGGGGTCGAGCGTGTTGAGCCACTTGGAGGTCATGATCATCACCTCGCAGTTGTCGTGGGCCTGGACGAGGTCCAGGAGGCCGCGGTAGCGCTCGGCCTTGAAGGCGGTGTCGTCCTGCGCGCCACGGGCCGTGATGCCGGCGATGAAGCGCAGGTCGGGGAAGGCCGCGCGGAACCGGCGGAGCACCTCGGCGTACATCCGATCGTCGAGGTCGAAGATGTAGCCCGTGTCGGCGTTGAGCACCGGCACCAGTTCGACGCCGTAGTGGTCGGCGGCGGCTTGCTGCCAGCGGATCTCGGACACGAAGCTCGCCCAGTCGGGCCGGCCGTCGCGGAAGGGCAGGAGCACGGCCGAGCAGAGGCGCGCCTTGGTGGAGTGGTCCACGAGGGCTTCCTCCGCCGTCCAGGCCCATTTCGTGGCCGACCAAGGGGTCGTCGGCAGCAGGTCCTCGGGGCGGTCGATCAGCGGCTTCATCAGGAGCATACCTTACCACTTTCCATGATGCTTGAAAAACATTAGTTTCCAGCGAGTATCGACGGAATAAACGATGGACCTCTATCAGCTGGAATACTTCCTCGAAGCCGCGCGACAGCGGAGCTTCACGCGCGCCGCGGCCAAGCTGAACCTGGCGCAGGCCGCCTTGAGCGAGCAGATGCGCAAGCTCGAGGCCGAGCTGGGCGCCCGTCTGTTCAACCGCGGCCGGCGGGAGACGACCCTGACACCGGCGGGGGAGACCCTGCGGATCCATGCCGAGGCCCTGCTGGCGCAGGCCCTGGCGACGCGTCGGGCGGTCGGCGACCAAGTCGCCCTCAAGGGTGGCCGCCTGGCCGTAGGGGCCATCCCATCCGTGAGCGCATGCCTGCTGCCCGCCGCCGTCGCGGCCTTCCGCCGCAAGCATCCGCAGGTCGAACTCGCCCTGCTCGAGGGCACTTCGGAGGCCGTGGCGCAATGGGTGGAAGCGGGGAGGATCGAACTCGGCGTGGTCCAGCTGCCCGCCTCCGGTGATGCCTTCCAGGTGACCCCGCTGCTGGATGAATCTTTCGTGCTCCTGGTCCCGAAGAAGCATGCGCTGGCGCGTCGACGTCTGCCCAAGCTGGCCGAGTTGGCGAAGGAGGCGTTCGTCTTTTACAAGGGCAGGGCGCGCGATGTCGCCCAGGCGGCCTGCCGCTCGGCCGGGTTCGAGCCGCGGACGGCCTGCGAGAGCGGCGAACTCGAGACGATCCGTTCCCTCGTGGCGGCGGACCTCGGCATCGCGCTGCTCCCGGAACTCGCGGCCCGCGGCTCCGTGCCGGGTTGCGCGGTGGTCCGGCTGGGCGGCGCCCCCATCCGACGGTCGGTGGCCTTGCTGCAACGTCGTGCTCAGGAACTTTCTCCCGCCGCCCAGTCCTTCCGACGGCTGCTGATCGGCGAGGCCGTCGCTTAGTCGCAAATCGCCCCTTGAAGCCCGGGAATAACTTCTTCTGATGAGATGAACCCCATGCACGACAGCACAGACACCCGTGAGGCGATCACGAAGGGCATGCAGATGACGCTGCTTGCCGGCTTCCTGGGTTGGATGATGGACGGCTACGAGCAGGCGCTCTTCCCGACGCTCGCGGGTCCGGCGCTCAAGAGCATGGTGCCCGCCGACATCGCCGCGCTCGGCGCCAAGGCGATCAACGGCTGGGTCGGCAGCTGGATGGGCATCATCACTTCGGCCTTCCTCGTCGGCGCCGCGCTCGGTGGCGCGGCCTTCGGCTGGCTCGGTGACCGCATCGGCCGCGTGAAGGCGATGTCCTTCAGCATCCTCTTCTACTCGATCTTCAGCGGCGTCTGCTACTTCGCGACGGATCCGACCCATCTCGCCGCCGCCCGTTTCATGGCGGCGCTCGGCATGGGCGGAGAGTGGGCGCTCGGCGTGGCGCTGGTGATGGAAGCGTGGCCGGAACGCCATCGCTCCAAGATGGCCGGCGCCATCGGCATGGCCGCCAATCTCGGCATGGTGCTCGTAGGCTGCATGGCGCTGGCGTATCCCGCCGACGGCTCTTCCTGGCGCATCCACTTCCTGATCGGCGCTTCGCCGGCGATCCTGACCTTGCTCATCCGTCTTTTCGTGCCTGAGTCCGAGAAGTGGGAACGCTCCGCCGCGAAGGAGGCCGCCTCCGTCGCGCCTGCCCGTTCCAAGATCGGCGAGGTCTTCAGCGGAGAGCTTCGCGGCACGACGATCGCCGGTATCCTGATGGTCTCCGTCGTCTTCGTCGGCACGTGGGGCGCGGTGCAGTGGATTCCGCTGTGGGTCGGCGATCTCGCCGGGCCGGATAATCCCCGCGCCAAAGCCCTCGCGATGGTCATCGTCTCCTTCGGGGCCTGTTGCAGCACCTTCGTGGCGCCGCTCCTCCTGGCCGGACTGCGTCGTCGGCTGGGCTACCAGTTGCTTTGCGGCTTCGCGCTGATCGCCACGGTCTGGATCTACCGCACGCCGGCCGACTGGTCCGGCACGATGCTCTTCGGCATCTTCCCTTGGGTCATGGCCGCGAAGGTCTTCCTGCTCGGGATGGCCGCCACGGCCTTCTTCGGCTTCTTTCCGCTCTATCTGCCGGAGCTCTTCCCGACCCGCGTCCGCGCGACGGGGCAGGGCATCTGCTACAACACCGGCCGTCTGGTCGCCGTACCTTTCGTGCTGCTGAGCGGCAAGCTGGTCGAGAGCCTCGGCGGCTACCAACAGGCCGCGGCGGCGATCACCCTCGTCTACGGGGTCGGACTGCTCGTCGCTTTCCTCGGCAAGGAAACTTCCGGTCAGGCCCTCCAGGACTGAGCAGCGATGAATCCTCGCGACATCCGGATCCGCGCGGTGCGCTGGCATGCGCTGCCGGTCACCCTGCGTCTGCCCCTGAAGTTCGGCCATGAGACCCTCACGAGCGTGGTCTGCGCCCGCGTCTGCGTCACGGTCGAGAAGGCCGACGGTTCCTACGCCGAAGGGTGGGGCGAGACTCCGCTCAGCGTCCAATGGGTCTGGCCTTCGCCCATCGCCTACGACGTCCGCCTCAAGGCGCTGCAGGATTTCTGCGACACGCTGACCGAGGCCTATGCGGCGTTCGTGGCAAGCGGGCATTCTTTGGAGATCGGCCATGACTTCCTTGAGGAGGCCTTGCCCGGCGTCCTTGAGAAGTTCAACGCCGGCCTGCCTGCAGGCGTGGCCATCCCGACCCTCGCGGCGCTGGTCTGCTGCTCACCGTTCGACCTCGCCCTGCACGACGCCTACGGCGTGGCCCATGGGGTGCCGACCTACTCGACCTACTCGGCGCCTTGGATGAACCG
>JBDKIN010000137.1:0-3609 GCA_039797095.1 Verrucomicrobiota bacterium
TCCGCATAGCAGAATCCCAGCGAGCCATGCAGCGCCGGATAGGCGTAACTGGGCAGGGTCGCGGCCGGATCATAATAGCCGAGCAACGTGACCACCGCGGCGCCGAACGTCTGCGGCTTACGCTCCAAGGAACCCTCGTCAACCTTACCCTCCTGCCAAATCTTGCCATCGGAGACATAAGACTTGGCGAAACCACGCGAGACCGTGACCTCCTCGCCGTTGATCAGAAGCACGGAGTGATAACCGGCGTCATGGGCAATCGAAACGAAACGACCATTGTTGGCGGCGGAGGCCGCCGGCAGCGGGATCTCCTTCGTCCAGTTGCCATCGCCCATGGCGACTTCGACGCGTTCATACTCGGACAGCAGCTTCGCGAGACTCGCCTCGCTGAGCCCCTTGATCGGCGCGCTGATCGAGCGACCCGTCGCCAGCCGATGCGAAAACGGCTCCATCTTTGCGGTCGACGCGTTCCACCTGCTGAACCCGGTCGGCGAAAGCGGATCGAAGACCGCCTTTGACTCGAGGAACTTCTGGATGATCGCCGCGGTATTCGGCGTGTAGAGCGTGAAGCGGTTGAAGGAGGAGAATGGGGCGCCGCCGGCCATCGCGTCGTAGCCGTAGCTCCGTCCGTCGAAGGGCGGCTGCGACTGACCTTCGAGCGTGGCGTCTTTGCCGGTGCGGAGCGGCGAGAAGTTCGGGAGGAAGCGGCGCTTATCGGCGTCCCAGCCCCAGGTCGAATTGATCTGGTCGGCCGGGCGATGGACCGACCCCTTGAAGCCGTCGACGTAATGACCGAGGCCGTAGTTATGGCCGACTTCGTGACTGAACTCGTTGCCCAGAGAATCATCCAGCGTCACCATGCCGTTGCCACCCGAGCCGCCATGGACCTGCATGCCGTTGGAGTAGACGCCGCGGCTGTTGTGGGCCGTGAGCTGGGCGACCGCATAAGGGTGGCTCTTCTCGCCGGCGCCCGCGGTGCTGTGGAGTCCGTAGTTCGCGTTGTCGATGCCATGCGAGACCAGCTCCTTGCCGATGTGCTGACGCATCGCGCCCTCGTGCCAGCCGCCCTTGCTGGGATCGACTTCCTTGAGCAGCACGCCCGTGGGCAGCATGACTTCCTTCAGATGGAGCGGGGCGTACTGGCTGACGATGAGCCGGCTCACCGGCGCGGTCTGGAAATATTCGCGATGTGCTTCGGGGTCCTTCGCGAAACCGAACGCGCCGCGCGGTGTCGTCAGGAAACCTAGGTCGATCGTATGCAGCAGGAGCTGCGTCGGCGCGCCGATATCGAGCGCCGCCAGTTCGCCGTCGTCGCGGCCTTTGCGGAAGCGCAGACGCAGACCGGGACGCAGCCATTCCGCCGGCAGGTCCGCGCTCCAGGCGTCGAGGGCGTAGGTCAGGCGATTATTATCCAGATCACCTTCGCGGAACCAGCGACCGCTGACGCTCTTGAAGGTCACGCTCTGACCGCGACCGATGCTGACGGAGCCGGCTCCATGATGGATCGTCGAACCGTAGCCCGCCCCGGCTTCGACCCGGACCATCTTGCCTTCGAGGCCCTTGGCCGGAGGCAGATGGATGTCGCGGACCCAGCGTCCGTCGGCGGTCTCGATACGGACGAGCGCGTTGCCACGCAGCCGCTGCAGGACGGCGGCTCCGTTCGTCTCCGCCAGTTTCGCGACCGAGGCAGGATCAGCGATGACGCCGACCTTCCCGGCGGGCGAAGTGAAATCGATGCCCTGGACCGGCGTACCGTCCACGAAATAGGCCGTCTTCGGCAGCTGCTGCGGCGGATTCAGGGTGAGCGTGCCGAGTTCCTTGCCGGCGCCATCGATGGCGGTGAGCACGACCGGGTCATTGAAAGCGATCGGCGCCGAATCCACGCGCACCGGGCGCACCATCACGAGCGTCTTGCGCAGGCTGATTAGGCGCGGCTGGCGATCATCCTCCCGAGGACGCGACGGGATGACCTGGCTCTGCGCGAAGAGGACCTGCGCCGCGAAAGATCCTTTGAGGTCGTTCTTCGGAACCGTGGCGTTGAAAACCAAGGCGGGCTCCGCGGCGGCCGGCAGTTCCGCGGAAAAACCGGCGGCAATCAGACCGGCTAAGATGAGGAAACGGTAAGGCATGACGGGGGATGCCCAAAAGAAAACGGACGGCCTTCCTCATCAGCAAGGACGGAGGCCCCCTTTATTCGGCCGTTTCCGCTCAACTGACCCCATTCCCAGGCTTTTCTGCCCTATGTCATCCGTCCTCTGTCATCGATTCTTTGCGAGGAACTTCCACCCCTCATATCGCTCCAATACGGTGGACAGCGGGGGGCGGTTTAAGCAATTCTGCCGACCCCTGCCCCGCCCCGACTTCATTTCCTATCATATGAAACCCCTGACCCGCACCTCCTTGTCCCTGGCCTTGGCGCTAGCGGCCCTCACCGGCCTCGCCCAGGACGCCGCCAAGAAGCCCGAGGCCAAAGCACTCCCGAAGTGGGAAGCGATGGACTACGGCCGCTTCCTCTCGGCCTCGATCGACAACACCCAAGGCAAGAGCCCCTTCGACCAGAAGGGCTGCGCCGCGAACAAGGCCGTCCTCGTCAACCTCGGCAACCGCGAAGCCGGTTTCGCCTTCGACACCGACACCCTTCGCGCCGCCGGCGCCTGGACGGGCGGCTGGATGCAGACCAAGGGCGTCGCCTTCGACGGCAAGCACGGCCCCAACCCCGGCCCGGCGGTCGGCGCCAAGGTCTTCTTCGAGACGAACCCCGGCCCTGGCTGGAGCTTCAACGGCACCTTCAATGAGACCCGCGCCCTGCCGAAAGGACCGGAAGGCGTGATGTCCAAGATCCCGCTCGGCCCGCTCCCGCGCGAGCACGCCAAGTATCAGGGCCTCTACCTGCACGGCGAACGCGTCGTCTTCGCCTACTCTGTCGGCGGCGCCGAAGTGCTCGAATCCGCCGAGATGGAAAAAGTCGGCGACGTCTTCGTCCTTTCCCGCTCCTTCACCGTCGTGAAGGGTGAGCTCGACGCCTCCGTCCGCCTCCTCGACCTGCCGTACGGCGGCAAGGTCGACCTCGCCGACGGCGCCAACGCGATCGTCCGCATGGAGATCCCGCTCCCGCCCGAGCAGCCCGGCAAGAAGGCCGACCCGAAGGCCAAGGCCAAGACCACCAAAGCCGCCAAGAACGCCCCGGCCATCGTGAAGCCGGCCGACGAACTCACCACGGTCACCGTCAACGGCCTGCCCAACGGCTCGATCCTGAGCAACAAGGGCAACTTCCTCGCGCTCAAGCTCGCCAAGGTCGCCGCCGGCACCTCGTTCAAGGTCTCCTTCGCCCACGGCGCGATCAACGCCGGGGACGTGCTGCGCAAGGTGACCTCCCGCGTCGCCGCCGCCACCGACCTCCGTGCCTTCACGAAGGGCGGCCCCGCCCACTGGACGCAGGAAGTCGTCACCGAAGGCACGCTCGGCGAGACCGACCAGGCCAAGCAGATCGAGACGCTCAAGGGCCGCATCGAGAGCGAGACCGACGCCGCGCAGAAGCAGTCCCTCAAGGACCAGCTCGCCGAGCTGCAGGCCGCGCCCTACCTCGTCGACACCGTCACCATCCCCGCC
>JBDKIN010000138.1:0-24097 GCA_039797095.1 Verrucomicrobiota bacterium
GGCAGGTCGGGCAGACCGCTTCACCGACGCGGTCGGCGATGGCGTTCTCGTTGATGGACTCTTCTTCGTCGGAGGAGAACGTCGTGACCTCGAGGCCGTGGCCGCGGCAATCCGGACACCAGCCGCGAGGCGAGTTCCAGGACAGATGCTTCGGGTCTACTTCAGGGAAAGATTCGCCGGTGGCGGGATCGCTGCGCGAAGTCGAGAGGTAGGCGACCTGCCGGCCGTCCGGGGCGAGGAGCACGCACGCGTTCTTGCCGGCCGCCAGCGCCTGGCGTACGAGCGTGCGGAGGGCCTTCTCGCCGGACTCTTCGGTCTCGTCGGGCAGGCGGATGAGACCGTCGGCACGGAGTTCGCCGAAGACCGCGTCGACGTCGTGTTCGGAGTAGCGGTCGAGCCCTTCGAAGCCTTCGACCTTGAGCAGTTTACCGTCGCAACGGAGGAGGCGCAGGCCTTTCGCCTCGGCCCATTCGGCGAGCGGTCGGTGATGGCCCTTGCGGGCGCGCACGAGCGGAGCGGCGACGAGCAGGGAGCCTTTCTTCAAGGCCTTCGCCTGCTTGGCGACCAGGCGGACGACCGCGTCTTCGGTCATCTCCTCGAGCGGTTCGCCGGTCGTCGGGCTGTGCAGCACGCCGGCGCGGGCGAAGAGCACGCGGAGGTATTGGGCCACTTCGGTGACCGTCGCCACCGTGGACTTCGCCGAGCCGCGCGTCACGCGCTGTTCGATCGCGACCGTGGGCGGCAGGCCCGTGAGCGAATCGATGTCAGGCTTGGGGAGTTGTTCGACGAACTGGCGCGCGTAGGCCGAGACGCATTCGAGGAAGCGACGCTGCCCTTCGGCGAAGAGGATGTCGAAGGCCAGGGAGGACTTACCGGAGCCGGACACGCCGGTCATCACCGTCAGCGAGCCGTGCGGGATCTCGAGCGAGACGTCCTTGAGGTTATGTTCGCGCGCGCCGCGGAGGGAGATCGACGTCGGACGCGGCTTGCCCGGCGCGGTCGAGGCGGCGGCGAAGGCGTCGTCGCCCTTGGCGAGGAAACGTCCCGTCACCGTGCCCGCTTGGGCGACCTCGGCGGGCGTGCCTTCGGCGACGAGGCGGCCGCCGGCGGGGCCGGCTTCCGGACCCATCTCGAGGAGCCAGTCGCAGGACTTCAGCACGTCGAGGTGATGTTCCACCACGACGAGCGAGTGGCCGGCTTCGGTGAGGCGATGGAGCAGGCCGATCAGGCGCGCGACGTCCTCGCGGTGCAGGCCGGTCGTCGGTTCGTCGAGGAGCAGCAGCGCGCCGCTTTTGCGGGCGTCGATCTTGGAAAGGTAGCGGACCAGCTTGAGGCGCTGGGCTTCGCCGCCGGAGAGCGTCGTGAGCGGCTGGCCCATCGAGAGGTAGCCGAGACCGACTTCTTCGAGGCAGGCCAGCTGGGCGGAGGCGGGCGTGCGTTCGCCGAGGAACTTGCGCGCCTCGGTGACCGACATCGCGAGCAGGTCGCCGACGGACTTCCCGTCGTATTGGAAGCTGAGCACCTCGTCGCGGAAGCGCTTGCCGTTGCAGGAGGGGCAGGGGAGGGCGACGTCGGAGACGAACTGCATCTCGACCGTCTCCCAGCCCGCGCCGCCGCAACGTTCGCAGCGGCCTTCGCCGGCGTTGAAGGAGAAGTGCGAAGGCGAGAGCCCCGCGGCTTTCGCCTCGGGCGAGTTGCCGAGCAAGGTCCGGATCGCGTCCCAGGCGCCGACGTAGAGCGCCGGATTGGAGCGCGGCGTGCGGGTCGCAGGGGATTGGTCGACGAGGGCGACCTCCGCCGGCTCCTTGTCGAACTTCACCCATTTCAGTTCCGTCGCTTCGTCGCCTGATTCCGGGTCGCGTCGGCCGATGACCTGGTGGAGCAGCGTCGACTTGCCTGAGCCCGAGACGCCGCAGAGTCCGACGAGGCGGCCGAGCGGGACCGAGCAGCTGAAATCGCGGAGATTGTTGACCGTCGCGCCGCTCACGCGGAGGCGAGGAGTCGTGTCGCCGATCGGGCGCGGGGCGCGCGTCTCGGGCGTGCGGCGGCCGGAGAGCCAGTTGCCCGTCGCGGATTCCTTGACCTTGAGGATGCCATGCGGGGCGCCTTGGTAGAGGAGGTGGCCGCCCTCGGCGCCGGGGCGGGGGCCGATCTCGATCAGCCAGTCCGCCGCGCGCATCACCGACTCGTCGTGTTCGACCACCACGACCGTATTCCCTTGGTCGACGAGGCTGCGGAGGATCCCGACCATGCGGGCCAGGTCGCGGGCGTGCATGCCGACGCTCGGTTCGTCGAGGACGAAGACCGTGTCCGCGAGGCAGGCGCCCAGGCACGACGTGAGGTTGACGCGTTGGACTTCGCCGCCGGAGAGCGTGCGGGACAAACGGTCGAGCGCCAGGTAGCCGAGGCCGACCGCCTCGAGGTAACCGAGCCGCGCGAGAATGGCTTCGAGCGCGTGGTCTGCCGGATGGCGGGAGTCCTTCGGCGCCAGCGGCGCGAGCAGCGCGCGCAGGTCCGAGACCGGCGACGCGTAAAGTTCGGGGAGCGTCTTGCCCTGCCAGCGCCAGAAGAGCGATTCCTCGCGGAAGCGGCGGCCATGGCACTGCGGGCAGGACTCGTAGGCGCGCCAGCGGGAGAGGAACACCCGCACGTGCATCTTATAGGTCGTCCCTTCGAGCCAGCGGAAGAAGCCGCGGACGCCGTACCACATCGAATCGTAGGAACCTTGGACGTAGCCCGGTTCGCCGTGCTCGACGAATCTACGGTGCGCCGCCGAGAGCTTCTTCCACGGCACGTCCATCGGGATGCCCGCCTTGCGGCAGGCGCGCGTGAGGTCCTTCTGCGATTCGCCGTAGACCGTGCCTTGGAACGGGGCGATCGCGCCTTCGGCGAGCGTCAGCGCCGGATTCGGGATGATCTTATGCCAGTCGAGGCCGATGACGCGGCCGAAGCCGCGGCACTCCGGGCAAGCGCCGACGGGAGAATTGAAGGAGAAGAGCGCGGGCGAAGCCGGCCGGAACTTACGTCCGTCGACCGGTGATTCGAGGGCCTCGCTGTAGCGGGACAGCTCGTGGCCTTGGTCGTCGAGCAGGCGGAGGCGGGCGCCGCCGAGTCGGAAGGCCGCGAGGGCCGCCTCATGGAAGCGCGAGGCCTGGTCGGGGGCGACCGTCACGCGGTCCTGGATGACCAGCAGTTCCGTCGCGTCGGCGGGAATCTCGTCCTCCGTCAGCCGGATGCGTCGGCCGGCGGCGAAGGCGCGGCTGAAGCCGGCCTTGGCGAATTCTTCCGCGATGGTCGGCCAGCCCAGCGATTCCGGTTTGGCGACCGCGAACGCGAGCGAGAGCGACTGGCCCGGGAAGCGCGCGAGCGAATCCTGCCAGGCGGCGTCGGGTCCGCGCGGCACGATCACCCGGCCGCTGGCCGGGTCGACGAGTTCGGCGCGATGGGCGAACCAGACTTTGAACCAGTCGCAGAGTTCGGTCATCGTGCCCACCGTCGAGCGCGACGTGCGGACCGCGTTGCCCTGCTTGATGGCGACGGACGGGCGGACGTTCTCCGCGGAGTCGAGCGCCGGGGAGGGCAGCAGTTCGAGGAACTGACGGACGTACGGGCTGAACGTCTCGACGTAGCGGCGTTGCCCTTCGGCGTGCAGCGTATCGAAGACCAGGGAGGATTTGCCCGCGCCGCTGAGGCCCGTCACCACGACCAGCTTGCCGACCGGGATGTCGACATCGAAGCCCTTCAGGTTGTTCTGGCGGACGCCGCGGAGGCGGATCGCGTCTGGTCGGGGGGCGGGCATCGGACCCTCCATCGGACACGAATCGCCCCGCTTGGCAAACCCGCTAGCGTGCTCGGCACCGAATCACGCCCTGCGGGGTGGCGACCGCCTTGACTTTAATATCATGCGGCTCCTCCGGCAGGCGCGGGATCAGTTGGAAGGCATGCGCGTGGCCCAGGAGGAAGGTCTTGCGCGGCGGCTTGGCCAGCAGTCGGTCATAGAAACCGCCGCCGAACCCGAGGCGTCGTCCGGCGCCGTCGAAGCCCAGGCCCGGGACGAGGATCAGGCCGGCGTCGGCCAGCGTCGCGACCGGGGCGGCGGGTTTCGGTTCGCGGATGCCGAGACGGGAGGGCTGGAGCGCGCCGAGGTCGGCGACCTCGTGGAGGACGAGCGTCGTCTTGTTCGTCACGCGCGGGAGCAGGAGCCGCTTCCCCTCGAGGAGGGCGAGCGCGAGGAGGGCGTCGGTCGGCAGTTCGCCGCCGAAGGAGGCGTAGAGGCAGACCGTCTTCGCCTGCTTCCACTCCGGGAGCTGCGTGATCAGCCGGGCGGCCTCGTCGCCCGCGACCTGGAGTTCACGCGACGTCAGCGCGGTGCGGCGGGCCTTCAGTTCCGCGCGCAGGGTCTGCTTGGCGGCGCGGGCGTCCATGGGCTCAGAAAAGCCGGTTGAGCGTCAGAGTCAACAGGACGACCGGCAGGTAAAGGATCGAGGCGATGAAGAGCGGCTTCGCGACCGCGGCCCGGCGCTGCGGGAGGGCGAACTCGAGCGTCAGCTTGAAGAACCACGCGCCGGCCAGGAAGGAGACCCAGACGTAGGGGCTGGTCCAGTTCGGGAAGAAGTTCGTGGCGATCGCGCCGGCCACGACGATCATCGGCAGGATGAAGGCCAGCGCCCAGACCGACGCCGAGCGGCCGGAAGGATCGTCGACCGTGGCCACCTTGAAGCCGCCGCGGGCGTAGTCTTCGCGGCACATCACCGCGAGGGCCATGAAGTGCGGCACCTGCCAGAAGAACAGCAGGGCGAAGAGCAGCCAGCCCATGCGGTCGATGGCGCCGAGCTTGGCCGCCGTGCCGATGATCGGCGGGATCGCGCCCGGCAGCGAGCCGACCAGCGTGCACCAGGAAGTCAGCGTCTTGAGCGGCGTGTAAAGGAACAGGTACGAGAAGGCGGTCGCCGCCGTGAGGGCGCCCGCCAGCGGGTTGGCGCCGGACCACACGAGCCCTACGCCGGCGACCAGCAGCATCATCCCGAAGAGCAGGGCCGCGCCGGGGCGGATGATCCCCGCGGGGATCGGACGGTTGCGCGTGCGCTCCATCTTCGCGTCCGCGGCGCTTTCCCACCACATGTTGACCGCGCCGCAGCCGCCGGCCGCGAGGGCCGTGCCGAGGGCGAGGGAGACGAGCACCTTGGCGTCGGTCGGCTGCGCGGGCGCGCTGCAGAAATAGCCGGCGAGCGAGGTCAGGACGGAGAGGAACGACAGCCGGGGCTTGGTCAGCTCCCAGTAGGCGGCAGGCACGGATCCGGCGCGTTCGCTCATCGGTCTTGTCGTGGCGGGTTTACGCGCAGGGTTAAAGGCAAATCCGTCGCGCCGGCTCAGGCGGCGTCGGTCCGGGCGCGGCGATGCGCGAGGGCGAGCGCGGCGCAGAGCGAGGAGAACAGCGCGGCGCCCACGACGAGATGGACGGTGCGGACGTGCGGGTTGTCGTAGAGGCGGAGGCTCAGGACGCCGAGGAGCACCTGCAGGCCCAGCAGGCCGACGAGGGAGGCCCAGCGCAGGAACGGATAGCCGTGGCGGGCCAGCCGGTAGGCGAAGAAGAGCACGGCCGAGGCCGCCAGCAGGGCGCCGCCGCGGTGGGCGAGGTTGACCCACCAGAGCACGCCGTCGCCGACCGAGGGGATGAACAGCCCTTGGTCGGGGGAAGTGACCCAGGCGGTGAAGCGACCTTGGCGCATGACCGCGCCACCGACGATGACCGCCAGCGTGAGGCCTGCCGCCCAGCGGCCGGCGCGGAAGGGCGCGGGGTCTTCGCCGCGGCCCGCGCGGTGCCACGCGGCGCTGTGCGCGAGGGCGATGAAGGCGAGGAGCGCCAGCGTGAGCTGGGCGTTGACGGCGTGACCGACGGCGAAGGCCGCGGCCTTGAAGTTGCCGTCGCCGCCGATGTTCAGCTGGTCGAGCAGCACGCGCAGGCCGCCGAGCATGCCTTGCAGCACGACGAGGCCGACGAGCGCGTAGGCCGCGCGGCGGACGACGGTCCGCGGCTCGCGCAGGCGGTGCGCGACCGCGATGACCACGCAGAGCAGGCCTAAGCCCGTGGCCGCGAGGCGATGCGAGTGTTCGGCGAACTTGTCGATCTCCGTGAGCCAGCCCGGCGGGTTGACGGAGCCGTTGGAGAGCGGCCAGTCCAGGAAGGCCATGCCGGCCTGGATGCTGGTCGTGAAGCCGCCGGCCTGGAGCACGAGCACCGACCACGCCAGCGTGAGCAGGCACAGTCCGAACAGACGTCGGTCGGGCGCGGCGGATTCCGGCTGGGTCATGCTCCCATCACAAGGGACAAGGCGGACGGCGCAAATCCCAAGCACGCATATCCCGCTTCTTAAGCCCCGCCGATGGGGCTCATCAGGAACCCGCGGTGAGCCGGCCGAACGCGCGGATCTTGCCGACCAGGTTCGTCAGGCCGTTACGGCGGTTCGGGGAGAGGTGCTGGGTGATGCCCACGGCCGACAGGAAATCGGCGTCGGTCGCCGCGACTTCGGCCGGTGAGGCGCCGTCGTAGAATTCGCAGACCAGGCTCGCGACGCCCTTCGTGATGAGCGAATCGGCGTCGCAGCGGAAATGGCAGACGCCGTCGTCGAGCGAAGGGATCAGCCAGAGGTTGGACGTGCAGCCTTCGATGAGGAAGGCCTCGAGCTTCAGTTCGGCCGGGAGCGCCGGCGCGGATTTCGCGCGGTCGATCACGTACTGGAACCGCTCGTGGTGGTCGGAGAAAGGTTCGAGCTCGGCGATGAGCTCCGAGCGGCGGCGCGCGAGGTCCATCGGCGGATCAGAAACCGGCGAGGGCTTCGGGGTCGAGGTTGCTGCGTACGAGCGCGTCGCAGGCGGCCTGAAGCTTGCGCAGGCGTTCCGGCGGCAGCTTCGATTCGGTGCGCAACCACGAGGCGGCTTCCTGCCAGATGAGCGGGGAAGGACGGCGCAGCGTCAGCAAGGTCTCCAGTTCGTCGGCGACGGAACGGCGCGTGCCGTAGGCTTCGGTCTGGCCGGCGAGGATGCGGGCGGCGATGTAATCCGCGCGCAGCTGCGAGTGCCGCGGATGTTTCGCGGCGCCGGCTTCGAGGATGCGGACCGCGGGTTCGCCGGCGCGGATCGCGCGGAGGTGGCGGCCGACGGAGCGGTAGGCTTCGGGACCGAGATCCTTGGCCTTGAGGAACTCCTCCAGGTAGCGGTTGCCCGTGTCGCGGTCGATCTTGGCGGACTTCGGGTCGTTCTTCAGGCGCGCGTGGTGGGCGATGCCGAGCAAGGCCATGACGAGCGGCTCCTTGCCTTTGAAGTAGGTGCGGTCGGCGGCGACGATCTGCTGATACTGCGCGATCGCCTGGCTCGGCTCGGGTCCCCGGACCAGCGCTTCGAGGTGCAGCACCGCGAAGGTCACGCGTTCGAAGCCCTGCTGGCCGGCGGCGATGGCGATCGCGCCGGTGAGTTCGGAGTAGCCTTTCTCGGCGGCGAAGTTGGCGAGCGCGAGCATCGCGGCCGAGTTGGCGGCGTAGCGGGTGAAGATCAGTTTGAGCTGCTTGTCGAAGTCCTCCTTCAGGCCGATCCGGTCGAGCAGGTGCAGTTTCTGGATCTGGGGGAAGAACGCGGCTTCATCGAGATCGATGCGCTCCTGGTTGACCGCCAAGGCGATGCGGCTTTCACCCAGCAGGATATGGTAACGGGTGAGCTGCGAGAGCACCGCTTCCCGGGCCGCTCCGCTGAAGACCGACGTCTTGGATTCCAGCAGGCTGATGGCTTCGCGGGTCTTGCCGCCCTCGAAGAGCGCCCGGGCCTTCAGGAGCAGGCCGCTGGGGAGTTTGTCCAGACCGCTGGAATTGATGAGGTTGACCGCATCCGGGTATTTGCCGGTCCAGTAAAGGGAGGTCGCGGCCGAGAGGGAGAGGACCTCCCGCATGTTACCCGAGATATTCTTGGTGTTGTTCAGGAGCTTAAGGCTGGCGTCGATGACCTCCTGGTCGCGTTCCCGGGCCTGGAGGAGCTGAAAATAGCGCTCTAGGTAGTCCTTGGTCAGAGGGTCCTCGACCGGGAGGAAGTCCAACCCGTGCTGAAGGGTCTGGATCGCATCGTCCGTCCGTCCCGCGACAGAATGTAAGAAGTTGGCAAAGAACAACTTAGATTTAGCGCTCCCTGGGTTGCAGCGGACCGCCACCTGCGCCAGGCGGAGGGCGTCATCCATCTTACCAGCGGCCTGGGCGGCCATCCCTTCCTTCGTGAAGTATTCGGATAGCTGGTTGAGGTGTTCCTGGAGAATTTGGGCCGATTTTTCGGGCTGATCCTCCAGTTTAGAGAGGGATAGGCGGATGATCTGGAGGAGGGTCTTATCCTTGATCAGGTCCGCTTTCACGTAGGTCTGGCGGGCGTAACTTAGGATAGCTTCCTTTTCCTTCAGGTGGGGAAGCCCGGCCAGGACGATGATTTCAGCGTCCTCGGCCTCTTCCTTGCTGACCGCGCCGAGGGGCGGGGGGGAGGGAGGGGTGGCCGTCTGGGCTAGACCGGTCAGGCAGAAGGCTCCGAGGAGCAAGGAGGCGGTCAGGCGGGCGGGGGGCATGGGCGGGGTTTGAGTAATGGCAGGGGGCTCGAAATTGTCCCGCCAAAAAAATCCGGAGGGGGGTGCCGCCGGGAGGGGAGTAAAGAAACCTTAAAATCCCCGCACTTTCCTCTTGCATGAGGGGCCTCGACCCCTATGCCCAAACCCTCTTTTCCCTATTTACCGAGGTCCATGCCTACCATCAACCAGCTCGTCCGTAAACCGCGTGTCCAACCCAAGGCCAAGTCGAAGTCGCCTGCCTTGAACAACTCGCCCTTCCGCCGCGGCGTCTGCGTGCAGGTCATGATCCGCACGCCGAAGAAGCCGAACTCGGCTCAGCGTAAGGTCGCCAAGGTGCGCCTGACCAACGGCCAGGAAGTCATCTCCTACATCCCCGACGAAGGCCACAAGCTCCAGGAGCACTCCGTCGTCCTCGTCCGCGGCGGCCGCGTCAAGGATCTCCCCGGCGTGCGCTACCACATCGTCCGCGGCCCGCTCGACTGCTCCGGCGTCGAGAAGCGCCGTCGCTCCCGTTCCAAGTACGGCGTCAAGCGCCCGAAGGAAAAGAAGGCCTAATCCGTTTCCGACCCTAACACCTCTCAGATCATGTCTCGTCGTCGCAAAGCAGCCAAGCGCGCCCACCTCCCGGACGCCCGTTACGGCTCCCCCCTCATCAGCCAGCTCATCAACGTCGTGATGAAGTCCGGCAAGAAGTCCATCGCCCAAGGCATCGTCTACGGCGCGATCGAGAAGGTCAGCGAAAAGCTGATGAAGGGCAATCCCGTCGAGCTGATGCTCGGCGCCCTGGAGAACTGCCGTCCGAAGCTCGAAGTGAAGAGCCGTCGCGTCGGTGGCGCCACCTACCAGGTCCCGGTCGAAGTCTCCCCTGAGCGCCAGAACAGCATCGCGCTGCGCTGGGTCGCCGCCGCCGCCGCCGGCCGCAAGGGCACCACGATGTCCGAAGCCCTCGCCGCCGAACTCGTCGACGCTTACAACAACACCGGTAACGTGGTGAAGAAGCGCGAAGAGACCCACAAGATGGCCCAGGCCAACCGTGCCTTCGCCCACCTCAAGTGGTAATCCGCAGGTAATTCTCCGCCGCCCGTAACCGGTTCCGACCATGGCCAAACTTTCCGAATTCAACTCCGCCAACCGCGCGTTCCCGCTCGAGCACACGCGCAACATCGGCATCGCCGCGCACATCGACGCCGGCAAGACGACCACCACGGAGCGCATCCTCTTCTACACCGGCGTGGTGCACAAGATGGGCGAAGTCCATGATGGCACCGCCACCACCGACTGGATGGAGCAGGAGCGCGAGCGCGGCATCACGATCACCGCGGCCGCCATCTCCGCCGGCTGGAAGACCAAGGAAGGCCATTTCGCGAACATCGACCATCGCATCAACATCATCGACACCCCCGGCCACGTGGACTTCACGGCCGAGGTGGAGCGCTCGCTCCGCGTCCTTGACGGCGCCGTCGCCGTCTTCTGCGCCGTCGCCGGCGTGCAGCCCCAGTCCGAGACCGTCTGGCGCCAGATGAACAAGTACGGCGTCCCGCGCGTCGCCTTCGTCAACAAGATGGACCGCACCGGTGCCGATTACTTCGGCGCCGTCGACGACATCTGCACCAAGCTCAAGGGCAACGCCCACCCGCTCTTCATCCCGATCGGCCAGGGCGAAGAGTTCAAGGGCATGATCGACCTGATCAAGAACGTCGCCTACGTCTACGACGAGACCGACCCGAAGGGCATGAAGTACCACACGGTCGACATCCCGGAAAACCAGAAGGAAGAAGCCAAGCAGTGGCGCACCAAGCTGGTCGAGGCCCTCGCCGACTTCGACGACGTGCTCGCCGCCAAGTACCTGGACGGCCAGGAAGTGACCATCGACGAGATGCGCACCGGCATCCGTAAGGCCACCCTCTCCCTCAACTTCATCGGCGTCATCCCCGGTTCTGCTTTCAAGAACAAGGGCGTGCAGATGCTCCTCGACTGCGTCGTCGACTTCCTGCCCTCCCCGATCGACATGCGCCCCCAGAAGGCCTTCATCGACGACGGCGAGAAGGAGATCACCATCGGTCCGGACGACAAGGCGAAGGTCACCGGCCTCTGCTTCAAGCTGTGGTCCGACCCGCACGTCGGCCAGCTCGTCTTCTACCGCGTGTACCGCGGCCAGCTCAAGAAGGGCGAAGCCCTCTACAATCCGCGCACCCGCAAGAACGAGCGTATCTCGCGCATCGTCCTCCTCCGTGCGATGGACCGCGAAGAAATCGACGTCGCCTACTCCGGTGACATCTGCGCGATCATCGGCCCGAAGGACATCGCCACCGGCGACACCCTCACCGCCGAAGACGACCTGATCCTCGAGAAGACCACCTTCGCCGAGCCCGTCATCTCGATGTCCATCGAGCCGAACTCCAAGGGTGACCAGGAGCGTCTCTCCATCGGCCTGCAGCGCCTCGCCCAGGAAGACCCGACCTTCCGCGTCACCTCCAACCCTGAGACGGGCCAGACCCTCATCTCCGGCATGGGTGAGCTTCACCTCGAAATCATCGTCGACCGCCTCAAGCGCGAGTTCAAGGTCGAGGCCAAGTCCGGCAAGCCGCAGATTTCCTACCGCGAAACCATCAATCTCGCCTCCGAAGGCGTCGGCAAGTTCATCCGCCAGTCGGGTGGTCGCGGCCAGTACGGCCACGTCGAGATCAAGCTCGAACCCAACCCGCCCGCCACCCGCGTGGCCGGTGAGAAGGGCGAAGAAGTCGTCAACGAGATCGTCGGCGGCGTCATCCCCAAGGAATTCATCAAGCCCGCCACCGAAGGCATCCTCGAAGCCGCCAACAACGGCACCGTCGCCGGTTACCCGGTGATCAACTTCAAGGCCCGCATCGTCTTCGGTTCCTTCCACGAAGTGGACTCGAACGAAATGGCCTTCAAGATGGCCGGTATCTTCGCCTTCAAGGAAGCCATGAAGGACGCCAAGCCGATCCTCCTCGAGCCGATCATGAAGGTCGAAGTCGTCACCCCCGAAGAATACCAGGGAGACATCATGGGCGACCTTAACCGCCGCCGTGGCCAGATCCAGGGCATGGACACCAAGAACGGCCTCTGCAACATCGACGCCCGCGTCCCGCTCGCCGAAATGTTCGGTTACTCCACGGACGTCCGCTCCCTGTCCAAGGGTCGCGCCTCGTACTCCATGGAGCCCGCCAACTACGAGCAGGTCCCCGCGCAGATCCTCAAGCAGGTCGTCGAGACCTCGTCCCGCGCCCCGGCCCGCACCTAATCTCACCCTCCCACACCCTTCCCGATGGCCCGCACCAAAATCCGCATCAAGCTCAAGGGCTTCGACTACCGCATGGTCGACCAGTCCGCCAATGAGATCGTCGACACCGCCAAGCGCACCGGCGCCCGCGTCTCCGGCCCTGTGCCGCTGCCGACCGACATCTCCCGTCTTACCGTCAACCGTTCGCCCCACGTGGACAAGAAGTCCATGGACCAGTTCGAGATCCGCACGCACAAGCGTCTGATCGAGATCATGGAGCCCAACGCCCAGACCGTCGACGAACTGAAGAAGCTCAACCTGCCTTCTGGGGTTGACATCAACATCGTAGTCTAACTCTTCAACCCTCCACCTTAACCTCCAACCCAACGCAGGACGTCCAAGCCCCTCTATCAGGACCAAGATTCCGCAAGGAATCCTAAGCCTAATGCAGGTCAGCAATGACCAAACGGCGGAAACGCCACCTGCCTCTTAGAAAAATGAAACACCAGCTACTCGGTAAGAAAATCGGAATGACCCAGGTCTATGACGCGGAGAACAACCTCGTCCCTGTCACGGTCGTCCAAGCGGGTCCCTGCCCGGTCACCCAGGTAAAGACCGTCGATAAGGATGGCTACGATGCCGTCCAGATCGCCTTCGGCGCCCAGAAGGAAAGCCGCATGTCGGCCGGCGAAGTCGGCCACCTCCGCAAGGCGGGCGTCGCTCCTCACACCCATCTCCACGAGATCCGCCAGGCTGGCGCCACGCAGGCCAAGGTCGGCGACGTCATCACCGTCGAGAACTTCACCGCCGGCCAGATGGTCGACGTCATCGGCACCGTCAAGGGCCGCGGCTTCCAGGGCGTCGTCAAGCGCCACAACATGGACGGCCAGCCTGACTCCCACGGTCACATGATGCACCGCCGAATCGGCTCGATCGGCATGCGTCAGACCCCGGGTCACGTCTTCAAAGGTAAGCGCATGCCGGGCCACATGGGCCAGGTGCAGCGCACCGTCCAGAATCTCCGCGTCGTCCAGGTCCTCGCCGAGAAGAACCTCCTCCTCATCAAGGGCAGCTTCCCCGGCGCCAACGGTGAGGTCGTCCTCGTGCGTCCGGCCAAGAAGGCCATCGCCGCCAAGTAACCCACCCAGCATCTCAGCGATATGAAGCTCAAAGTTTACAAGCCCGACGGATCCGCCTTCACCGAGAAGGAATTCGACATCCCTTCCTTCGAAGGCGACAAGGGCGTGGCCCTGCTCAAGCAGGTCATCGTCTCCTACCAGGCCAACAAGCGCCAGGGTACCTCCAAGACCAAGGATTACGGCGAAGTCGCCGGTTCCGGTAAGAAGGTCCTCCCGCAGAAGGGTTCCGGCGGTTCCCGCCACGGCGACAAGCGCGCCCCCCAGATGTTCAAGGGCGGCATCGTCTTCGGTCCGCGCCCCCGCGACTGGTCCAAGACCATCACCGCGCAGGCCAAGAAGGTCGCCCTTCAGCGCGCGCTCTTCGAGCTCGCCGCCGACGGCGGACTCTCGGTCATCGAGAAGTTCGAAGTCGCCCAGCCCAAGACCAAGCTCTTCGCCAAGGTGCTCGCCAACGTGAGCCCCGCCGGCAAGCGCCTCCTCGTCGTCGACAGCGCCTGGTCGGACACCGTCGTCCGCGCCAGCCGCAACGTCAGCCGCGCGGTCTTCTCCAATTCTTCCAACCTCAACGCTCTCGATCTCGTGCGCACCCCGCGCGTCCTGATCTCGGAAGACGGCCTCAAGAAGGTCCTCGAGCGCGCCAAAAACTAAGACCGTCATCCCATGAAGCCCGCTTCTGAAATCATCAGCCGCCCGATCCTCACGGAAAAGGCCTCCGGCCTCGCCGAAGCCAACAAGTACGTCTTCGAAGTCCTTCCTGGCGCCGACCGCGCGCAGATCAAGAAGGCCGTCGAGGCTAACTTCAAGGTGACCGTCGAGAAGATCAACATCCTCATCCGCAAGGGCAAGCTGCGCCGCAGCCGCCTCTCCGGTGGTTCGATCTTCACCGAGACGGATTCCCGTCGCGCCATCGTCACCCTGAAGAAGGGCGACGTCATCTCCCTCGCCTAATCTCGGAGCAGCCAAGCCATGCCCATCATCACTCATCGTCCCATCACCCCCGGCACGCGCTTCCTAGTGCGCGTGAAGACCGAGGGCCTGCACGCCGGTCGCCCCGAGCGCTCGCTCACTGAATTCAAGCACCGCGCGATGGGCCGTAACTGTTACGGCCGCATCACCTCCCGCCGTCGTGGCGGAGGTCACAAGAAGCTCTATCGCGCCATCGACTTCCGTCGTGACCGCCTCGACGCGCCGGCCACCGTCATCCGGATCGAATACGATCCGAACCGCACCGCCCACCTGGCCCTCATCGAGTACGCCGACAAGACCCTGAACTACATCCTCGCTCCGGATGGCCTCAAGGTCGGCGACAAGGTCGTCAGCACCAACACCGCGCAGGAACAGCTGACCCCTGGTCTCTCCCTGCCGCTGAGCCTGATCCCTCCGGCCACTTTCATCCACTGCATCGAGATCGAACCCGGCAAGGGTGGTCAGCTCGCCCGCTCCGCCGGCGGCTTCGCCCAGCTCCTCGGCCTCGAAGCCGGTCGTGCGATCCTGCGCATGCCTTCGGGCGAACAGCGCTACCTTAACGCCGATTGCCGCGCCACCGTGGGCATCGTCGGCAACGTCGACCACCACAACGCCAGCCTCGGTAAGGCCGGCCGCAGCCGCTGGAAGGGCATCCGTCCTCGCCAGCGTGGTATGTCCATGAACCCGGTCGACCACCCGAACGGCGGTGGCGGCGGCAAGAAGAAGGGTGGCGGCGGTCGTCAGCACCTCAAGTCCCCGTGGGGCCAGCTCGCCAAGGGCTTCCCGACCCGCACCAAGGCGAAGGCCTCCAACAACCAGATCATCCTGCGCCGCAACGGCCGCAAGGTGAAGCAGGTCTAACCCTCACTGAACCTCTCTTAACATGGCACGCTCCCGCAAAAAGGGTTTCTATGTCGACTCCCACCTCGTCGACAAAGTCACCGTCGCCCAGAAGGCCAACAGCCGTAAGCCGATCAAGACCTGGTCGCGACGCTCGACGGTCACCCCGGACTTCATCGGCCTCAACCTCGAAGTCCACAACGGCAAGGCCTTCGTCCCCGTCTATGTGACGGAGAACATGGTCGGCCATAAGCTCGGCGAGTTCGCTCCGACGCGCACTTTCCGCCAGCACACCCAGCCCTCCCGCAAGGAAGCCCAGTAATCATCCCCCGTGCGCAACGTCCTCACCATGTCCGCTCTTCTCGTCGCCGCCACCGCGGTCGGCGCGGAAGTCCGTGCGCCTGGTGCGGCCGAAGCGGATGGCAAGGCTCCGGTCGTCGCGGTCGTCTCCGCCCGCGCGACGGATCTGGTGGTCTTGGATGGCGGACACGACCGCGGCTTCCGCCCCGGTACGGTCTGCAACGTGAGCCGTGATGGCCGCGCCTTCGGCGCCGTCGTCATCGCCGAAGCCGGCCTCCGCCGCTCGGTCGCCCTCATCCTCTCCCTCGACCCCTCCGCCGCGATCACCGCCGGCGACCTCGTCACCCTCCGCGCCAACTCCCGCATCTAACCCAACCTTTACCAAAGTCATGGAAGTCCACGCCACCACCCGTTTTGCCCGTATGTCGCCCCAGAAGGTCCGCGAAGTCGCGCGCCAGATCCAGGGTCTCCCCGCCGAGGAAGCCATCCAGCTCCTTCGCTTCATCCCGCGCAAGTCCGCCCGCCTCCTGGGCAAGACCCTCGCCAGCGCGATCGCCAACGCCGAGAACAACCACAACCTCTCCAGCAGCGATCTCGTGATCGTCTCCGCCACGGTCAACCAGGGTCCGGTCATCAAGCGTTCGATGCCGGCCGCCCGCGGTTCCGCCCACCCTATCCACAAGTCCATGAGCCACATCCGCGTGGCTCTGGGTTCCGCCACCAAGTAATTTCCGAAACATGGGCCAGAAAGTAAATCCGATCGGCTTCCGTCTAGCCGTCCGCCGCAACTGGGAATCCCGCTGGTACGCCACCAAGCGTGACTTCCCGGCCAACATCCTCGAGGACTACCGCATCCGCGAGTTCCTCAAGGAGAAGCTCCGCCAGGCCGCCGTGCCTCGTATCTTCATCGAACGCGCCGGCCAGAAGGTCCGCGTCCGCATCTGGACCGCTCGCCCGGGCGTCGTCATCGGCCGCAAGGGCGATGAGCTCAAGAACCTCCGCGCCGAGATCCAGAAGGTCGCCGGCAAGGCCCGCATCGATGACATCATCCTCGAAGTGAACGAAGTGAAGCGCCCCGACCTCGTGGCCCAGCTCGTCGCCGAGAACATCGCCCTGCAGCTCGAGCGCCGCATCTCCTTCCGCCGCGCCATGAAGAAGGCCGTCCAGACCACCATGACCAACGGCGCCGATGGCATCCGTATCCGCCTCGGCGGTCGTCTCGGTGGCGCTGAAATCGCCCGCGTCGAGTCCGCTCGCGTCGGCCGCGTCCCGCTCCACACCCTCCGCGAGAACATCGACTACGGGTTCACCGAAGCCCGCACCCTGGCCGGCAAGGTCGGCATCAAGTGCTGGATCTGCTCCAAGGACTCCGAGTTCTAAGCCTCCCTCCCAACCTTCACCTTCTAGACCAACATGGCCAATCTCCAACCCGCTCGCACCAAGTGGCGCAAGCACCGTAAGGGCAAGATCCGCGGCAACGCCACGGCGTGCAACACGCTGTCCTTCGGCGACTTCGGCATCCAGTCCCTCGATCGCGGCCGCGTTCCGGCCAACCAGATCGAAGCCGCCCGTATCGCCATCTCCCGCGCCCTGAAGCGCAAGGGCAAGATGTGGATGCGCATCTTCCCCCACACCCCGGTGACCAAGAAGCCGGCCGAAGTCCGAATGGGCTCCGGTAAGGGTAGCGTCGAGTACTACGTGGCCTGCATCAAGCCGGGCACCATGCTCTTCGAAGTCGCCGGCGTGCCGATCAGCATCGCCCGCGAAGCCATGCGCCTCGCCGACACCAAGCTCCAGCTCCGCTGCCGCTTCGTCGCCCGCGAAGAACTCGAAAAGTATTGATGCAACCGGCCCCGACCACCCATAACTGACCCTTTTCACCGATGTCCACCTACCGGAAAGATAAGCCCACCGCCGCCACGGCCCTGCGCCCCCTGGCTCCCGCCGAACTGCAGAAGCGCATCCGCGAAGCCCGCGAGGAGCTCCTCAGCCTGCGCCTCAAGAAGGCCACCGGCGCCGTCGAGAATTCCGCCCGTTTCCGCGCCCTGCGCCGCGACGTCGCCCGTTGCATGACCGTCCTTTCCGGCAAGTCCGCCCCGGCGAAGAAGAAGTAATCCACCCTCCAAACGCTTTTACCGATGTCCGAAGACCGCTCCAACCGCAAGACCCTCCTGGGTCTCGTCGCCTCCCGCTCGGGAGACAAGACCATCAAGGTCAACTACCAGTACACCGTGCCGCACCCCGTGTACGGCAAGGAAGTCAAGCGCCGTACCGTCCTGCACGCGCACGACGAGAAGAACGAGTGCAAGCCCGGCGACAAGGTCGAGATCATGGAGACCCGCCCCCTTTCCAAGCTGAAGCGCTGGCGCGTCGTCCGTGTCGTCGAAGCCGCGAAGATCGCCGCCCAGTCCATCGAAGACTGAACGGCCCCACCTAACCTCCGACCCTTCTTACAATGATTCAGATGCTTTCCCGGCTCGAAGTAGCCGACAATACCGGGGCCCGCAGGGTCCGCATGATCCGCCGTCTCGGCCAGCTCACCGACACCGCCGGCGTGGGTGACATCATCATCTGCTCCGTCAAGGATTCGACCCCTGACGCCCAGGTGAAGAAGGGCTCGGTCTGCCGCGCCGTCATCGTCCGCACCGTCGCCCCGATCCGCCGCGCCGACGGCAGCTACCTGCGCTTCGACACCAACGCCGTCGTCATCCTCGACGAGAACGGCAACCCCAAGGGCACCCGCATCTTCGGGCCCGTCGCTCGCGAACTCCGCAGCAAGAACTTCATGAAGATCATCTCCCTCGCTCCCGAGGTACTCTGAACACCATGTCCAAGACCGACATCAAGAAGGGTGACGAAGTCGTCGTCATCTCCGGCGCCGAAAAAGGCAAGCGTGGCAAAGTCGTCAGCTACAACCGTGCCGACGAACGCGTCACCATCGAGGGCCTGAACCTCGTCAAGCGCCACCTGAAGCGCACTCAGGACGGGCAGGGCGGCATCACCGAGAAGGAAGCCCCCATCCATCGCTCCAACGTGATGCTCGGCTCCCTCTGGGACGCCCGTCGCGCCAAGAAGCCGGCCAAGGCCGCCAAGAAGTAAACCTGACGAAACCACCCGAGAATTAACACGCAAATGGCATCCGTTCCTTATCTGAAGAAGTACTACCTCGAGAAGGTCGTCCCCGAGCTCCTCAAGAGCCGCGGTTACAAGAACATCCACCAGGTCCCGAACCTGAAGAAGATCGTCCTCAACTCCGCCTTCAAGGCCGAAGCCGACAAGGGCCACATCGCCGAAGTCGTGAAGGACCTCACCAAGCTCTCCGGCCAGAAGCCCGTCCTCACCAAGGCCTCCAAGTCTGTCGCGGCCTTCAAGGTGCGCGAAGGCATGACCCTCGGCTGCATGGTCACCCTCCGTGGCGCCCGCATGTGGGAATTCTACCTCCGCCTCACCGCGGTGGCCCTCCCGATGATCCGCGACTTCCGCGGTACCTCCAACCGTCTCGACGGCCGCGGCAACTACTCCCTCGGTATCGTCGACCACACCATCTTCCCGGAAACCCAGGCTGACGGCTCCCAGCGCGCCAACATCGGCATGGACGTCATCATCGTGACCTCCGCTCAGACCGACGACGAAGGCCGCGAACTGCTCCGCCTCCTCGGCATGCCGTTCCGCCGCTCCAGCGCCGCCGACGCGGCCGCCGCCACCGCCGCCAAGGCCTAACCCACAAACTCCTTACCAGCATGGCCAAGAAGTCCGTCATCCAGCGCGCCCTCAAGCGCGACCGTCTCGTCAAGAAGTACGCCGCCAAGCGCGCCGAACTCAAGAAGACCCTCGCCGACCCCAAGGTCACCGAAGAGGCTTTCTACGACGCCCAGCGCGCCCTCGCCAAGCTGCCCCGCAGCTCGTCGAAGGTCCGCCAGAAGAACCGCTGTTCCATCTCCGGCCGTCCGCGTGCGTTCATCCGCAAGTTCGGCCTTTCCCGTATCACCTTCCGCGAGCTCGCGCTCAACGGCCAGATTCCCGGCGTCACCAAGGCCTCCTGGTAATCCAAAAGAAAAAACAAAACCATGTCCGCTTCTACTGACACCATCGGGGATTTCCTCACCTCCATCCGCAACGGTTCGCAGGCCCAGAAGGCCGTGATCACCGTCCAGTGGTCCCGCCTCCGCGAAGGCGTCGCCAAGATCCTCGTCGACGCCGGTTACGTCGCCTCCGCCCGCAAGGCCGAGCGCGAAGGCCTGCCCGTCCTCGAACTCACCCTCAAGTACGTCGCCGGCGTCCCGGCGATCACCAGCATCGAACGCGTCTCGACCCCTGGTCGTCGCATCTATGCCGGCTACAGTTCCGTCCCCAAGGTCATCGGCGGCATGGGCGTCTCCATCCTGACCACCTCCCGTGGCGTCATGACCGACGCCGAAGCCCGTCGCCAGAAAGTCGGCGGCGAGCTCCTCGCGAAGGTCTGGTAACCCGTCCCACCCTTAAACAAGCAACTCAATGAGCCGAATTGGTAAGCAGCCCGTCAACATCCCCGACAAGGTGACCGTGTCCGTGAAGGACAATGTCGTCGTCGTCAAGGGGCCTAAGGGCGAACTCTCGAAACCCTTCCCGAAGGAGATCGGCGTCGTCGCCGACGCCAAGGTCGTCAACGTCACTGACCTCACCGAGGTCAAGGACGCCGCCGGCAAGGTCGTGAAGCCCGGCACCGCCGGCGCCCTCCACGGCACCGTCCGCGCCATCATCCGCAACATGTGCGAAGGCGTCGCCACCGAATACACCAAGACCCTCCTGATCGAAGGCGTCGGCTTCAAGGCCATCCTCAAGGGCAACGTCCTCGACCTCGCCCTCGGCTATTCGCACCCGATCAAGTACACCATCCCGGCCGGCGTGAAGGTCGTCGTCACCGACGGCACCAAGCTCGTCATCACCGGTCCCGACCGCCACATGGTCGGACAGGTCGCCTCTTCGATCAAGCTGTACAAGCCCGTCGAGCCTTACAAGGGCAAGGGCGTCCGCGTCGAAGGCGAATTCGTCCGCCGCAAGGAGGGCAAGAAGACGGCCTAATCCGCCCGAACCGAACACATTCCATGAAACTGCAGAAGAAGAATCTCCTGGCGCAGAAGCGTCGCTGGCGCATCCGCAAGACGGTGCGTGGCACCGCTGCCCGCCCGCGCCTCGCGCTCAAGATGACCCACGTGCATCTCTACGCCCAGGCCATCGACGACGACAAGGGCGTGACCCTCGTCTCCCTCGCGACCACCTCCAAGGATCTCCGCGGCCAGAAGCTGAAGGCCAACGTCGCCGGCGCGACCGCTTTCGGCGCTGCCTTCGGCGCCAAGGCCAAGGCCGCCGGTCTCACCACCGTGGTCTTCGACCGCGCCGGACGCCGCTACCATGGCACCGTGAAGTCCTTCGCCGAAGCCGCCCGCCAGGCCGGCCTGACTTTCTAATTTCATGAGCGCTGAAAACACCCCCGCCGCGGCTCCTGCCGCCCCCGCTTCCGCTGCCCCCGGCCGTTCCGGCCCTGGCGGCGATCGTCGTGGTCCTGGTGGCCCCGGTGGTCCCGGTGGCCGTCGTAACGGTCCCGGCGGCCCTGGCCGTGGTCCTCGTCGCGATAACCGCAACGACGGTCCTGCTTCCGAATACAACGACAAGGTCGTCCACATCAACCGCTGCTCGAAGGTCGTCAAAGGCGGCCGTCGCTTCAACTTCGCCGCGCTCGTCGTGGCGGGTGACGGCAAGGGCCGCGTCGGCGTGGGTTACGGCAAGGCCAAGGAAGTTCCCGATGCGATCCGCAAGGGCACCGACCGCGCCCACCGCGCCCTCGTCCGCGTCAATCTCCGCGGCAACACCATCCCGCACGAAGTCATCGGCCACGCCGACGGCGGCGTCGTGATGCTCCGTCCGGCTGCCCCCGGTACCGGCCTGATCGCCGGCGGCGGCGTCCGCGCCGTCCTGGAAGTCGCCGGTTACAAGGACGTCCTCTCGAAGTCCATGGGTTCCAACAACCCGCAGGCGATCGTGAAGGCCACCTTGGACGGTCTCTCCAAGCTCCGTACCCTCGAACAAATCAAGGCCCTCCGCGCCTAAGCGGTAAACAAAGACATGAAACTCGACTCTCTGCCCAACATCAAGGGCTCCACCCATCGCCACAAGATCCTCGGCCGCGGCCGCGGCACCGGTCACGGTAAGACTTCCGGTCGTGGTCACAAGGGCATGAAGGCCCGCTCCGGCGGCGGTCATCGCCCCGGCTTCGAAGGCGGTCAGATGCCGCTCTATCGTCGCCTGCCTCACCGCGGCTTCAAGAACGTCAACCGCGTCGACTACGCCGTGCTCAACGTCCGCGACTTCCAGGAACTCGAAGGCAAGACCTTCGGTCTCGAGGAACTCGTGGCCGCCGGCGTGCTCCGCAAGTCCGCTCCTCTGCTTAAGATCCTCGGCACCGGCGAGCTTACGCGCGCCGTCACCGTCAAGGCCCACCGCTTCTCCAAGGACGCCAAGGCCAAGATCGAAAAGGCCGGCGGCAAGGCGGTCCTGATCGAGATCAAGAAGACGGCTTCCGCCGAGTGAGCCTCGGCTCACCCTGACCCCGATGTTCTCGGCCTTCGCCAATTGCTGGAGGATCCCTGAGCTCAGGGCTCGTCTGGTCGCCACCGTCGCGTTGGTGTTCGTCGCCCGTATCGGCGCGAACATCCCGCTGCCGGGCATCGATCCGAAGGACATCATGGATTATTACCACTCCATGGCCGATAAGTCGGCCGGCGGAGTGGTCGCGATGTACAACATGTTCACGGGTGGCGCGCTCCTCAAGGGCGCGGTCTTCTCGCTGGGCATCATGCCTTACATCAGCGCCTCGATCATCATGCAGCTGATGTCGGCCGTCGTGCCGTCCATCGCCCGTCTGCAGCAGGAAGGCGAAGTCGGCCGCCAGAAGGTCGCCCAGTATTCCCGCTACCTCACCATCCTCATCGCGGTCGTCCAGTCCGCGCTGCTCCTCGGCGCCTTCTGCAACCCGCAGCAGGTCGGCCAGGCGCTCGGTCTCGGTAATTTCACCGGCACCATCGTCGTGATGCAGAGCAAGACGCTCTTCGTCTGCCTCGGCGTCTGCCTCCTCACTTCCGGCGCGATCGTCATGCTCTGGCTCGGCGAGCAGATCACCCAGCGCGGCATCGGCAACGGCACGTCCGTCCTGATCACCGTCGGCATCCTCGCCGACATCCCCGGCGCGCTCACCTCCTTCGTCGACATGACGTTCGGCGGCAAGGTCGGCGCCGCCGCCGCCAACTCCCATGGTTGGGAGAAGGCCGCGGGCATGATCCTCCTCTTCGTCGCCGTCACGGCCGCGATGGTCGCCATCAACCAGGCCGTCCGTAAGATCCCGATCCAGTACGCGCAGCGCATGGTCGGCCGCAAGATGTACGGCGCGCAGACCAACTACCTGCCGCTCAAGGTCAACTACGCGGGCGTCATGCCGGTCATCTTCGCCGGCGCCATCATGAGCTTCCCGCCCATGCTGCTCAATCCGCTGAGCACCTACTTCCCGACGCTCGCCTTCCTCCGCGACTGGGCCGACTTCTTCTCCCGCAACAACGGTTTCTACTACACGCTGTATTCGGTGCTGATCTTCGGTTTCAGCTACTTCTGGATCTCGATCATGTTCCGTCCGGTGCAGATCGCCGATGACCTGAAGAAGAACAACGGGTACATCCTGGGCGTCCGCCCCGGCGAGCACACCGCCCAGTTCCTGGACTTCGTGATGACCCGCCTGACGCTGGCCGGTTCCGTCTTCCTGCTCATCATCGCGCTGATGCCTGACCTCTTCATCGTGCAGCTCGGCTTCCCGATGCGCCTCGCCACCTTCCTCGGCGGCACCGGCGGCCTCATCACCGTCGGCGTCATGCTCGACACGATGCGCCAGATCGAGACCTACCTCCTGCAGCGTAACTACGAAGGCTTCCTCAAGAAGGGACGTATCGGCGGCGTCCCGGTCCCGGCCGCTTCGCTGCGTTCCGAGGGCGAAGGCTCGGCCCTCGGTTCGCTCGAGAAGACCTGTCTCTTCCTGTTCGTCCTCGGCGTCGTCGCCTGGGGTCTGAATCACTTTGGCGCTTTCGCCGGTTAAGTCTTTTCCGGGATGATCGATTTGAAGTCGGCCGAAGACGTGAGCCGCATGCGAGCGGCGTGCGCCGCCGCGGCCCGCGTCCTCCACGATCTCTCCACCCTCGTCGTCCCCGGCATCTCCACCGCCGGCCTCGACGCTGCCGCCCGCGGACTCATGGCTCGGCATGGTTGCGAGAGCGCCTGCCACGGTTACGTCGTCGGCCGCCTCAGCTACCCCGGCTACGTCTGCATCTCCCTCAACGACGAGATCGTCCACGGCATCGGCTCGGCCGACCGGATCGTCCGGGATGGCGACCTTGTCTCGCTTGACGTCGTCGTCCGCCGCGACGGCTTCATCGGGGACAATGCCCGCACCATCCTGGTCGGCGCGGTCGACCCCCGGGCCCGTCAGCTTTGCCTCGACACAGAGAAATCGCTCCAGGCCGGCATCGCCGCCGCCAAGGTTGGCAACAGGGTGGGGGATATTTCGGCCGCCATCCAGGAGGCCTTGACCCCTGGGGGTTACGGCATCGTCCGGGACTTCGTCGGCCATGGCGTCGGTCGTAAAATGCACGAAGAACCCCAGATCCCGAACTACGGCAAGGCGGGAACTGGACCTAAGTTGCTGGCAGGCATGGCCTTAGCCATTGAACCGATGGTCAATCTCGGCTCCCATAAGATCGTCATGGCCTCCGACGGATGGACCGCCCGGACCGCTGACGGCAAGGTCTCGGCCCACTTCGAGCACACCGTCCTGGTGACCGAAAACGGCCCCGAAATCCTGACCCTCGTTTAAACCTCATTTTTTGCTTTCCAATCCCACCAGAACCTTCAAGTTCCGACCTCTTTCCCACCTTCCAAACAGCACGGACACCATGCCTCGAATCCTCGGCGTAGACATTCCCAACAACAAGAAAGTAG
>JBDKIN010000139.1:0-12362 GCA_039797095.1 Verrucomicrobiota bacterium
CGCAGCAGCGGGCGGACCTCGGTTTCGAAATCCTCTGCACCGCGCATCACCTCGATGACGTCGTCGAGAACGCACTGATGCGCCTCGCCCGGGGCGCTGGCCTCGCCGGCCTCGCGGCGCCGCGCGGGCTCCAGTCTTTTCTCGATGGGCACCGCCGTTGGCGTCCGTTGATCCAAGCCGGCCTCGCTAAGCCGGCTTTGCTCACGGCCCTGCGGGCTGCCGGCATCCCTTGGCGCGAAGACGCCACCAATCTCCTGCCGATTGCGTCCCGCAACCGCGTCCGCGCCTGGCTCGCCGCCGGCGGTGCCGAAGCGATGGGCGAAGGTTATGCCGAAGGCTTCGCCCGTTCTGCCCGCATCCTCGGCGAGGCGCAGGTCGCGCTGGCGCAGTGGGCGGGCGAACTCGGCTGCGTGGTCGCTCCGGATGGTACCATGCCGGTCGCCGCGCTCCGGGGCCGTCCCTCCGCCCTGATTCAGGAATGTCTCCGCACGTTCTTGTATGCGCATGAAATCACTGATCCGAGCGAGTCGTCCCTGGCTCCCTTGGCCGCGGCGATCGCCGCCGGACGTGACGCCCGGGCCAGCGTCCGCGGTCGTCTCGTGCGCGTCGCCGCCGGTGCGCTGAGCGTGCCAAGGGAACCGTTGGTCTTTGGTGCTGACGAACGCCGGCTCAAGTTCGGCCTGCCCGACGACGAGTGCGGCTTGCTGGCCGAACAGGTCGAGGTGGGCGCAGATTTGTGGGCCAGACTGTCCAAGGGGGACATTTCGCCCAACCGGGAGGCCTACGTCGTCGCGCCAGCGGAGGCGCTCGTCTGGCGCGGACGCGTGGACGGCGATCGTTATCAGCCGTTGGGCTCGCCGGGCTCGGCCAAACTTTCCGACCTGCTCATCAATCGCAAAATCCCCGCCGAAAAGCGGGAGGCGCTCCCGGTGGTCTTGGCAGGCTCCGCGATCCTCTGGGTGCCCGGTCTGCCGCCGGCCGAATCCGCACGCCTGCTCGGCCCGACGAAGGGGGCTCTCCGGTTGACTTGGCTTGGGCCCTGCTTAGGTTAAAACCCTTGCCCATGAGTCAAAACGACCAGCCGGATGATAATAAGAACGGCCCCCGCCTGAACACGAAACCGGTCTTCATCTGGCTGCTGCTCATGGTGGCTATCGTCGCCCTGTTCAACCTGCCGGGCGCCGCCTCCGGCAACGCCGTCCAGGTCCTCAACGTCTCCCAGGTCCTCTCCTACGCCCAAGAGAAGAAGATCAAGAACCTCACCCTCCAGCCCAACCCCACCTCGGGTTCGGAGAGCTGGGTCCGGATCTCCGGCGAGCTGGCCGTCGCCGGCGCCGACGCCGGCGACAAATCCCGCTTCACCGCCGACGGCCGCCTGACCGAGAAGGAGTTCGAACTGCTCCGCGCCTCCGTCGCCCGCGACGCTTTCAAGGAAATCCCCGCCCAGACCGGCTGGACGATGTTCCTCTACAACGTGCTGCCCACGCTCCTGGTCTCCGGCGTGGTGCTGTTCATGATGTATCGCTTCCTCAAGAACGCCAACCGCGGCGCGATGCAGTTCGCCAAGTCCCGCGCCCGCCTCAACGCCAACGAGAAGGAGACGACCACCTTCAAGGACGTCGCCGGCTGCGACGAGGCCAAGGAAGAGGTGAAGGAGATCGTCGATTTCCTCAAGGATCCCAAGCGCTTCACCAAGATCGGCGCCAGCATCCCGAAGGGCGTGCTCATGGTCGGGCCTCCCGGCACCGGCAAGACCCTGCTCGCGCGCGCCGTCGCCGGCGAGGCGGGCGTGCCTTTCCTCAGCATCAGCGGTTCCGACTTCGTCGAGATGTTCGTCGGCGTCGGCGCGGCCCGTGTCCGCGACACTTTCGAGCAGGCCCGCAAGCTCGCCCCCTGCATCATCTTCATCGATGAGATCGACGCGGTCGGCCGCCAGCGCGGCGCCGGCGTCGGCGGCGGCAACGACGAGCGCGAGCAGACCTTGAACTCCCTGCTCGTCGAGATGGACGGCTTCGACGGCCAGGCCGGCGTCATCGTCATCGGCGCCACCAACCGTTCGGACGTGCTCGACGCCGCGCTGCTGCGTCCGGGCCGTTTCGACCGCCAGGTCTTCGTCGACCTGCCTGACCTGCGCGGCCGCGAAGCCGTCCTCGCCGTGCACGCCAAACGTTTCCAGCTCGGCACGTCGGTCGACCTCCAGCGCGTGGCCCGCATCACGACCGGCATGTCCGGGGCGGACCTCGCCAACCTGCTCAACGAAGGCGCCCTGCACGCCGGCCGCCGCAATCGCGAGAAGGTCGAGATGGTCGACATCGAAGAAGCCCGCGACAAGATCTCGTACGGACGCGAACGTCGCCGTGTCATGGACGTCGCCGACCTGCGCAACACCGCCTACCACGAAGCCGGCCACGCCGTCGTCCAGGCCCTCATCGACGACGGCGCGCTGCCGCTCCATAAGGTCACCATCCTGCCGCGCGGCCGCGCCCTTGGCATGGCGATGCTGATGCCGACCAAGGAACTCCTCGGTTACACGCGCCAGCGCCTGCTCGATTACATCTGCATGGCCATGGCCGGCCGCGTCGGCGAGAAGGTCATCTCCGGCGAAATCTCCAATGGCGCCTCGAGCGACATCAAGCAGGCCACCCGTTTCGCCCGCCAGATGGTCTGCGACTGGGGTATGAGCGACCTCGGCCCGATCGCCTTCGGCGAGAACTCCGACACCGTCTTCCTTGGCCGGGAAATCTCGCGCACGCAGACCCACAGCGACGAGACCGCCCGCCGGATCGACGAGGCCATCTCCGCCATCGTCCGCGAGCAGTACGCCCGCGCCGAAAAGCTCATCGCCGACAACGCGGAAGCCCATCGTAAGATCGCCGAAGCCTTGCTGCTGCACGAGACCCTCGACGGCGTCCATGTGATGGAGATTCTCAAGACCGGCGCGATCCAGACTCCCGTGGCCGCTCCGGCCACTACCCCGGCCGTGCCGGAGCCGGCTCCATCCGTCCCCGCGCCGGCCGCCGACGCGGGCCCTGGCCTGCAATCCTCCCCGACCCCCGCTTGAGGTTTGCCCTCACTGGGCCAGGCGGGTAGGGTAGGGCATGGTCATCGGACTCACCGGAGGCATCGGTTGCGGCAAGTCGACCGCCGCCGCCTGCTTTGCCGAGTTAGGCTTCGTCGTCATCGACGCCGACCAGTTGGCCCGTCAGGTCTTGGAGTCTCACGTGTGCGTCAGTCGCCTAAGGGAGCGCTGGGGGATCGCCTGCCTGGATAAGCAGGGTGTTCCTGATCGAAAGTGGATCGCCGCAAAGGTCTTCAACGACCCCGACGAGCGGGCCTTCTTGGAGTCGGTCACCCATCCCGAGGTGGCCCGTCTGCGCCGTGAAGCCACCGCTGATGCCTCGATCGATTACGTCGTCGAAATTCCGCTGCTTTTTGAGAAGGAACTCACGGAAGGTTTCAGTTCGGTCGTGGTCGTGGCCTGTTCGGATGACGTGCGCCGGGTCCGTCTGCGTAGCCGGGGCCTGTCCGATGAAGAGATTTCCGCCCGTATCGCGTCGCAACTTTCTCTTGTGGAGAAGGTTAAGCGTGCCAATGTCGTATTTTGGAACGACGGAGAGCCCGCCTTCTTGCGCGAGCAGGTCAGGATTTGGGTCGGCAAGTCGAGGGGCGCGTAAATCGGCCAATCTTTGGTTAATTTGCGGTTGCGGGAAGGTTCCCCCGATTTAGGGTCATTTTCCCCGTTGTTCTCCTCTTTGAGGAGCAATCTCCCTATCCCCATTCTTCCGCTCCGGATTTCCCTACTGTGACGACCGCCGACGACTACGTCATCCAATTCATTCAGGACAAGGGGCTGGTGTCCCCTGCCGACGTGAGCGAGGCCCGCGCCGCGACCGTTCCCGTGCCTGATGGCCAGAACGCCGACACCGTGGCCATCGCCAAACTGGTCGAGACCGGCAAGGTCGCCTGGCCCCAGATCACCGCCGCGTTGAGCAAGGAGTTCGACATGGAACTCATCGACGTGACCCAGGTGTCGCCGTCGGACGACATCCTCAAGCTCATCAGCCGCGAACAGGCCGAGGCCCGCAACATCCTGCCGCTGCAGATGGACGGCGCCGAACTCCTCGTCGCCATCTCGGACCCGCTCGACACCGAGACCCTCGACTCCGTCTCCGGCGTCCTGAAGCTTCCGCTCAACCCCCGGCTCGCCCCGCCGGATGCCCTGAAAGAGGCCATTTCTCGTTGCTATAGCGGCGGTCCCATCAGCGGCGGCGGCGCTTACAATGACATCCTCGGCAAGGGCGGCGACGATGGCATGGCCGTCGAACTGCCGCAGGGCGGCGACGTCAAGGAAGACGACGCGCCGATCATCCGTTACGTCAACTCGCTCATCGTCGACGCCATCCGTCGCAAGGCTTCGGACATCCACCTCGAGCCCCTCGAGAAGCGTTTCCGCGTGCGTTTCCGTATCGACGGCGTGCTGCAGGAGATGAAGGGTCCGCCCAAGCGCCTGCAGCCCTCGATCATCTCCCGCCTCAAGCTGATGGCGGAAGTCTCCCTGGCCGAGAAGCGCATCCCCCAGGACGGACGCATCCAAGCCCGCACCGGCGGCCGCGACATCGACTTGCGAGTCTCGGTGCTCCCCACCGTCTACGGCGAATCGATCGTCATGCGAATCCTCGACAAGGAAGGCCTCAAGCTGGGCCTGCCCGAACTGGGTTTCTTCGCCGACGACCAGGCCAAGTTCCAGGGCCTCATCTCCGGTTCGGACGGCGTCTTCCTGGTCACCGGCCCGACCGGTTCCGGTAAGTCGACCACGCTTTACTCGGCGCTGAACTACATCAACAAGCCCGACCGCAAGATCATCACCGTCGAGGACCCGGTCGAATACCAGATGGCCGGCATCAACCAGGTGCAGGTGAAGCGCGACGTCGGCATGACCTTCGCCGCCGCCCTCCGCGCGATGCTCCGTCAGGCGCCGAACATCGTGATGATCGGTGAAATCCGAGATCTGGAGACCGCCGAAATCGCGATCAACGCGGCGCTCACCGGTCACATGGTGTTCTCCACCCTCCACACCAACGACTCCGTCTCCGCCGTCACCCGTCTCGTGGACATCGGCGTCAAGCCGTTCCTCGTGTCCGCGGCCCTCCGGGGCGCCCTCGCCCAGCGCCTCGTGCGTCGCAACTGCCAGGCCTGCGCCGCCCCGTACAAGCCGACGGCCAAGGAACTCTATTCGATCGGCATGACCGAGCAGGATCTCGCCAGCGCCACGCCCATGAAGGGCGCCGGCTGCCCCAAGTGCGGCGAGCGCGGTTACAAGGGTCGTCGCGGCGTCTTCGAACTCTTCGTCATCACCGAGGAGATCCAGGAGATGATCTACGGCGGCTCCAACCTCGTCGACCTGCGCCGCAAGGCCCGCGAGGCCGGCATGCGCACCATGCGCGAGGACGGCCAGCGCAAGGTCGCCTCCGGCATGACCACCATCGAGGAAGTGCTCGGAGCCACCGTCGCCGACGACGTCATCTGACCCGATGGCTTACGCGCTGAACCAGTTGTTGGAGGCCATGCTCGAGAACGGGGCCTCCGACCTGCACATCCGCGTCGGCCGTGCCCCCAGCCTCCGCGTCAACGGCGAGCTCGTCGTCGTCGAAGGCCCCGCCCTCACCGCCGCCGAGACCGAGTCCCTCGTGCTCGGCCTCGTGCCGCCCGCCCGACGCGCCACGCTCGACGCCGACGGCGGCTGCGATTTCGCCTTCGCTTTCCGCGATCGGACGCGCCTCCGCGCCAACGCCTTCCGCGGCCACGGAGGTTACGGCATGGTCCTGCGCCTCCTGCCTTCCGGCATGTACACGCTCGAGCAGCTGCGGCTGCCGCTCGTGGTCAAGGACCTCCTCAAGCGCGCCCGCGGCCTGATCCTCGTGACCGGTCCGACCGGCTCCGGCAAGTCGACCACCCTGGCCTCGATGATCAACTGGATCAACGAGAACCAGCAGGGCCACATCATCACGATCGAGGATCCGATCGAGTACACCCACGCGCACAAGCAGAGCCTGATCACCCAGCGTGAAGTGGGCGAGGACCTGCCGACCTTCGCGGAAGGCGTCCGCTCCGCGCTGCGTCAGGACCCCGACGTGATCCTCATCGGCGAGATGCGTGACCTCGAGACCATCGAGGCCGCCGTCACCGCCGCCGAGACGGGCCACCTCGTGCTCGGCACCCTGCATACCTCCGGTGCCACCCGCACGATCGACCGCATCATCGACGCCTTCCCGGCTTCGGCCCGCGACCAGATCCGCGCCCAGCTTTCGACTTCGCTCACCGCGGTCATCTCGCAGTGCCTGCTGCACACCACGGACGACCGCCGCGTCGCCGCCTTCGAGGTCATGATCCGCACCGACGGCATCGCCGCCAAGATCCGCGAAGGCAAGACCTTCCAGCTGCTCACCGACATCGAGACCGGCGGCGCGCGCGGCATGCGCACGCTCGACAGCGACCTGCTCTCCCTGTTCTCCCAGGGCCTCGTAGCCGAGGACGAAGTCTTCAGCTATTGCCTCAACCCCGAAGCCATGCGCGAGCGCATGCGCGGCGGCGTCTCCTCTCGCTAACCCCTACCCCTTTTTTCCCATGTTCGACGACCATAGTGACGTGATCCGTGACATCGCCCTCGAGGCCGGCCTCGTGACGCCCGCCCAAGCCGAGGAGGTCTGGGAATCCACCACCACCACCGGCAAGTCCTTCGGCGACAGTCTCGTCGACGCCGGCTACGCCGACCGCGGCGCCATCCTCCAGGCGATCGCCGACCATCTCGGTTCGCCTTACTACTCGACCGTCCCCGCCGACCCCGGCGAGGCGCTCGTGAAGCTGCTCAAGCCCGCCCAGGCGCACAAGTACGTCGTGCTCCCCGTCGCCGACGAGGCCGGCAAGCTGACCTTGCTCGCCAAGGACCCCTTCAACTCTTCCGTCATCAACGAGCTCAGCTTCATCCTTCAGCGGGAGATCGAGCTCGGCGTGGCCGACCCCGCCCAGGTCGAGGCCGGCGTCGTGCGCGTGTACGGCGAAGCGACCTCCTCCTCGATGGAGGACCTCCTCGGTGAGTTCGGCGAAGTCGACGCCGCGGCCGCCACCGACGAAGACGTCACCAAGCAGGCCAGCCAGGCCCCGATCATCCGTTTCGTCGACCTCGTCCTCCAGGAAGGCGTCAAGGCCAAGGCCTCCGACATCCACTTCGAGCCCTTCGAGACCGAGTTCCGCATCCGTCTGCGCATCGACGGCTCGCTCTACGAGATGGCGCCGCCGCCCAAGAACCTCGCCTCGGCCGTCATCGCCCGCGTCAAGGTGCTCTCCTCGCTGAACATCGCCGAGCGCCGCATCCCGCAGGACGGTCGCATCAAGACGACCATCAGCGGCCGCCAGATCGACCTCCGTGTGTCGACGCTGCCGACGCAGTTCGGCGAGTCCGTCGTGCTCCGAATCCTGGACAAGACCGTCGTCAACCTGAGCCTCGAGGCCCTCTCGATGCAGGACGACATCAAGGAAGGCATCCGCTCGATGGTCGGCCGTCCGAACGGCATCTTCATCGTCACCGGCCCGACCGGTTCCGGCAAGACCACCACGCTTTACTCGGCCCTCAAAGAGGTGAACACCGAGGACGTCAAGATCCTCACCGCCGAAGACCCCGTCGAATATGAGGTCGAAGGCATCATGCAGGTGCCGATCAACCACCAGGTCGGCCTGACTTTCGCCGCGGCGCTGCGTTCGTTCCTCCGACAGGATCCGGACACCATCATGGTGGGGGAAATCCGCGACATCGAGACCGCCCAGATCGCCGTCCAGGCCTCGCTCACCGGCCACGTCGTGCTTTCGACGCTCCACACCAACGACGCCCCCGGCGCCGTCACCCGACTGATCGACATGGGGCTGGAGCCGTTCCTCATCTCGGCTTCGCTCGAAGGCGTGCTCGCGCAGCGACTCCTGCGCCGCATCTGCAAGACCTGCCGCACGCCCTATGAGCCCGACAAGGACGTCGTCAACATGCTCGACGTCGACGCCCTCGAGATCGCGAACAAGAAGTTCTATTACGGCAAGGGCTGCCCGGACTGCAACCGTTCCGGCTACAAGGGCCGCCAGGGTCTCTTCGAACTGATGACGATCAACGACCAGCTCCGGGCCCTCATCACCCAGAAGGCGCCGACCCTCGTGCTCAAGCAGAAGGCCATCGAGTCGGGCATGCGTCCGCTGCGTGACGACGGCCTGCGTTGCATCTTCGACGGCCACACCTCGATCGAGGAAGTCCTCAAGTACACCTAACCTTAACCCCCACCCGCACCTCCCATGCCCGACTATAAGTACACCGCCATCGATCGCAACGGGTCCCAGGCCACCGGCCGGATCGACGCCGCCGACGACGCGCAGGCCCGCCAGAAGCTGATGGCGAAAGGCCTGATGGTCACCACGCTCGTGGCCGACTCGGCCGGCGCCAAGCCCGCGGCCGCCGCCGCCCCGGCCAAGGCCGGCTTCTCCTTCGGCGCCAAGGTGACGCAGAACGACGTGACCGTGATGACCCGCCAGCTGGCGACCCTGATCATCGCCGGCCTGCCGCTCCTCCGCGCCCTGGAACTGATCACCAAGCAGGAGCGCAACCCTGCCTTCAAGGCCGTCCTCGCCAACATCGCCGAGAGCGTCTCCCAAGGTAACAACCTCTCCGAAGCCCTGCAGTCCCATCCGAAGGTCTTCGACAAGCTCTTCGTCAACATGGTGCGCGCCGGCGAGGCGGGCGGCGTGCTCGACAAGGTCCTCGACCGTCTCGCGAAGTTCCGCGAGAAGGCCGAGCGCATCCAGAAGAAGGTCAAGTCCGCGATGGTGTACCCGGGCGTCGTCATGTCCGTCGCGCTGATCATCGTCTACATCCTGATGGTGAAGGTCGTGCCTTCCTTCCAGAAGCTGCTCGACAGCCAGAAGACCACGATGCCGCCCCTGACGCAGTTCGTCGTGGGCATCTCGAAGTTCCTGACGGAATTCTGGTGGGCCACCCCGATCGCCGTCTTCGGCATCTACTTCGGCCTGAAAAGCTGGCTCGCCTCCGACAAGGGCAAGGCGGTGTTCGACAAGATGATCTTCCGTCTCCCGAAGGTCGGCACGTTCGTGCAGATCGTCTCCGTCTCCCGCTTCGCCCGCACCTTCGGCACCCTGATGGCCTCGGGCGTCCCGATCCTGCAGTCGATCACGATCACCCGCGACACCCTCGACAACGTCGTCATCGCCCACTCGCTCGAGCGCGTGCATGACCGCGTGCGCGACGGCGAACCGCTCTCGATCCCCCTCGAACAGTCCGGCGTCTTCCCGCAGATGGTCACGTCGATGATCCAGGTCGGCGAAGAGACCGGCCAGCTGCCCGAGATGCTCAACCGCGTCGCCGACATCTACGACGAAGAGGTCGACAACGCCGTGACCGCGCTGACTTCCATCATCGAGCCGATCCTCATCGTGTTCCTCGCCGTCGTGGTCGGCACGATCGTGCTCGCGATGTTCCTCCCGCTCATCGCGCTCATCACGAAGATGACCGGTGGCGGCTGAGCGATCCGTCCACGCACGACGAAGCCCGGTCCGCAAGGAGCCGGGCTTTTTCGTGTCCAGGGCAGGGGAGCGACCCCCTAAAAAGGAGGCGGCTTGCATACCCCTATGCAAGCCGCCTGTTTTTTACTGCTTTATCTTACTTACCCCATTGTCCCGTAGGACAAATTTAATACCTGATACCGTGCATTTAATTCCGTCCGGTTCAAGTGAAAACCGCATCTTTTTAGTCACATTCGTAAGTGACTGCCCCTTAGGGCTTTGAAATTGGGTGCAGGGGTAGGATTTGAACCTACGACCTTCAGGTTATGAGCCTGACGAGCTAACCGGGCTGCTCCACCCTGCAATCAGTGGAAGGCGAAGAAGAATGGCAGGCTGCCCTGTCCGCAAGCCATTTCTTGAGCCAGTTGTCGGCCCTCGGCCCGCCCAAAAAGGGTTGAAGCAGGCAAGGCTGGGGGGAAGATTAACCACCCCCTTTAAACGATGAGCGAAGAAACCCCTACGCCTCCCCCTGGCGAAGTCCCCCCGGCCTCCCTCAAGGAGATCGAGACCGACGAAGTCCTGGGCACCAAGCGCGCCAAGAAGTCTTTCTGGCAGCGCATCGGCGCCAGCGGTCTGTCGGTGTCGATCGCCTTCCACGCCTTGCTCGTCTTCATCGCGGCCGCCTTCGTGGTCTCGACCGTCACCGACAACGCCAAGAAGGACCCCAACCAGTTCGCCACGGGCGCGGGCGGCGGCTCCGGCGGCGAACGCGTCAAGAACACCCAGCATAAGATCAAGCCGAAGAACGTGAAGTCGCTGGCCAAGACGACCACCCGCATCACTTCCAAGAGCGCCTCCGCCTCGATCGCCCTGCCCGACATGCCGAACTCGGCCTCGGCTTCGTCGATGATCTCCGGCGCGATGGCCGGCGGCTCCTCCAAGGGCTTCGGCGGCGGTTCCGGCGGCGGTATCGGCACCGGCCGCGGCATGGGCTCCGGCGGCGGCAAGAACTTCGTCGCGAAGCCGGTCATGGGCGCGAACATCTTCTCCCAGCGTCTGGCGGTCTACTTCGACGCTTCGGCCTCGATGCTCCCTTACCTCGAACGCGTCGAAGCCGAGATCCGCGACAAGTTCCCCGACGCGGACGTCTACCTCAGCAACGGCGTCTTCATCGACGTCCATGACAATGAGATCGTCGGCGGAGATAAGTTCAAGGGGACGCCTTACCTCAACCGCGCCACCGGTACGGGTGCCAAGAAGAACGCCAAGGGCGAACTCGTCCCGACGGAGACCAACGTCAACAAACTGACCACCCAGGGCCGTGCTATCTACAAGAAGTACGCCGATAACTTCAAGAAAGGCTCCGTCGGCGGCTGGATCGACATCCTCAAGGACGACCGCACCTACGACGCATTGATCGTCTTCTCCGACTTCCAGGACGGCGTCCGCCAGATCCGCACCAAGGCGATCGGCAACGTCGCCGCCTACAAGCCGGACAAGGGCATGCGCGCCGACCCGCCCGTGGTCTTCTCCGACCGCACCAACCAAGGCGCCGGTTTCGCCCGTTCGGTGACCCTCATCGCCAGCGGCGGCGGTTCCGGTCAGAACGTCGTGCAGTGCAAAGACACTTCCGGACTCATCGTCGGCATGGTCGCCCTCGGTTCCGGCATCCCGCCCGGCACGACGGTGACCGAGATCAAGGAGAACGTGAGCTTCACGCTCAGCAAGCCGCTCACGGCCCTCGCCAACGGTCGCATCACCTGCAACAACGGCGGCGACAAACGCTTCCCCGAGGAGCGTAAATGGGAAGACGAATGGGAGAAGGCCTTCGCCGGCGCCCGCGAGAACAAGGGCCCCCGCCTCTACCTGATCAGCACCTCGCGCGCTTACGGCAACAAGCCGGGTACGATCTTCCAGCGTTGCGTGGCGGCCTCCGAAGGGAGCGCCATCATGGTGAAGTTCGGCAACGGCAAGAAGGGGACCAACACCCTCAACGACCTGCATAACTACGACGATCTCTATGTCGGCATGCCCGTCAGCGGACGCGGCGTGCCCGAGGGAGCGACCATCGCCGCGATGCAGACCTTCAAGGAGATCATCGATCCCGAGGATCCGGAGAAGAAGCGGAAGAAGCGCGTCATCGACCGGCAGCTGACGCTCTCCCTCCCGCTCACCGAAGACTCGCTCAGCGCGGTCTTCGCCTTCACCCCGCTCATCCAGGCGGTCGGCACCCTCGCCAAGGACTCCAAGACCATCGAAGATGTCTCGGGCTCGATCGACCTCCGCTCCGGCATGCAGATCCAGGATGCCCGCTTCCCGGCCGGCACCAAGGTGGTCGCGGTCACCCCTAACAAGGCCTCGCCTGGTTTCTTCACCGTTGAGATGTCCGCACCGGCCACGGCGGCGGGCGCCAACAGCGTCCTGCGCTTCCGTCCGGCTGGTTCGAGCGCCGGCAACAATCGCTCCGGCGCGCCGGCCCGCTAAGTAGGGTTTCGTCGGTCTTCGCCCCTCGCGGCCTTCGGGTCGACGTGGGGCGCCTGTTTTCAGGAGTCAGCGGGCGTGACGGCAGTTGGGGGCTTCGCCTCAGCCGCAATTATTCACTGTCACTCGTGCTGCCACCGCTTAGGATTTCATCACCCCCATGAACTTCCTACGTCTGCTCACGACGGCCGTCCTTGGTTTGCTCGCTGCCTTCGCCCACGCGGCCAAGGTCGGCGAACTGCCGCTCGTCACGTCTGCCGAGCCCCGGATCGCCGTCTACCTGGATTGTTCCGACTCGATGGCTCCTTATCTCCCGGCCGTCGAAGCCG
>JBDKIN010000140.1:0-2516 GCA_039797095.1 Verrucomicrobiota bacterium
CCCGCCCGAGGTCGAACCATTTCCCCGCCGAGGCTTGAACATCGCCCTACGGAAAGTATGAACGACCCATGCTCTCCCGTCTTCTGCCCCTGCTCGCCTGCGCCGCCTCCGCGTTCGCCGCCATCGAAGTCGTCAAAGTCCCCGGCGCCGAAGACCTGCACGAACCCTTCAGCATCGCCTTCGACGCCCAAGGCGACGCTTACGGCGTCGAATTCCAGCCGGCCAACCGCGTCTTCAAATGGCACGGCGGCAAGCTCGAGTACATCTCCGGAGTGAGGTGGAACAGCATGGGGAAGGCGCCGAAACTTCCGGCCCCGGCCAAGCGACTCGACCTAGCTCCGGCCGTGTACGACGGCATGCACGATATCTCCATCGCCCCGGATGGCTCCATCTACCTCGCCGACAGCTTCCAGCACCGCATCGTCCGCCTCGATCCGCAGACGCACGTCGCGACGCTCTTCGCGGGAACGGGCAAGGCCGGTTACGGCGGCGACGGCGGTCCCGCCGAGCAGGCGCAATTCAACATCACGATGTGCGGCACGCTCAGCCCGGACGGCGCGTTCATGACCATCGCTGATATCGGCAACCATCGCGTCCGCCGCATCGACCTCAAGACCCGCGTGGTCACGACCCTCGCCGGCAACGGCAAGAAGGGCCTGCCGAAGGACGGCGACGACGCGCTCGACGCCCCGATGGGCGACGTGCGCGCGACCTGCGTGGCGAAGGACGGCACGGTCTACGCGCTCCTCCGCGGCGGCAACGCGCTCGTGGCGGTCAAGGACGGCAAGCTCAACGTGGTCGTGAACAAAGCGGGCAAGGCCGGCCCTGCCACCGACGGCCCCGCCGCCGAGGCGACGATGCGCGGTCCGAAATACGTGACGATGGACGCCAAGGGCAACGTGCTCATCCTCGACACGGAGAACCATTGCCTGCGCCTCTTCGACCCGGTGAAGCAGACCATCCGCACGATCGTCGGCAACGGCAAGAAGGGCTCCGCGGTCGGCGCGGATTGGGCCGGCACGCAGCTCAACCGCCCGCATGGCGCCCGCATCGGACCCGACGGACGCCTCTACGTGACGGACACGGAAAACAACCGAATCCTCGTCGGTCCGGCCCCTTAAGCGGGGTCAGGCCCGCTCGGCGGGGTTTTTGGGTTTGTCTCTTTCGTCACGGGGCGGTTGGTTCGGGGGTCACTTCCCGCCGCAATGTCCTCGACCGGTTCCAGCCCTTCCCGCCGTCCTTTCGGCCCCCGCGCTTTCGTGGGAGCCCACACGGCCTTGGTCACCCCCTTCCTCAACGGAGCGGTGGCCTGGGATGACCTGAAGAAGCTGGTCGAATTCCAGATCGCAGCCGGCATCGACGGCCTGGTCGCCGTCGGCACCACCGGCGAGTCCCCCACCCTCGATTACGACGAGCACATCGAAGTCATCCGCAAGACCGTCGAGTTCGCCGCCGGCCGCGTCCCGGTCATGGCCGGTACGGGCTCCAACGCCACGACCGAAGCCCTCGACCTGACCCAGCGCGCCGACGAAGCCGGCGCCGATGCGTTCCTGCTCGTCGCCCCGTATTACAACAAGCCCAGCCAGGAAGGCCTGTTCCGCCACTTCGCGGTCATCGCCGAGGCCACCGCCAAGCCGATCATCCTCTACTCCATCCCGGGTCGCTGCGGCATCGAGATCACCGTCGAGACCACCCTGCGCCTGCGTAAGAAGTATCCGAACATCATCGGCATCAAGGAAGCCGGCGGACAGGTCGAGAAGGCCGCGCGCCTCGTGCGTGAGTCCGATCCTGAGTTCATCGTCCTCAGCGGCGACGACTCGCTGACCCTGCCCTTCGCCCAGGTCGGCGCCCAAGGCATCATCTCCGTCGCGTCGAACCTCATCCCCGGCCCGGTGGCCAAGCTCGCCCAGCTCGCGCGCACGCAGCAGTTCGCCGAAGCCAAAGTCCTGCACGACCAGCTCGCCGAGATCTTCAAGACCCTCTTCGTCGAACCCAACCCGGTGCCCGTGAAGCATTGCATGATGCGCGCCGGCATCATCCGTTCGGACGAAGTCCGCCTGCCCCTCTGCGAGATGTCCGAGGCCAACCGCCTCCTCGTCGAGAAGGTCGCCGACGCCACCCTCGCCTCCCTCCGATGAGCCAGCCCATCCGCATCCTCCTCAACGGCGCCAAGGGCCGCATGGGCCTCGCCATCGCCAACGTGGCCGCCTCCGAGAAGGCCGTCATCGCCGCCGGCGTCGACCAGGGCGACAATATCGCCGCGCACATCGGCGCGGCCGACGTGGTCATCGACTTCTCCTTCCACTCCGCGACCCTGGCCGTCGCGCAGCTCTGCGCCCAGCACCAGAAGCCGCTCGTGATCGGCACCACCGGCCACACCGCCGAAGAGAAGGCCGCGATCACCGCCGCCATCAAGGGCCTCCCGGTCGTCTGGGCCGGCAACTACTCCGTCGGCGTCACGCTGCTCAACGCCCTCGTCCGCCAGGCCGCCCGCTCGCTCGCCGACGCCGGCCGCT
>JBDKIN010000141.1:0-11464 GCA_039797095.1 Verrucomicrobiota bacterium
CATGCTGAAGCAAGCCGAAGCTTGCGCCCGTGGCGACGGCCGCCCGAGCCGTTGTGCATAAGTCCGCGGATAACCCGCGGGATTATGCCCTTCCCCTGCCCTCCGACGGCTCCCTATTATCGCCGTCCCGCATGGCCGACCCGGAAACCATCAGCCGAGACTTCGTGCACCTCCACGTGCATACGGACTACAGCATGCTCGACGGCTGCAGCCGCATCGACCGCCTGATGGAACGCGCCTGCGACATGAACATGCGCGCGGTGGCGATCACCGACCACGGCAACCTCTTCGGCCTCTTCGATTTCTGGAACGAAGCCAAGCAGCGCTCCAAGGGCGACGTGAAGCTCAAACCCCTCCTCGGCTGCGAGCTGTACCTGGTCTGGGACCACGCGCTCACCGACAAGCCCGACCGCCGCGAGCACAAGTATTTCCACATGGGCGTGCTCGCCCGGAATTTCAAAGGCTACCAGAACCTCACCAAACTCGTCTCCGACGCGCACGTGCGCGGCCTGCACTACAAACCGCGCACCGACCTCGAGCAGCTCGCCAAGCACGCCGACGGACTGATCGGCTTCTCCGGCTGCCTCCAGGGCGTCATCCCCCAGGCCCTCCTGCGAGGCGACTACGAGGCCGCCCGCAAAGCCTGCGGCAAGTTCGTCGAGATCTTCGGCCGCGAGAACTTCGTCATCGAACTGATGGACCACGGCCTGGAGGAGCAGAAGCGCATCATCGCCGACCTGCTCAAGCTCGCCGGCGAATTCCAGCTCCGCGTGGTCGCCACCAACGACGTCCATTACGTCGACGCCGGCGATTCCGTCGCGCATGACGCGATGCTCTGCATCCAGACCGGCGCCCGCCTGGCCGACGAGCGCCGCATGCGTTACTCCGCCACGGAGTTCTACCTCAAGAGCGAGGCCGAGATGCTCCGCGTCTTCGGCGAGGTCCCCGAGTCCATCAAGAACACCGTCGCCATCGCCGAGATGTGCGACGTCAAGCTGCCCGTCGGCCAGAACAACTACCCCGTCTACATCTTCAGCGAGGGCGTGAAGCCCATGGCCTCCGAGAAGATCGACGCCATCCTCGACGGCTACGAACAGCTGAAGAACGGCCTGCTCGTCGCCGCCGGCAAGCCGGGCGATTTCGTCATCGAAGCCGAAAAGCGCAAGGCCATGCGGGCCAACGGCTCCTACCTGCTCGAGCAGGTGAAGGCCGGCCTCAAGGAACGTTACGGCGTCGATTACGACGACCCCAAGTCGTGGCAGGACGAGAAGATCCCCGGCCCGGGCCAGACCAGCCCCGCCGAGCTCTGCCGCCGCGTCGACTACGAGATGGGCGTCATCGCCGGCACGGGCTTCGTCGACTACTTCCTCATCGTCTGGGACTTCATCGACTGGTCGCGCAAGCAGGACATCCCCGTCGGTCCGGGCCGCGGCTCGGGCGCCGGCTCGATCGTGGCGTATTGCCTCAAGATCACCGACATCGACCCGATCCGTTTCGGGCTGCTCTTCGAACGCTTCCTGAATCCCGAGCGCGTCTCCGCGCCCGACTTCGACATCGACTTCTGCATGCGACGACGCGACCAGGTCGTCGGCTACGTGCGCAAGAAATACGGCGAGGACCGCGTCGCCAACATCATCACCTTCGGCACGTTCGGGGCCAAGATGGTCGTCCGTGACCTCGCCCGCATCCGTGACCTGCCGTTCATCGAGACCAACCGCCTCGCGAAGCTGGTCCCCGACGACATCAACATCTCGCTCGAGGACGCGCTGAAGAAGTCCAACGAACTCCGCGAGGAGGTCAGCATCAACCCGCAGGCCGCGAGCATCATCGAGACCGGCCGCGTCATCGAAGGCATGGTGCGCAACTCCGGCAAGCACGCGTGCGGCATGATCATCGCCGACCGCCCGCTCACGGACATCATCCCGGTGACGATGCAGGAAGGCGACCTGACGACCCAGTACGCCAAGGACCCCGTCGAGAAGCTCGGCCTGCTGAAGATGGACTTCCTGGGCCTGAAGACGCTCACCATCATCGACGACGCCCAGAACCTCGTCCGCAAGCACCGCAAGCAGCCCGGCTTCGACATCGAGAAGGTCGGCTTCGAGGACCCCAAGACCTTCGCCCTCCTCAACGAGGCGAAGACCATCGGAGTGTTCCAGCTCGAATCCGGCGGCATGCAGTCGCTCTGCCGCAAGTTCAACATCACGCAGATCGACGAGATCGTCGCGCTCATCGCGCTGTATCGTCCGGGCCCGATGCAGTTCATCCCGGACTACATCAAGGGCAAGGACGACCCCAGCACCGTCAAGTACGCGCACCCGCTCCTCGAGAAGGTGGCCAAGGAGACGTACGGCATCCTGGTCTACCAGGAACAGGTGATGGAAGCCGCGCGCGTGGTCGCCGGCTATACCCTCGGCGGCGCCGACATGCTCCGTCGCGCGATGGGCAAGAAGATCCGCGAGGAGATGGAGCAGCAGCGCTCGATCTTCGTCGAGGGCGCCAAGACGACCAACGGCATCGACAAGAAGAAGGCCGAGGAGATCTTCGCCACCCTGGAGAAGTTCGCCGAGTACGGCTTCAACAAGTCCCACTCCGCCGCCTACGCGATCCTCTCGTACCGCACCGCCTACCTGAAGGCCAACTACCCGGTCGAGTTCATGGCCGCCGTGCTCACGTCCGAACAGGGCAACGCCGACAAGCTCGCCGAATTCATGGCGGAGGTCGAAGCCCTCGGCATGAAGGCGCTCGGACCCGACGTGAACCAATCGGACACCGACTTCACGCCGGTCATCAAGGACAACGCCATCCGCTTCGGCATGGGCGCCATCAAGGGCGTCGGCGAACAGGCCGCCCGCAACATCGTCGCCGAGCGCGAGAAGAACGGCCCCTTCAAGGACTTCGCCGACTTCGTGGGCCGCATGGGCGAGTTCGAGCTCAACGCCCGCACCCTCGACTGCCTCGTGCGCGCGGGCGCCTTCGATTTCACCGGCGAAGACCGCCGCCACCTCGTCGACTCCATCGAATCCGTCCGCCGTCACTTCGCCGGCGAGCGCAAGGAGCGCGCCAGCGGCCAAGGCTCGCTCTTCGACCTCCTCGGCGCCGAAGACGCCGGCGCCGCCCGCCCGACCGACCTCATCCTCCGCAAGTCGGAGAAGATGCCCAAGCTCGAGATGCTCAACGGCGAGAAGTCGCTCCTCGGCTTCTACCTCAGCGGCCACCCGCTCGCCGACTACCACGGCCTCGACGAAGCCGTCGCCACGATGGTCGTCACCCCGGACCGCGTGGAGCTCGACAAGCAGCAACGGCACACCGTCCGCATCTGCGGGATCGTCGGCGGCCTCGAGAAGAAGATTTCCAAGAAGGACAATCGCCCGTGGGCGCTCTTCACCGTCGCCTCCCGTTCGGTGACGATCCCGGTGATGATGTTCTCCGACGCCTATGATGCCGCGGCGCAGCTCAAGGACGGCGAACTCCCCCTGCTCATGGACGGCTCGCACGTCATCGTCGACGCCCGCCTGAACTGGCGCGAAGAGCGCGGCGAATGGTCGCTCAGCGCCCACGCCGTCAGCACGCTCCGCCGCGCCCCGAGCCTCATCAAGAAGATCCTCTTCGCCCTCAAGCCCGGCCCCGAGGCCGGCGACTTCCTCGAGAAGATCGTGGCGCACACGCGCAAGGTCGACGGCCCGACCATCGTGCAGGTCGGCTTCATCCAGCCGGACGGCCGCGTGCTCGTGGCCGAAGCCGCCCGCGGCATGACGACCCGCTTCGACACCGAGAGCTACGGCGTCTTCGGCCGCCATCCGGCCTGCGCCGGCGTGCAGATCGAGCCCGTGCCGCCGACTCAGCCGCCGCAGCGCAAGTTCGGCCCGCGGGCCTGACCTAGGTCGGCGAGGACTCCTTGGACGATGCTCCTGACGAAGTGCGGCCGGCCGAACCGTTCGGCCTGCCCTGAATCGAAGTAGGCCTTCGCCGCCTGCTGGTACGCGCGGTAACGGCCGTCATCGATGGACCGGAGATAGGCGTCCAGGTCTTCCGGATGAGGATAATCGCGTCCGTCGATGAAGCAGCCGGCCGGCACCAGGTCCCGAATCTCCTTGGGCCCGACGTACACCGGAACGCAGCCGGCGCGGAAGCAATCAAACAGCTTTTCCGTCACATAGCCGGATAAGTCGCGGCAGTTCTCGTGCGCGAGGCAGAAGCGGGACCTGCTGAGCAGCTCGATCTTGTCGTCGACCATGCCATGCCAGGTCGCGTAGGGGCTACGCGGACGACCCAGCTTCGCCAAGAGCAGCGCGGCTTTGCCGAGCAGGCGGCCCCAGCGCCCCGGGCGTGAAGCGCCGACCTCCCACCCTTTCCCGTAAAGATGGAAATCCGCCGGGGCGTGCCGTTCATACCAGTCGATGAGGCGGACACGTTCTTTGTATTGGTCGCGTTCATCATGCGTCGCCAGGGCTTTGTTCGAGGCGACCAGCACGCAGAAGAGCGGCCGGCGCTCCGGGCCGGCGAGCGGCCACGCGGGGAAGGCGTTCGGATACGGCACGCGGACGAAGCGGGCGTCGTCGGAAAGGGCTTCATCCCAGCCGAACCACCGGTCGTAGTTGGCCAGGACGGACCGGTCCCGGTTGAGCGGACGAATCAGCGGGTTTTCGTAAAGATACGCATAGGCTTTCCCGCGGGGCGGACGTCGCTGTGCGTTGATGTGGAATTCGAAAGCCACCTTACGCCCGGCGTTGACGTCCGGCGTATTGAGCTCGATGCCTTCGGCCAGGAAGCCCTCCCTGAGCTGCCCGTAGGGCAGAAAGAACTCCCCGTTGTTGCGCCCCTTCCCGGATACGAAGACTTCGTTGTCCTTGAAATCAAGGCATCTGAGGCTGGCGTAGATCATGCCCGGAGGGCGCTCCTCACGGCGTCGAGATACTCATCCTTGTCATATAGGTATCGTCCCGTCGAAAATTCCGGCGGCGGCGCCGCCAGCAGTTCTTTGGTCGGGACATGGGGGCGCTTGGCCGAATCCAGGGTGGAGAAGTAATCCAAGAACTTGAAATCCCCCCCGGCCATGGCGACCGAAGGGGCTAACCATAAGTTGGGGATGCCCAGCGCATCCGCGACGACGAGGCCGTGGAGCGACTGGCTCATGACGCGTTCGCAAGAGGCGATCGCCTCGATCACCTTCCAAGGCGCGTCGGCCGGATCGATCACTTTCACGCCCTCCGGGCATAGCCTCCGGAGCGACGAGACTTCGGAGACGTGCGGCACCATCCCCATGGGGCAGGTCTTCCGTCCTGCGGGCTTGAACACCCGGTCGAGCAGGACCATCGGGTCGCCAAGCAGGACCGGGCCTTCCGTCCGGAGGTGTTCGCGGCTGAGCCGGCCGCGGACCGCGACGTATCTTGCGGAAACCGGGAAGAGGGCCGCAGGCCGCCGCAGGAATCCGGAACCGAGCACCGTCGAGTCAGCGGTCGCTTTCTCCAGGATCGACCCCATCCCCAGGAAGTGGGGGCGATTCCTGTCCGTCTGCAGGCGGACGGTCCGCCCGGAAATCAGCCCGAAGATATCGGGGTTGATATCGTCGCCGAAATTAGGAGTTCCGATGTGCCAGAATATTCCGGGGGCCGAAGAAGGCCGGCACCTTGCGGTCAGATACCGGGTGAGCTTGATGAGCTTTCTCATCGGCCGGATGTCTTCCGGGACCATGCGTCCACCGTCCGACGATACCAGAACCGCTTCCACTCCCTCGACAGCTTGGCGCCCCACTGCGGAGTCTTTTCCTGGATCAGGCTGCCGCCGAGGTCGGCGGAGACCTCCCTGAGGCTCGACGGCCAGACGCTCAGCACGCGGACTCCGTGGGCCCAGCGCATCTGGAGGAAAGTGTCGACCGGTCGGTCGAAGGTTTCGGTCGCCGCCAACAGTCGGCGGGCGGCCTCCTTGCCGACCACCTGGCCGACAGCGCCCAAGGCGATGACTTCCGGACGGATGAGCTTCAAGTCGCCGTCCATCGCGAGCGGCGTCGGGGCGGCCTCCCTCTGCCGGAGGGGAAACCGGACGTAGGCGTCTTCGATTCCGCATGACATGGCCAGCCGCACCGCCCGGGCGAATACGTCCGGCACGAAATCCAGATCATCCTCGAGGATGAGCCCGGCCCGGGCTTCTCCCTCGACGATCAGCTTCCAGCAGGCGCGGTGGCTATGAAAAGCCCCGTGCTCCCCTGGCCTGAGTTCGAAAGGGTAGCGAGGCTCGTTAAGCCCCTGCCGATAGGCGTCGCGCTGGTTCTGGGCGAGCGCGGCCCCGTCGACGGCGTCGATCACCGTGACGGGGCAAGGAGCGTGGGCTGCAATCCACTCTACCTGGGGACCACGGCGGATGGCTTTCCTGAGGTGGATGACATATCCGTGGAGGTCTTTCATCGGCGATAAGTCCTGCCAGGGTTCCTGTTTATTGTCTCAACCTTGCGCACACTCAAGCAGATATGGTCCGCTTCCGGCGGAGCAGCCCGAGCAGCCGCTTTGCCGCCAACGCCAGCCTGGGAAGAAACGGGATGTCGTTGTCGCGCCATAACGTCCGGACCATGCCCAGCACGACCCCTGCCCGCCGGCGCGGATGAAGCAGGTGGTACTTGATCCTGTTCTGATGATACATCAAGGCCGCCTCGGCGAGCGCACCCCGGACTTCCAGCGACGTCCGCAGCGACGACCTGACGGCGTGCAGGATATCCTTCCTGATCTGTTGCGCGTCACGGAACGCCCCCCGGGCCTTGCGGCGCCTGGCGGCGACCATCTCCGCGCGTGGTCGCCCGCGGCCAGAGGTCGCAAAGGAGATGCTGCCGCCGTGACGACGCCAGCTCATCATGATGTCCGGCAAGGCCGCGGCTGAACCCGCCAGTTGAGCGCGGACGACGCAAGGGGTGTCTTCGGAGCCGCAGCGAAGGTCGAGCGGGCCGAAAGCGGCCAGGAGGGCGGATCGGTAGGCCGCCGTGGCGCCGATGAAGCCGAAGCCCTTCCATAGGGGGCCGCGTCCCAGGGAGCGGACCGAGGCCGCATGCCGGACCTTCCAAGGTTCGCGCATGACCACGCCCGCTTCGTCGATCGTCCGGCAGTTTCCGGACAGGGCTTGGCAGGAGGGATGGCGGGCGAAGTATTCCGCCGTCTTACGGACGCGCCCCGGCTCCATGATGTCGTCCCCGGCCGCGGCGACGATGATCTCCCCCTTGGCCGCGGCGACGGCGCGGTTCCAATTCCAGACCATGCCGTGGTTCGATTCGCTCGGCAGGAGCCTCACCCGCGCGTCGTTCCCGGCCGCAGCCAAGGTCCGATGGATGACTTCGAGCGTCGCATCAGGAGAGCCGTCGTCGGCGACGAGAATCTCAAGGATTGGGCCGTCCTGGGCCAGGACGGAACGTAGCGCCTGCTCCGCATACTTTTCGTGCGCGTAGGTAAAAAGAATGACGCTGACCGTCGGCAGGTTCATCGCGTCTGTGAGCAGGCCTTGATGACGTGAACCACCTGGTCGTCCGTCATCACCGGGCTAATCGGCAGGGAGACGACTTCCCGGTGGATGGCCTCGGTGAGTGGGAGCTTCAGGTGGCCGAACGACTGGGCGTAAGCCTGCTGGTGGTGCGGAGGAATCGGGTAATGGATGGAAGTGTGCACGCCCTTCTCGAGCAGGCGCCGCTGGAAGGCGGCGCGGTCGGGGACGCGGACGACGAAGAGGTGCCAGACGTGGGAATCTTCGCCGGCGCGGACGGACGGCAGGCGGACGTCGGGATGCTGGATCTCGCGGACATAGCGCATGGCGATCTCCCGGCGGCGGGCGTTATCGGCGTCGATGTGCTTCAGCTTTACGCGGAGCAAGGCGGCCTGCAGTTCGTCCAGCCGGTCGTTCGGTCCTTGGACGAGATTCTTGTATTTCTCGTGCGAACCGTAGTTGCGCAGCGCTCGGACCATCTCGGCGAGCTTGGCATCCTTACAGGTGAGCGCCCCGGCATCACCGAGGGCGCCGAGGTTCTTGCCGGGGTAGAAGCTGAACGCTGCGGCATCGCCCCAGGCGCCGGCCTTCACGCCACCGATCTGGGCGCCGTGGGACTGGGCGGCGTCCTCGAGCAGGAGCAACCTGCGTTCGCGGCAGAGCTGGGCGATCGCCGACATGTCGGCCAGCTGGCCGTAGAGATGGACCGCCAGCACCGCCTTCACGTCCGGCGTGAGCGCGGCGAGGAGCTTGCCCGCGCCGAGATTACAGGTGTCTTCGTCTGGCTCGACGAACACCGGGCGGAGACGGTTCTCCGTGATGGCGAGGATCGAGGCAATGTAGGTATTGGCAGGGACCGCGACGCCGTCGCCGTCCTTGAGCAGCCCGAGCTCCTTCCAGCCACGAAGGGCGAGGATGAGCGCCGAGAGGCCGTCGGACGTGCCGACGCAGTGGGGCGAGCCGACCCAGGTGGCGAATTCCGCCTCGAACGCCTTCACCTCCTCGCCGAGGACGTACCATCCCGAGTCGATGACGCGGGCCGCGGCGGCCTTCAGCTCGGCGGCATGCCGGGCATTGATGGCCTTGAGGTCGAGAAAGGGGACGTTCATGCGTTCAGATCGTATTCACGGATTTCGTGGGCGAAAGGATCGGCTCCGAAGCTCAGCTTATAGTCCAGCAGGCCCTGATTGATGCTGCCATCCTTCTCATTGGACGTCCCCATGCTGAGCCATCGCAGGCGGGGTGCGTACTCGCGCATCAGCCAGACAAGAAGTCCGTCGAGGGCATGGGAGGCACGTCCGGCCAAGCTTGTCGCCATATATTGCACGTGCGCGACATCCCTGCTGACGTAGAGCATGACGCCCGCGAGCATGCGGTGGTCCTGTACCGCCTTGAAAGTCATGATCTTACCTGGGAATCTCGCCTCAAGCAGCGTCATCTCTGCCAAGGAATGCGTCGGGGCCACTCCATGACGAGCTAGCAGCACTTCCTCGAGCAGAGGCCAGAATTCCTCCGCGGACGAAGCCTTGAACTCATGGCTGCTCAGGGCCTTGACCGCACATGGGCGGCGCTTCACCCCAAGCCTTTCCGGCAAAGACAAATCCACCGCCGCGCCCGTCAGCTTACGGATTCCAGCGAGACCAGGACGCCACCATTCATCCGCATCGGCGTGAAAGAAGGCGGGCATGGCGCGGGTGATCAGCTTCGCATGACCGGCTTGACGGTAGAGGGACAGGACAGCCGCGTGGGCCTGCCCCTTGAGCTCCGGAGTCACTCCTGGGACAAACTGCCAGCCTCCGAAGGTCAGTCCGCCATGGGAAGCTACGCCATCCGCGCTGGCGGAGGCCGGAAAGACGCCGACCAGCCGGCCTGCGATCCTCGCGGTCAGGGACGCATCGGCGAACCGGTCAGCGTGATAATCCATGTAGCCACGATGGAACAGCAGGCAGGCGCCCTCGCTTTCGCGGACGCATTGGTCCCAATAGGTGCCTTCGGCGGGCTGGTAGGGCGCGACGGTCAGCATGAGTCTTATCTGCCTATATTCTTGAACATCAGGCAATATCCGTCTCCAGCCTGGTAAGTGACGAAGCCGTGCCTCAAGTATAACGCCTGAGCACGCGGGTTACCGTCGATGACTCGGAGTTCAAGCCGCCGTAATCCCCGTCGCGCCGCCTGACTCTCGGCGAAATCAAGCATGGCCGAGCCGACCCCCTGGCCCCAGCAGGACTTGACTCCGATGTAGCCGAAGTACTCGGCTTTCCCTTCCTCTATGCGCTTCAACCCGACGGCGCCGACGGGCTTGCCCTGATAGACAACCGACCAGACCTTGTAATCCTTGCGGCCCGGGAGGCTGTCGAACCATCTCAGCTGGGCGCCCTTCTCGATGACCGGAGAGTCGGTCAGACGGCGAATCTCCGGGTCGGCCAGCCATTCGAAACTGCGGTCCAGCATCTCGCGGTCAAACTCTCCGAAGCTGACTTCCACCCTGGACCTGGCGCCTGCGACCCACGCCTCAAACCCTTCGCGGGAGCGAAGGTAGTCGGCCTCATCATAGCCATGCGAAGCCAGGACGGACAGCACGGCCGCGGAGGACGAAGGTATCAGTTCAACCCAGTGGCCGGGCGGGACGTGCAAGCCGTGATGAGGCGCCGCCAAGGTCCATGTCGTCCGCGCGAGGCCGTCATCAGTGACGACTTGGAACTCGCCAGCCATAGCCATGAGGAACTGGTGGCAGGACTTGTGGGCGTGGCCGCCGCGGGCGACGCCTGGCTGCAGATCAAACAGGTGGAACTCGCGGCGAATCTCGAAAGGCAGCTCCTTGCCGGCCTCGACGAAAGCCAAGGCTCCGCGCTCATCACGGCGTAAAGAAAGGGAGAGCAGCCGGCACGGGACGGTCATCGTCGATAGGCCAGCAAGGCCTTGAGGTAGACGCCGTAGCCGGACTTGGCGATGGGCTCGGCGAGCCTGAGCAGCTGGGCGTCGTCGATGTAGCCGCGGCGCCAGGCGATCTCCTCGATGCAGCCGATCTTGAAGCCCTGACGGGCTTCGACGATCTGCACGAACTGCGAGGCCTGGAGGAGCGAGTCGAACGTGCCGGTGTCGAGCCAGGCGGTGCCGCGCGGCAGGACCTTCACGCTCAGCTTGCCCTGGCGGAGATACTCGCGGTTGACGTCGGTGATCTCGTATTCGCCGCGCGCCGAAGGCTTCAGGGCCTTGGCGATGCCGACGACGGAGTTGTCGTAGAAATAGAGGCCAGGAACGGCGAAGCTGGACTTGGGCGCCTTAGGCTTCTCCTCGATGGAGACGGCCTTGCCGGCCGCGTCGAACTCGACGACGCCGAAGCGCTCGGGGTCGGTGACGTGATAGGCGAAGACGATGCCGCCCTGCGGATTACGGCAGGCCTTGAGCAGGTCGCCGAAGCCGGCGGAGTAGAAGATATTGTCGCCGAGGACGAGACAGACGTCGTCCGAGCCGATGAACTTCTCGCCCAGCACGAAGGCTTGGGCGAGTCCGTTAGGGACGGCCTGCTCGACGTAATCGAAGCGGCAGCCGAGGCGCGAGCCGTCGCCGAGCACCTCGCGGAAACGCGGAAGGTCCTGCGGGGTCGAGATGATCAGGATCTCCCGGATGCCCGCGAGCATGAGCACGGAGAGCGGATAATAGATCATCGGCTTGTCGTAGACCGGCAGGAGCTGCTTGCTCATGACCTGGGTCAGAGGGTGCAGTCGGGTGCCGGAGCCGCCGGCGAGGATGATGCCTTTCATGAGGGTCAGATTTTGCCGAGCCGCTCGAGGCGGTAGGAGCCGTCGAGGATGCCTTGGATCCACGCGGGGTTATCGAGATACCAGTGGACGGTCTTGCGGAAGCCGCTCTGGAAATCCTCCTGCGGAGCCCAGCCGAGTTCGGCGCGGGCGCGTCGGGCGTCGATCGCGTAGCGCAGGTCATGGCCGGGACGGTCGGTGACGTAGGTGATGGCGGAGTCGTGCGGCTTGCCGTCGGCGCG
>JBDKIN010000142.1:0-5000 GCA_039797095.1 Verrucomicrobiota bacterium
GGCTCGAGCTTCGAGTTCGCGGACGGCTCGTTGAGCATCCGGATCTCGGGGAAGACGTAGTCGCCGCGCTTCTTGACGACCTGGCTGGCGCGGGCCTTCTCGATCTTGTCGGGCTGGACGACGAGCACCTTGCCGGCGTTGGGGCCGAGCGGCTCGGGGGCCTTGCGCGGCGGCTTGGCTTCGGGGACCTCTTCTTCGTCCTCCTCTTCTTCCTCTTCCTTCTCGTCCTTCTTCGCCTTGGCCTTCTCGGGCTGGGGCGTCTCGGCGGGCGAGATGCTCACGTTGTCCGGCTGGACGAGGTCAGGGCCGACGTCTTCGTCCTCAGCGGGTCCTTCGTGCGGCGTGTCGACTTCGACGAGGACGGACTTCGAGACCGGCTTGGCGGTCTCCTTCGGCTGCGGGACGGACATCACGGCGCCGACGACTTCCTGCTGCTTGCGGCGGAGCTCGGCGGCGGCCTGGTCGCGGCGGCGCTGTTCTTCGGCGGCCTTGAGGGCGGCGGCCTTGCGTTCGGCGTTCCACGCCCCGAAGGCGTCGCGCATCTCGGCGATCCAGGAGGACAGCGTGGCCTTGGGGTCGTCGGCGAGCGCGCCAAGGAGGCAGAAGCCGTAAGGGAAGACGAGGATCCAGGTGCCGTAGTCGCCGAGGATCGGACGGAAGACCGCGCCGTCGAGCGTCTCGCCGAGCACGCCGCCGGGTCCGCGCGGATCGAAGGCGATGGCGACGTCACGTGCGGTGCCGAGCCAGAGCGTCAGGATGGGCGCGAAGAGGATGACGCAGAGCGCCATCAGCGTGACCTTGACCGGCCAGAGGGTATGGGCGCGCTGGTTGAGCGCGAACCACGCCGCGGCGAAGAGGAAGAACGGGATGAGGAAGGCGGCGTAGCCGAACAGGGCGAAGACGACCACCGCGAGCGTGGCGCCGAAGGCGCCGCACGGGTTGTCGGTCAGGGTCACGTCGGAGGCGGCCGGCAGGCCGAAGGTCTGCTCGAGCCACTGCGGGAGGAGGTTCTGGTCGGCGGCGCCCTTGAAGAGCATCGCCACGAGCAGGTAGGCGGCGCCGAGCGCGAGCACGGCGGCGAGGATCGGTCGGCTCTCGCTGGCCGGTCGGGCGAGCGTGGCGGAACGTTTGCGGGCAGGAGCGGGCATGATTATTCGCCGAAAAGGGTGCCCTGCGAAGCGGCGTCCGCGGCGCCGGGCGGCAGCGGATCGGCGTGGATGTGGCGGGGCGGACGGGTGACGCGCGCGGCAAGGGCGCGGGCGCGTTCCTGGGCGAGGCGCTCGACCATGCCGGCGAGGGCGTGGCGGATCCACTTCGGGGTGAAGGAGGCGGCGGAATAGTCGCACGGGCCGTAGCCATGCACGCGGCCGGCCTGCAGGAGGGCGTCGTTCTGCGCGAACTCGGCTTCGCTCTCGGGCACGTAGACGGCGAAGGCCTTGCCGCCGTTCTTGCGCAGGAGCGAGAAGACGGGGACGTCGCTGGGGCCGTCGGCGACGTAGATCATGTTCTCGAAGGGCACGCGGCGGTCTTCGGGACGGACGACGGCGTTGACGTCGATCTCGGCGTTCTTGTTCGAGCCCTTGTTGATCTCGAAGAGGAAGCGGGTCTTGATGGTGTTGTCGACCATCGCCGCGACCTGGGTGATCTCGGTCGGCAGGTCCAGCGAGAGCTCGTCCTGCTTGGTGAAGTGCGGGGGCAACGGGTGCTCGAGGAACTCGCAGCCGTAGATGCCGTCGCAATGCTCGGCGAGCGAGGTGCCGCGGATCATCTCGGCGAGACCGGTGCTGATGACGTAATGCTCGAGGACGACCTCGACGTTGTGCTTCCGGCCGAGCTCACGGACGTGCTCCTTGAGGGCGGGGAAGAACTGCGGCAGGCCCGGGCAGAGTTCGATCTCGGCGCCGAGCTCGCGGAGGCGGCGGTTGGTCAGGCCCTTCATGAGGCCGGACTTCACGTAACTGAGCAGGTGGTTGAGGTAGACGGAATCCTTGGGCGTGCGGATGCCTTTGCGCGCGTAGAGGGCTGGCAGCTGGTTGGTCTCCTTCCAGAACTGTTCCTCATCGACGCCGAAAGCCTTGAAAAGCGGGGTCTGCATGTACCCGGGACAGAGGGTCTTATCGAAGTCCCACACGCAGGTGACGACGTGGGTGCCGCGGAGCGCGGGTTCCTTGGGCTGCATATCGGTCGGAAAAGGGATGAAGGTCGGGCTTGCGGAGGGGAGCCTGCCGCACTCCATTGAATAACGAACGGACGACTTCTGTCCAAGCCCGATTAACCCTCTTCTCCGATGTCCGCCGACCCCCTCCGCCCCGACCTGACCGGCTTCCGCCGCCGCCTGGCCGAGCTCGAGGGGCTGCTCGCCGACCCGGCGACGTTCGCCGACAACCGCCGGGCGGCCGCCCTCGGCGCCGAACTCCGCTTCACGTCCAAGGCGGTCAAGGCCGACGACGTGCTGGCGGGCCTGGAAAAGGAGCTCGCGGACGCCCGGACGATGGGCGCCGAGTCCGATCCGGAACTCCGCGCGATGGCGGCCGAGGAGGTCGCCCGCCTCGCCCCGGCCGTCGAAACGGCCCGTGAACAGCTGATCCGGTCCATCATCCCGCCCGATCCGGATGATTCTCGTAATGCTCTTGTAGAAATCCGAGCCGGCACGGGGGGCGAGGAGGCCTCCCTCTTCGCCGCCGAGCTCCTGCGGGCCTACACCCGCTTCGCCGAGAAGCGCGGCTGGAAGCACGAACTGATGTCCCTTTCGCCCTCCGACCTGGGCGGGGTCCGCGACGCGGTCCTGCTCGTCGAAGGCGAAGGCGCGATGGCCCACCTGCGCCACGAGGCCGGCGTGCACCGCGTCCAGCGCGTGCCCGCCACCGAAGCCTCGGGCCGCGTGCATACTTCGGCCGCCACGGTCGCGGTCCTCCCCGAAGCCGAAGAGGCCGAGGTGGTGCTGAAGCCGGAAGACCTCGACATGTCCGTGGCCCGCGCGAGCGGCGCCGGCGGCCAGCACGTCAACAAGACGGAGTCAGCGGTGCAGATCATCCACAAGCCGACGGGGCTGATGGTCTACTGCGCCGACGAACGCTCGCAGCTGCGCAACCGCCAGAAGGCCCTGCGCGTCCTCCGCTCCCGCCTCCTCGACCTGACCCGCGCCAAGGAACGCGAGGCGCGCGCCCAGGACCGCAAGACGCAGGTGGGCTCCGGCGACCGCTCCGAGCGCATCCGCACCTATAACTTCCCGCAGAACCGCATCACGGACCACCGCATCGACCTCACGGTCCACGGCATCGAGCAGGTGCTCGAGGGGGATCTCGACGCGCTCATCGACGCGCTGTTCGACGCCGACCTGCGCCAGCGGGCCGAAGCGATCACTCAGCGCTGAGGCGGAGGCGCGCGTAATCCGGTCCGACGACGAAATCGCCGGCCGCCGGATCGCCGTCGTCGATCCACGTGTCCACGAGCCGCAGGCAGCGTTCGTAAGCCTGTCCCGGCTCAGCGGGCGTGAAGATGATCGCGGGCGAGCCCGCGGCCTTGGCGCCGGCAAACCGCCAGGTCCCCGCGACAGGGCATTCGGTGATGATCACGCGGAGGCGCCGCGCCCGCTCGGGCCCGAGGGCGGCCGTGAGCTCGGCGTCCGCCGGCCAGGCCTCCCTTTCGAAGCGCTCCGTCAGCAGACCGGTCCGGGCTTCGGCGAAGACCTTGAGCACGGCATTGGCCGGCATCTGTTGCGGGATGATGAAGAGAGAGGTGCCGAGGAGGCCAAGGCCTAGGCCGATCACGCCGATCTTGAGGCCGGCCCGCAGACGAGACTCCGCGGGCGGATGAAGGGGCTTGGCGGCGGGGCTCACGGACATCGACGACGACGATGCCCGGCCGCCGTTTCCCAGCAAGCCCGGACCCGGCGACGCTTCCGCCTTGGAGTGCGGCCGCTTCCTCGCTTGATTGGGCGCATGGACGCGGCCCATCTCCAACGCTTCGCCGGCATCGGCCGCCTCTACGGGCGCGCCGGCATGGAGCGCCTGGCCCGCTCGTCCTTCCTCGTCGTCGGACTCGGCGGCGTGGGCTCCTGGACCGTCGAAGCCCTCGCGCGCTCCGGCGTGGGCCACCTCTCCCTCGTCGACGGCGACGCGGTCTGCGTCTCGAACACGAACCGCCAGCTGCATGCGGTCGCCGGGAACGAAGGCCGCCCGAAGACGGAAGCGGTCGCCGAGCGCGCCCGCGCGATCCATCCCGCGCTCCGCACGACGCTCCACCAACGCTTCCTCTCTCGCTTCAACCCGCACGAGGTGCTCGCGGATTTCGACGGCGTGGTCGTCGACGCGATGGACGCGCTCTCGCCGAAGTGCGGCCTGATCGCCGAAGCGGTGAACCGTAAGCTGCCGGTGGTGACGGTCGGCGGCTGCGCGGGGCGCCTCGACGGCACGCGGCTCAAGATCACCGACCTCCGCGACTCGCGTGACGATCCGCTGATGATGCTCGTGCGCAAGCGCCTGCGCCAGAACTTCGACTTCCCCCGCGGCAAGACGCCCTTCGGCGTCTCCTGCGTTTGGTCCGACGAACCGTTCACGCAGCCGACGGACTGCGAAGGCCTGCCGGGCGGCGAGATCCCCGAAGGCGAAGACCTACGTCCGAACTGCGAGTGGGGCTACGGCACGGCCGCCCACGTGGCCGGCGCGTTCGGCCTGGCGGCCGCGGGCGAGGCATTGCGCCTGTTGCTCTCACGCCCCGAATAGGCGCGCGAAGTTCGCGGAGGTGAGCGTGGCGGATTCCTCGGGCGTGACGCCCATGGTCCGGGCGAGCTCGGCGTTGTTCCGCACGAGGTTCGACGGATGATTCTGCTCCGTGCCGGCCGCGTCCGGCGCGAGTTCGCGCAGGCGGAATTCCGGCGCGGGGCAGAGCGCGGGCGCGTCCGTCTCGACGAGGATACGTTCGCGCGGGATGGCCGCGGCGAACTGGACGCGCAGGTCGGCCTTGCGCGGGATGAGGTGGTGCGCGCTGAAGGAGAAATA
>JBDKIN010000143.1:0-7808 GCA_039797095.1 Verrucomicrobiota bacterium
ATTGCGGTTTGCCACGCTTCGGCGGGCGGGCTTATTTCCCTCTAGACGGCCACCCCGCCGCCCCCATGAACCCCGTTTACGCCGCCCTCCTGGTGTTGCTGCTCTCCGCTTTGGCGGAGGCTTTGCATGCCCGTCGGGTGCGGGTCGCCGCCCGGCTGGCGTTCGGGCCGGAGGGGAGGGCGAGGGGGTGGACGGTAGTCGCGCCTTTCTTGCGCTGCCTGTCGCTCGCCGCTTTCGCCTGGGGTCTGGCCGTAACGTGGCAGCTGCATCAGGCGGCCAAGGACGGCAAGCCGGCCGAAACCGCGGAGCCGACCCGGCTGGTCTTCGTCGCCGACCTTTCGCCGAGCATGTACCTCAAGGACGCGGGACCGGAAGGGAAGGCCACGCGTCAGCAGCGTATGCGCGAGGAAGTCGAAGCCGTGCTCATGCGCGTAGGCGGCGACCTCCGTTACGGCGTCGTCGGTTTCTACACCGAGGCGCGCTCCGTAGTCATGGACGCGCGCGACCCGGAGCTCGTGCGCAATGTCTTCGACGGCCTGCCGGTCCAATACGTGATGAAGCCCGGTTCGACCGACCTCGGCGCGGCGATCAACGCCGCGGTCAAGGTAGTCGCCCCGTTGCCCGAGAAGACGGTCCGCCTGGTCATCTTCACCGACGGCGACACCATCCCGCTGCAGCCCATCCTGCCGCGGCCGAAATCCGTCAAAGACGTGCTCGTCCTCGGCGTCGGCGATCCGCGCAAAGGCACCTTCATCGCCGGTCACCAGTCGCGCCAGGACGCCGAAGTGCTGGCCAACGTGGCGCGCGCCTTGCGCGGTACTTATCACGACGTGAACGAGAAGCATCTGCCGACCGACGCCTTGGGTGACCTTGTCCGGCGGACGCCGCCGGCGAAATCCGGCCTCGATCTCGCGCAGCTCGCGGTGCTGGCGATGCTGCTGGGTTCGGCGCTGCTCGCGCTGCTGCCGGTGGCGCTGCAATACTTCGGGACGGGTTGGAAGGTCGTCCACCGTGATGAAGCGGCCGGGGAGGGCGGCGTCCGATGAGGAAGTTCTTCACGCTGCTCTGGCTGCTGTTCCCCGTCGGAGTGGTGTACTATCACTTCAACGAAGGCCAGGCCCAGCTGGCCCGCGAGCAGGCCCGGGATCATCTCACGCGTATCCGCGAACTCGAGCGCGCCAAGGAGCCGGACTGGCCCGCCATCGTCGAGGAGTATGATAAGCTCGCCGGGGAACTGCCGCCCAACGAACGCGCGACGGTGCGTCATCAGATCCGGCTGGCGAAGGCCAAGGCGAAGGTCGAGATGCTCGACGTCGCCGGCGCGATCGCCGACCTGTCCCAGCTGCTGAAAGAATCCGCCGCGGTCGACGGCGAGGACGGCGCGACCACGCGCGCGGTCCGCGAGACCTTGGGCAAAGCCTACTTCTACGCGACTTCCCTCCTGAAGGCCAACGGCGCGACCGAGGAAGAGTGGCGTCCTTACGCCGAACGGACCCGCCAGGTGTTCCGTTATCTCGCCGAGCACCAGGATCCCGCCGCCCTCGCCGATTACGAGCGGCGCGTCGAAGCCGAGTTCGCCCGCTCCCTTGGCCAGCAATCCCTATGAAGACGTTCCTCCTGCTCTGTCTCTGCGGCGCCCCCGCCTTCGCCCAGGAAGCTCCGGCTCCGGCCGCCGTCGAAGGCGTGCGCGGCGTCCGCCAGGAAGGCTCCGGCAAGGTGAAGGAGATCGATCCCGCCGCCAAGAACGTCGCGCCGACCACCGTCGATGGCGTCGAGAAAGTCGACGGCGTCAAAACTCCCGGCGGCGCCAAGCCCGTGAAGCAGGCTCCGCCGCCCGCCTCCGTCACGGCCACCGCCAAGCCCGTGGAAGCAGCCGAAGCGAAGACGCCGCCTCCGCCGCCTCCGACCAAAGGACTCGTCGGCACCGAAGGCGTGAAGCCGCCCGAAGGCGTCAAAGGCGCCGGCACGAAAGGCACCCCTCCGCCGCCCGCTCCGAAGGGAGTCGAAGCCGTCAAGGGCCTGAAGCCTCCGGAGTCCGTCAAGGGCGCCGGGACGAAGGCCACGCCGCCGCCCCCGCCCGCCAAGGGTCTCGCCGGCGTCAAGGGAGTGAAGCCCCCCGAAGGCGTGAAGCCCGCCGCCGGTGGCATCAAGCCCGTCGAGGGCGTCACCGGCATCGGCGCCGGCAAGCAGGAGAATCTCGAAGCCGCCCTGCAGGTCGAGGCCGCCGGCAAGCCCGGGCCGAAGAAGGCCAAGGCCGCCGCCGCGCTCCTCGCCGGTCCCGAACCGAAGGGCAAGCCCGCCAAGGCGGACGACCGCAAGGTCTTCGAAGAAGCCCGCAAAATCCCCGACAATGGTTCCTGAATCCTTTCCACGTATCCCCATGAGACTCCTCCGTCCGTTCCTCTGCGCCGCGCTCGCGTGCGTGGCGACGCTGCCCGCCCAGCAGGCCGCGCCGCTCGACGCCAAGACGCAGCAGCAATACGAACGCCTGCTGCGCCATCGTTACTCGCGCGACCTCAGCGAGGTCTTCGCGGCGATGGAGAAGTCGGCGCGGCCCGACGCCCGTGCCGGCGCCGACGCCCGCTTCCTCTCGGCCTTCCGCCTCGGCGATTGGGCGCAGGTCCGCGCGGAGCTCGCCGCGCTGCCGCCCGAACTCGGCCGTGGCATCTACGATAAGATGCTCAACGACCTCGCCGAGCGCCCGAAGAGCGGCGTGCGGCTCGAGGATGTCTTCGCCCTCGCCGACGCCGGCCCCGGCGACCTGACCGATCTCGAACTCCGCAAGCTCGGCCAGATGCTCGGCCAGATCGTCGCGCCCAATGAAAGCTTCTGGGTCGCCGAGCGTCTGACGCGCGGCACCGAGAAACTCGGCGGTAAGGATCCCGCCCGCCGCCTCGCGGCCGGTCGCGTCCTGCTCGCCGGCGGTTTCCGTGACCTCGCCCGCCAGTATCTGCCCGCCGGCGCCGATCTGGACCAGGTCGCCGACGAGGGGCTCCGGCAGGAGATCGTCGCCTTCCTGGCGGCGGAACAGGCCACCGAGATCGCCCAGCGCGACCAGATCTCGCGGATCTGGAGCGACAACGTCGCGATCCTCCGTTCGGAGAAGAAGACCAGCGACTGGGAACGCAGCAAGGCCGCGGGTGAGATGCTCCGCGTCCTCACGCAGGTCTCGCCGGCCGTGCTCGGCGGCACCTTCGCCGAACTCATGAAATCGCAACCCGACGCCGCCCTCAAGGTCGTCGGCGGTCTCTCGCGTAAGATCCAGAACGAAGGCGGCGCGCCCGCCGCCCAACGGATGGATAATCTCCGCGCCCAGACGGTGCTGGCCAACCTCATCGCCGACCATGTCGACGACGCCGGGGGCGACTGGCGACAGGTGCTCGGCCTGATGGCGGAATCCTGGATGACCGAGGTCGAGCAGTCGTTCGGCCGTCAGTCCGGCGGCGTCCGTCGTACCAACAGCCGCAATGGCGCGAACGATATCGACCCCGAGGAGATGCTCCAGCTGGCGCCCGCCGGCAAGTGGCTCGCGGCCTTGGCGCCCGACCTGCGCGCCCGCTTCGACGCGACCCTCGCCCGGGCGGTCATCGTCAGCGCGAATTTCGAACTCGCCGCGGATCGCATCACCGAGCTCGCGCGTCGTCATCCGGCCGCGGGCGTGGCCTTGGCCGAGGATTTCCTGCTCGCCTGGGGCCAGGCCCATAATCCCCAGTTGCCGGCGGAACTGCGCGCCCGCTATGGCCTGCCCGAGGACGCCCGCATCCCCGTGACCCCGGTGATGATGGAGCGGAATATCGACAGCCTCGCCCGCATGATGGCGCTCTTCCGGCAGGCCGGCGTCGCGCCGCGCGACCAGGGCAAGGTCGTCAACGCCTTCGACCTGGCCTACAGCAACGCCGAGGCCTATCGCGACACGCACATCGAGCGCGTGTTCGGTCCGACCGCCCAGATGGACGAGCAGGTCTTCTTCCTGCTCGCCCAGAAGATGCATGCCAATCTCGGCGACCGCTGGCGCCGCGCCGATGTCCAGCGCAGCGGACTGACCCGCCGCAACGAGGCCCAGACTTATGCCATGGCCGCGGACGGCTATGCGTCGCTGCTGAAACTGATCGACGGATGGCAGGCCGACCGCCCAGACGCCTACAAGGCGCTGCTGCTGGGCGCCGTGGTCTTGAATGACTGGGCTGATTTCGAAAACTTCCAGGACCTCGCTCCGATTGAGCCCGCCAAGCGCCTTGTCGCCGCCAAGGAGAAGACGCTGCGTTCGCAGGATTACTTCCAGCGCGCCGCCGATGCCTACGGTCGTCAGGTCGTCCGCCTGCAGCCTAACGAGCAATCCATCGACCCTTACCTGAGCTGGTTCAACGCCGTGCTCGGGGTCGGAGGCAACGGACAGGTCAATCTCGGCAAGCCGCTCAACCGCGCGGCCCTCGGCCGCATCCGCGCCGCCATCCAGGCGCTGCCGGGCCGGCTCGCCGGCACGCACATGGGTCAGCTGGCGAAGACGCTCAACACCCGCCTCAACGACCAGAACAACCCGCTGCACGAGGACCTCAAGTATCGCTACCTCGCCGCCACGCTCGTGGTCACGAAGGATGACCCGTTCTCGCTCGGACTCAAGAAGCGCGCGGACTACCTCGACGAGCTCCTCGGCGAGATCCGCGTCCAGGCCCGCGTCGACGGGCCGAACACGGTCGGGGTAGGGCAGGACTTCGGCATCATCGTCAGCGTCATGCACACCGAAGCCATGGGCCGGGTCGCCCGTTTCGGACAATACCTGAGCAACGACGCGGCGGCGACCGCCGCCGCCACGAAGCGCCGCGGTCCGCAGGCCCTGCGGTCCGCCGAGGCGCAGGGTCCGCGCGATGAGTTCGAGAAGAAGCTCACCGAATGCCTCTCGCCCTTCTTCGAGATCCGTTCGATCACCTTCGCCGCGCCCGACGTGAAGCCGCGTCCGGCCGCCCGGCCGGGCTGGGAGGAGACGACGCTCGCCTACGTGCTCGTGCGGGCGAAGGACGCCAGCGTCGACAAGATCCCGCCGGTGCAGATGGAGCTTCGCTTCATCGACCTGAGCGGCCCCGTGACCGTCCCCGCGACTTCCGCGGAGACCCTGCTCAAGGTCGCCGGGGGTAAGGCCAGCCCGCGTCCGGCCTATAAGATCGAGGTCACGCAGACGCTTGATACGCGCCAGTTCGCCATCAACGGCTCCCTGAGCCTCGAAGTCGCCGCGACTGCCTCCGGTACCGTGCCCGAACTGGACGACCTCCTGGACCTCGCCCCGTTGGCCGCCCTGGCCAAGGTGCGTCAGGTCACGGCCATCGACCCGCTGATGGTCAAGGAACTCAACACCTGGGGCGATCAGGTCGCGCCGCGCACGGAGCGACGCTGGTCGGTGACGCTCGACGGTGACGCCATCCGCGCCGCCGACAAGGCGACCGACCTGCCGTTCCCGACGATCAAGGCCGCGAACGCGACCACCGTCTGGCGGACCTATCAGGACATCGATCCCGTGGTGCTGACGAAGAACTCCGTCCTCCTCGACCGGGTCAAGGTCGCGGCCGGGGCGGGCTACGTCCCGCCGGTAGCCGAGGATGACCTGACCTACCTCTATGTCGGTCTCGCCGTCGCCGCCGCTTTCGTCGGGTGGTTCGTCTTCCGTCCTCGTAATACTGGGCCGCGCCCGCCGCGCGCCCGCGATGTCTTCAGACTGCCCGCCGCCATCGACGGCTTCGCGGTCGTGGCCTTGCTCCGCAAACTGGCTGCCAGCCCGCTGGTGAAGTTCAGCTCCGCCCAGCAAGCCGAACTCAAGGCGGACATCGAACGCGTCCAGACCGGTTGCTTCGGTGGCGCGAGCACGCTCTCCGAAGCCGATCTCAAGACCGTCGCCGAGAAATGGCTCCGCCAACTCCGCTGAGGACTTAACAACCATCCCGACCCCTATCCCACCCCCTTAAGCAATGAGCAACCATCCTAATCCCGCGGCCGTGCAGTCTGCCCATCAGTTCGTCGCCGACGTCCGCACGCGCGTCGGCAAGGTCGTCGTCGGCCAGGACGTCGTCGTCGAGCGCGTCATGATCGCGCTCCTCACCGGCGGCCACCTGCTCCTGCAGGGCATGCCCGGCCTGGCGAAGACCCTCCTCGTGAACACCGTCGCGAAGGCCATCGCCTTGGACTTCCGTCGCATCCAGTTCACGGTCGACATGCTGCCGTCCGACATCGTCGGCTCGGAAGTCGTCGACCAGAAGACCGGCGACTTCCGCATCCACCGCGGCCCGGTCTTCACGAACCTGCTCCTCGCGGACGAGATCAACCGCGCCGCGCCGAAGGTGCAGGGCGCGATGCTCGAGGCCATGCAGGAGCGCAAGGTCACCCTTGGCGGCCAGACGATGCGCCTGCCGACGCCGTTCCTCGTCATCGCGACGCAGAATCCCGTCGAGCAGTCCGGCACCTTCGAACTGCCCGAGGCCCAGCTCGACCGTTTCATGCTCCTTCATCGCCTGGGCTATCCGGGTCGCGACGAGGAACAGGACATCCTCCAGCGCCAGCTGGGCATGGGCCTGCGCAAGGAAGAGGGCGGGGCGGTCCCGAAGACGGCCTTCGACATGATCGATGATTCGCCGGTGGGCACCAAGGCCGACCTCGTCGCCGCGATGGAAGCCGTCCAAGGCGTCCACGTGAGCGAAGTCTTCCTCCGCCACTCCGTCGAACTCGTCCGCCGTACGCGCGAATCCAAGGACCTGGACTTCGGTTGCAGCCCGCGCGCCGGCCTGGCCCTCGTCAACGCCGCGCGCGCCCGCGCGGTCATCCGTGGCCGGGATTACGTGACTCCGGAGGATCTGTTCGAGCTCGCCGAGGACGTCGTCCTGCACCGTATCCGCGTGAGCTATGAAGCCGCGGCCGCCGGCCAGACCGGCGCCAAGGTGCTGGAAGGAATCCTCGCCGGCTTGGGCTGAACGCATGCTTCGTCCGCGGACATTACCTCACGATCCGGTCGACAGCCGGCAGTTCGAAGTCGCCGTCCGGCGCCTCGCGAACAGCCTGGATTTCGGTCAGCGTGATTCCGTGTTCCACGGCGCCGGCCTGGAGTTCGTCCAGTCGCGTCCTTATGTCGCCGGCGACGCCGTCAAGTTCATCGACTGGAAGGTCTCCGCGCGCCTGGGCAGGCTCTACGTCAAGGAGTTCCGCGAGACCAAGCAGATCCCGCTCTACCTCCTGCTCGATACCTCCGCGTCGATGTGCGTCACGTCGCAGCCCCTGAGCAAGTATGCCTGGGCCGTGCGCATCGCGACCGGCATCGGCCTCGCCGCGCAGTCGTCGGTGACGCCCGTCGGCCTGCTCGGTTGCGGAGCCCGCGAGCTGCATGTCCGTCCGACCCTCTCGCGCAATATCGTCATGGAATGGTCTCATCAGCTGCGACAGCATGACTTCACTGAGAAGACCTCGCTCGCCGTGCGCGCCCGTGAGCTGGCTCCGTCCTTGGCGAAGCGGACGACGGTCATCGTCCTGAGCGACCTGCATGACCCGGACGCCATCGCGGCGCTGCAGGTGCTGGCCCAGCGACATGACTGCGTCGTCCTGCATCTCGAGGATCCGGCCGAGAAGGGCCTGCGTGGCGCCGGCCTCATCCGCGGCGTCGAAGCCGAGTCCGGACGCGGTTTCGTCGGTTTCGGCGGACGTCGGCAGGTCGATTCCTCCGGCTGGCAGGCCGAGCTCAGCCGCTTCGGCATCGATTACCTCCGCCTGCGCACCGACGAGCCGATCCTCGGCAAGCTGACTTATTTCCTGAAGAACCGCGGCTTCGCGAGCCG
>JBDKIN010000144.1:0-3822 GCA_039797095.1 Verrucomicrobiota bacterium
CCGCTGAAGTGCGGCCTCGCGCGCCCGCACGGCATCTGGGTCGACGCGGACGGCTCCGTCTTCGTCGGTGATTCTGAAAACCACCGCCTGCGCGTCCTGAAGAAGTAAGCCGTGACGCTCACCCGCCGCGCCCTGCTCAAGAAGGCCCTGCTCGCCGGGGCTTGGTATGGCGCGGTCGGTCGGGCCTTCGCCCAAGCGTCCTCACCTGAGGTGCTCGGCCAAGGCGACTTCAGGCATCGGGTCGTCCCGGGCTGGGGCGTGCTCGACGCGCGGACGCCGGTCAATGACTGCCACGGCCTCGCCCGCACGGCCGACGGTCACATCGTCCTACTGACCAACCACGTCGCCAATAACGTCATCATCTACGACGAACGCGGCAAGCTGGCGCATAAATGGACTGGACCGAAGTTCCCGGGCGCGCACGGACTCTCGCTCGTCCGCACCCCGAAGTCCGAAGCCCTCTTCATCACCGACCTCAACCTCCACACGGTCACCAAGCTCTCCCTCGCGGGCGAGATGCTCGGTGAATGGCGACTCCCCGCCGGCACGGGCAAATACGCCAAGGAGTCGGATTACCGTCCCTCGTGGACGCTGCACCGGGCCGACGGCGAGTTCTACGTCCTCGACGGTTACGGCAAGGACTACTTCCTGCACTACGCCGCCGACGGTACGTTCAAGCGTCTCCTCGGCGGACCGGAAGGCGGCATCGTCCACTGGGGACCGCACGGCGGCATGATCGACACCGATCCTCGTCCGGAGATCGACAGCGCGGAGACGATGCTCATCGCGATGAGCGACCAGCAGCATCTCCTACGTCTCGACCTAGACGGCAAGAAGCTCGGACAGACCGACCTCCCCGGAGGCAACCCGCGCCAGATCCGTCGCTTCGGCGATCATTACGTCGTCGCGCACCTCGCCGACAACTGGCCCAAGGACCGGAACAGCCGAGGCTTCCTCTCGGTCCTGGACCGGAATCTACGCGTGGTTTCCAATATCGCTGGCTCCGCGCCCGCGTATGACACCGCCGGCAAGCTCCAGCCGATGAAGCACACTTCCGACGTCTTCACGCACCCGCACGACGTCCTGGCGAATCCTGATGGTTCGCTGGTCGTCGCGCAGTTCGCGTCCGGTAAGACGTACCCGCTCAAGCTCGAGCGGATCTGAGTCCGCTCAGTGCTTCCAGTTGAGGCTGAAGCCCACGGAGTCCTGATCCATACGGAAAGAGATCGGGTACGGCGAGCTGCCGGCGACGGTCTCGTCGAACGCGTGGGCGTAGAAGAAAGAGACTTCGGTCGAAGGGGTCGCCTGCCAGGTCGCGCCGAGGGTGGCATGATGACGGACCACGCCAGGAGCGAGCTGATTGAAGTAGACTTCCGAGGCGCCGATCGGCTGCGTGGTATGATTATAACCGAGACGCACGGTCAGCGTCGGCGAGACTTCATAGGCCAGGCCGGTCTTGATGACCGTGACGTCCTTCCAGCCGAAGCCGGGCCCGTTGGCGGCGCCAAGCGGGGCGACGGGAGCGCCCGGATTGCCGACCGAGTTCACTTCGCTGTAGTGGATGCGCTCGATGTCGAAGGCCCACGTCAGGGAGGGGTCGATCTTGTAGGCGAAGCCGACGGCATAATTGGAAGGAATGTCGAAACCACCGCGCTCGGCGAAGAGGCCGTCATACTTGTCGAACTTGGTCATCCACAGGCGCGACTGGTAAGTGGCGCCGACCTTGAGGTTCTGACTGGCCTGCCAGGTCCAGCCGAGGCGGGCGCCGCCGCCGAACGAAGAATCGAAGCCGGAGTTGGCGATGCCGAAATCTTCCAGACCCGTGGCCTTGAAACGCTGGCCCGCCAGGATCGCGGAGACGCCGAAAGCATGGCCGCCGTCGACGCGCCAGGACCAGGTCGGCGCGATGAACAGCTGCGAAAGATCCATGGAAGTATTGGAAGCGCTGCCAGGCTGCGGCGTCTCGAACAGCGGCGCCTGATAGCCTGTGTTCATTCCACCGTTACCGAAGATGGCCAGGCCGAAGGCGACGCCGTTCGCGAGCGTCGACTTGTAGCTGAAGTCCGGGATGTAGAAACTGCCGTCGTCATTGCCGTCGAAGGTATTGCCGTTGGCGGTGACGCTGCGATCGGGGGAGAACCAGGTCAGGCCGACCTGATGGCTGTCATCGACGTCGACCAGGCCGGCCGGATTCGTGGCCACGACCAAAGAGTCCTGAGCGAAGGCCACGCCCGCGCCGCCGAGGCCCTTGGCCTTCACGCCGTAGCCGTGGTCGAAATACCCATCCGTCGCGAGGGCGGTGGAGGCAGTGAGGAGAACGATGAGGGGGAGGTTGTGTCGCATATTCAGCAGGGAGGTTTCGATTAACATTACATCTTTGGTAATGAAGTAAAGTATTAAATATGCTCCATTTCCTTTATCCCACACCGCTCGCGACCTAAAATCACCCTACCCCTTATGATCAGACTGGCCTTGCTGCTTATTTCCGTCGCGTGCCTTGGCGCCGAACGGCCCCCGAACGTCGTCCTGATTCTGGTCGATGACCTCGGCTACGGAGACCTCGGCTGCTTCGGGGCCAAGGACATCCGCACGCCGCACCTCGACAACCTGGCTAAGCAAGGGACGCGCTTCACGGATTTCTATGTCGCCCAAGCGGTCTGCACGGCCAGCCGTGCCGCGCTCCTGACCGGATGCTATCCTAATCGCGTCGGGATGCAGGGCGCGCTCAATCACACCAGCCGCTTCGGACTCAATCCCTCCGAGTGGACGCTCCCGAAGATGCTCAGGGACCGAGGCTATGCGACGGCCTGCTTCGGGAAGTGGCACCTAGGCACGGTGCCGGAACTTTCCGCGCCCCGCCAGGGCTTCGACGAATTCTTCGGACTGCCCTATTCCAACGATAACTCGAAATACCATCCGACGCTCGCGCCGGAGATGCCGGCGCTGCCCCTGCTCGACGGCGAGAAAGTCGCCGAACTCGACCCGGACCAGTCGACTTTCACGGCCCGCTTCACGGCCAAAAGCATCGACTTCATCGAGCGACACAAGGATCGGCCCTTCTTCCTCTACCTGCCCCACGTGATGCCGCACGTGCCGATCTTCGCCTCGGACAACTTCAAGGGCCGCTCCGCCCGTGGCCTTTACGGAGACGTGGTGGAAGAACTGGACGACGCGATCGGCACGCTCCTCGCCAAGCTGCAGGCGACCGGACTGGACCGGAACACGCTGGTGATCTTCTTCTCTGACAACGGAGCCTGGACGAGCTACGGCGAACACGCCGGCTCCAACGGCATTTTCCGCGAAGGCAAGCTGACCTGCTTCGAAGGCGGCATGCGCTCGCCGCTCATCGTCCGCTGGCCCGACAAGGTGCCAGCCGGCCGCGTCAGCGAAACGCCTTTCATGTCGATCGACCTCCTGCCCACGCTAGTCGAAGTCGTCGGAGGCAAGGCACCGACGCTCAAGATCGACGGCCGCTCCGCCTTGCCGCTCCTCCGGGGGACCTCAGAGGCCGCGCCGCATGAGGCTTTGTTCTACTTCGCCGGCGAAGAATTCCACGCGGTCCGCGCGGGCAAATGGAAACTGCACTTCACCCACCCTTACCTCACGAATCGTGGCGCACCCGGCCAAGGCGGCAAGCCGTCCGGCTTCGGCACCTACGAACCCCTGCCCATCAAGGATTCCTCGATGGACGCCATCGCCAGCCGCCACGGCCAGAAGGTGGCCACCCAACCGCTCGCGCTGTACGACCTGACCGCCGATCCTGGCGAGACTCGGGACGTATCTGCCGAACACCCGGAAGTCGTCCGCCGGCTCTCCGCCTTG
>JBDKIN010000145.1:0-10125 GCA_039797095.1 Verrucomicrobiota bacterium
TTGGACGGCGGATTGCTCACGCGCACGTCATCCACCGGCTCCACGATGCCCGTTCCCGTGAAATGCGCCCAGATCAGGTTCGAAATGTTGCGCGCGAAGAACGGATTGCGCGGGGATGCCAGCCATTCGGCCAAAACCTTGCGGCGGTCCTCGCCGGGCTTCAGTTCCGGCGTCTCGCCACCGAGGAACTTCGGTTTCATGACCGCGTTGGTCAGGAAGTGGCGGGATTCGCCGCCCTTGCTGTTGTAAACGATGACTTCCTGCGGGTCGTCCGTCTGTTTGCGGCCGATCTGGCTGAAGAAGGCCTTGAAGCCGTAGTAATCGTCCATCGTCCAGCGGTCGAAGGGATGGTTGTGGCACTGGGCGCACTGGATGCGCATGCCCATGAACACCTGGGCGACGTTCTCGGACAGCTTGAGTCGGTCGAGCTCGCTCTGGTAGTAGTTCACCGCGGGGACGGACACCGTGCCGCCGTTGGCGGACAGGAGGTCGACGACGATCTGGTTGATCGGGCGGTTCTTGCCGATCTCGTCGGCGAGCCAGTTGTAGTAGAGCAACGCGTTCTTATAAAAAGGCGGCGCGTTGTTGCCCTGGTTGATGCCGGAGCGGATCTGGAGGAGCTCGGCCCACTTCATCACCCAGAGTTCGGTGAACTCCTTGCGCTGGAGGAGGGCCTCGACGAGCTGCTTGCGCTTGTCGGGGCGCGTGTCCGCGAGGAACGCGGTCAGCTCGGCCGGCTTCGGGTAGAGGCCGACCACGTCGATGTAGACGCGACGGATGAATTCCTCGTCGGTGCAGGTCTCGGAGGGCACGATGCGCAGGCGGTGCAGGCGCTCGTTGACGGCCTTGTCGATGTAGTTGACCTCGGCGACCTTCGGACGCTCGTACACGAGGCCCTTGGGGATGACGATGGCCTGGGCGGTCACGCTGAAGACGTCGAAACGCGCGAGCATGAAGGCCGCGCCGCGGTCGCCGGACTTCACGACGCCGTCCTTGTCGATCTTGGCCACAGGGTCGTTGTTCGACATGAACAGCGCGAGCTTGGTCACGTCACGGTCGGTGCCGTCGGAATAGGTGGCGCGGACGGTGATCTGCTGGGTGGCGTCCTTGCCTTCGAGCACGAGCTGCTTGGGGAAGACCTCGATGCCGGTGACCTTGGCGATGCCGGGGGCGTCGTCCTTGGCGCCGTTGGCGATCCATTCGAGGATGGTCTTGTTATACTGCGAGTCGGCGTCGTAGAGCTTGTTGCCGGAGTGCGGGACGGCGCCGATCGCCTTCTCGACGAGCGTGCTCTCCTCGGGGATGGCGAGGTTGATGCGGCGGCCGATGAGCTCGCGCGTCAGGCGGACGTAGTCGCCGTCGGGATCCATGCCGAAGAGGGAGAGACGGAAGCCGTCCTTGCCGCGGGCGGCGCCATGGCAGCCGCCGCTGTTGCAGTTGGAGCGGAGGAAGACCGGCATGACGTCCTGACGGAACGACACGGCGCGATCCTTGTGTCCTTCCTTGACGGCGACCGGGATTCGGGCGGTGCGTCCGCCGAGGGAAGCGACGACCTCGGTGCTGCCGGCGTCGGCGACGGCGTGCACGGAGTAGCCGTCGAAGGCGGCGACCTTGGCGTCACCGACTTTGAGGTCGGCGTAGGCGGTCACGTCGCGGGTGGTGGCGTCCTTGAAGGTGGCGAAGACGACGATGCGGTGGAAGTCGCGCTTGGTCTCGAGGGTGACGGACTCCGGGAAGATCTCGAGCTTCTCGAGGGTCGTCAGCTTCTGCGCGAGCTCGGCCTTGGCGTCTTCCTTGGCCTTGTCCTTGGCGGCGAGGACGACGCCGGCGGGCCAGGCGGCGCCTTCGGCGACCCAGCGGCGGATGACGTCGATCTCGGCGGCCGGCAGCGGTCCGCCCTTCGGAGGCATGATGTCGTCGTGGTCCTTCGGGAGGACGAGGCGCTTCACGAGTTCGCTCTTCTCCGCGTCCACGCCGATGAGCGCGGCGCCGCTTTCGCCGCCCTTGAGGAAACCCTCGCGGCTGGTCATGAGCAGCTTGCCCTTGGTCTTGTCCGGGTTGTGACACTCGAGGCACTTGCCCTCGAAGATCGCGCGGACCTCGTCGAAGGCGACGGGCGCGGCGGGGGCGGCGGAGGTCAGGCCGGCGGCCAGGAAGGCGAGAAGCGGGAGACGACGGAAAGACATGAGCGGAAGAATCAGTTCTTAGGGGCTTCGTTCTTGAGGCGGAGCTGTTCGAGACGGGAAAGGACGACCGGGGCGGGCGCGGCGGCGGGCGCGGCGGCCGGCTTGCCGGCGGCGGGGGCGGCGGCCTTGGCGACCGGGGCGGGCGCGGCCTTGCGGGGCGCGTCGAGGCGCAGGATGGAACCAAGGGCGATGCGATGGGTGGCGAAGCCCTGGCCGGTCGGGATATCGACCTGCACGAACATGTTAGCGACCTTGCCGACGCGGGACTTCTCATCCGTCTCGACGGTGAAGCGGAGTTCCTTCGTGTCCTTGGTGACCTTGATCGGCGCGATGCGGATCGTGTCAGGCGCGCCGACGAGCTGGGCGACGGCTTCGCCTTCGAACGGACGCTGGACCTCGAAGTTGGTGGCCATCAGGCCGGGCGTGCCGATCTCCATCGCCGTGAGGGGGATGGCGTTGGCGGCTACGTAGGGCGCCTCGGTCGTCAGCACGGCGAACGGCGAGGCGTTGTACACGCGGCCCTTGCCGGCGTCGGCTTCGCCTTGGACGACGAACTTCCAGGGCTTGGTATCCACGTTGGCGTTGGCACTGAGCGGGAACTCGCACTCGGTGGCGTCGGCGGCGATGGTCTTCTCGCCGAGCGAGGAGACGCCCGGAGGCGTCCAGCTCATGAACACGCGGATGGGGCCCTTGAAGCCTTCCTTGCGCTTGGCGACGACCTTCAGGTTGAAGATGCCATTGCGCACGAGCGGGGTCTTCGGCGTCTCGATCTCGAGCGAGTAAGGGGCTTCGTCGACCACGGCGACGGGGAGCTGGTCCTCGATGCCCTGGTAGTAGATGACGTTGCCGATGCGGACGATGTCGTAGGTGCGGCGCATCCGGCCGACGACCGTGTTGGCCGGATCCTTCGGCAGGAGCAGCGGGGTGACGATGGCGCCGCCGTGGGGCGCGTCGGCCGCGGCTTCGAGCACGAGCGGCACGCCGGGCAGGCTGCCGGGGGCTTCTTCTTCGAGCAGCTTCACGCCGGCGGGCAATCCCTTGAGGTCGAAGCGGTAGTCGCCGCCCACGCCGTTGCGGGTGAAGTTCTCCAGCAGCACCATGCGGCCGCCCTTGGGGATGGCCATGAACTGGCGGTAGCTGGTGTCGTTGACGGTGTAGTCCGGCGAAGCGAAGGTGAGGCTCGGCTGCGAGGCGACCATCTCGATGCGGTAGACGAAGTTGGCGCCCCCTCGCTCGAGGTGATCGGCGACGCGCACGGAGTAGATACCGTCGACCGCCGCGGTGAACTTGAAGCGGGAGTCGAGGCGACGCATGCCGCCGCCGTCATCGTTGCCGATGATGGAAGCGCCCTTGGGCGTGTACACGTTGACGACCGGATCGAGAGGGGAACCCAGGATCTGGGCGAGCGCGCGGCATTCGAAGACCTGCCCCTTCTTGAGCGGTACGCGGAAGCAGTCGACGTCGCCAGGTTTCTCGATGATGCCGTTGAGCGCGTAGGCCGATGCTTCGACGGCGAGGGTGCCCTGCTCGAGCGACTCGTTCGGTTCGGCTTCGAGGGTGTTGTCGACGGTCGAGAGGCGGAAGAGATTGCCGGAGGGCGCGGGCGGCTGCGACTTCGGATAGAGCACGAACTCGGCGTCGTCCTCGGCGGGGAGCGTGACTTCTTCGGCGAAGGAGTCGCGGGGCTCGAGGAAGCGCACGGTGACCTTCGTGCCCAACTTGCCGCCGGCCGGGTAGATCGCGTCCGGACGGCGGAAGTCGCCCACGTGCAGGCGGTAGAAGGAATTGCCCGAGCCGCGGTAGGAGGACTCGCGCACCATCACGTAGTAGTCGCCGTCGTATTCGGCGGTGAAGGAGCAGTAGCCGTCCTGGCGGTGCAGGATCGTGTCGTCGGAGGCGGCCTTCTCGAAACGGTCCTTGTCGAGGATCGCGACGTACGGATCCATCGCGCCCTGCGGGATGGTGGCGAGGCGCAGGCCGTCGACTTGGACGCCGATGCGCTGGCCTTTCCTGACCGTCAGCCTGTAGTAGTCGACGTCTTCGGAGAGCACCACGCCTTCGACGGTCTGGTTGAGGGCGATGGCCTGGGCGCCGGCGAACTCGCTGTTGGGCTCCTTCTCTTCGACGTTCGGGAAGGGGCTCGCGAAGAACTGGCGCATGTGCGAGACGCCGGACTTCGTGCGGACGCGCATGACGTGGTTGCCCGCGCGGACGGACTTGTCGATGGCCAAGGTGAGCTCGACCTTGTTCGTGGCGCGGCTCTCCACGCTCTTCACCTTGAAGCCGGGCGTGTAGAACATCAGGTCCTCGAAGTCATCGAGGCGGGCGCCGGCGATGGTCAGCCGCACGTCGGCGCCGATCTGGCCGCCGTGCGGCTTGAGCGACGTCATTTCGGGATAGGCCGCCCACGCGGCGAGCGGGGCGAACAGGAGCGCGGCAAGGAGGCGGAACTTCATGAAAGCGATAAAGCGGGGCGCAGCCCGCCCGCGGCGCCGACCGGCGCGCGGATGGGAACCGAGCGCGAGGTCAGGCCAGCCAGTCGGTCATCACGCGACCGCCGTTGACGATGTCGATCGGACGGCCGCCTTCGGACATGATGCGCTTCTCGGCGTTGATGCCGAGGACGCGGTACATGGTCTTGGCAAGGTCTTCCGGGCCGACCGCGTCGCGGTCGGGTTCGCCGCCGAGGGCGTCGGAGGCGCCGTGGATGTAGCCTTCCTTCACGCCGCCGCCGGCCATGGCGACGGAGAAGACGCGCGGCCAGTGGTCGCGGCCGTTGGTGCCGTTGATCTTCGGCGTGCGGCCGAACTCGGAGCTGACGAGGACGAGCGTGCGCTTGAGCATGCCGCGGTCCTGGAGGTCGGTGATGAGGCGGGCGAAAGCCTGGTCGAACTGCGGGGCCTGACCGTCGAAGGCGCCCTTGATGTTCGAGTGGTGGTCCCAGCCGCCGAAGGTGACGGAGACCATGCGGACGCCGGCCTCGACGAGGCGGCGGGCGAGGAGGAAGCGCTGGCCGGCGGTGTTGCGTCCGTATTCGTCGCGCAGCTTGTCGGATTCCTTGGAGAGGTCGAAGGCCTCGCGGGCCTTGGCGCTGCTGACGAGGCCGTAGGCGGCCTGCTGGAAGCTGTCCATGGCGCCGATGGCGTCGGACTTCTCGGTGGCGCGGAAATGCTCGTCGACGGCGGCCAGCATGTTGCGACGGCGGTCGAAGCGCTGCGTGGTGACGTCCTTCGGGGCGAGGAGGTCGCGGACGGCGAAGCCCTTGTCGGCCGGATCGCTGCCGAGCGCGAACGGACCGAAGGCGCTGCTCATGTAGCCGGTGCCCTGCTCCGGGATGCTCTGGCTCGGGACGACGACGTAAGGCGGCAGGTTGTTGCGCGAGCCTTGCTCGTGCGAGATCACGGAGCCGTAGCTCGGGAACTTGATCGCGGGGCTCGGCCGGTAGCCGGTGAACATGTTGTGCGTGCCGCGCTCGTGGGCCGCCTCGCCGTGCGTCATCGAACGGACGACGGTCAGCTTGTTCATGATCTTCGCGATGTTGACGAACTTCTCGCCGACGTATTCGCCGGGGATCGAGGTCTTGATCGGCGTGTACGGGCCGCGGTAGTCAGGCGAAGCGAACGGCTTCGGATCCCAGGACTCGTGCTGCGCCATGCCGCCGGGCAGATAGATGTGAATGACGGAGTCCGCCATCGCGTTGAAAGACTCGACGCCCGGGATCTCCGCGCCCTTGAGGCGGAGCATGTTCGGGAGGCTCAGGCCGAGCGTACCGATCATGCCGATATGCATGAAGTCGCGGCGACTCAGGGCGGAGAGAACGTCGGGGTGATTTCCTTCGCAGTTGCGGTGGAGTTTCATGGTCTGTCGGGGGTTGCCTTTGAGACAGTTGGAAGACGGAGAGGTTGCGAATAAATATGGTGATTCCGCCTATATACGCCGACGGGCCTGCTATTGACTGAATAACATCAATAAATCATCTAAACGAATGATGATAATCATTAAGACCTGAAAACTAGCTCTCTTGAAGGCTCTCTTCCGTGTCCCTCCAGGATCACCCGGTCCGCCAGGAACCGGGCGGTGGCGAAGGCGTTGCGATCCGGGGTCTCGACCATGCCATGGAAAGTCACGCAAGGCAACCCTTCGACGTGGGCGAAACCGCCGGCGTGGTGATGGCCGTTGAACCAGGCGACGACGTTCCGGTGACGGCCCAAGGCCGCGAGGATCTCGGTCGCGTCCCAGGCATCATAGGCGCCGGCGGGGGCCACGGGATGATGCGCGAAGACGACGACCTTGAGGCCGCGACGCGACGCGTCCGCGGCGACGCCCTCGAACCAGGCGAGCTGCTTCGGCCCGACCGCGCCGTTCCAATCCTGCGCCTGCGGCAGCTTGCGCGCCTTGACGCGGGCGAGTTCCGCGACGGCCTCTTGGCGCTCCTCGGTGCCGGCGAGCGACGCATACGTGCTCACGGCGCCGGTGTCCAGGACGACGAACCTGAAGCCGGGGCGATCGAAGAAACGGTAGCGCGCGGCGATGCCCAGCCGGGCATCGACCTGCGTTTTCTCCCCGTCCAGCAAGGCGAAATCGTGATTACCGAGGACATGCTCCCAGCGGTGGCGCGATACGGCGAGCGGCGCCAGGATCGCGTCGTAGCTCCGCCACTCGCGGTCGATGGTGTCGCCGAGGTTGACGCAGAAATCAAGCGGGCGGGCGTTGAAATGTCCGACCGCGGCGCCGAGCTTGGCGACCGACGCGCGATACGCGCGCGTGCCGCGGTCCGGGATGTCCGCATACTGCGGGTCGGCGATGACGCCGATCTCGAGGCCAGCCGTGCGCGAAGCGCAGCCGACGAACGGCGCGACCACGACGCCGAGGGCGAGCTGACGCAGGAATCGACGGCGGGGCAGCGGCGAAGTCATGGTCTTGATTAAGCACGACCGCCTGAGTCCCCCAATGAAAAAGGGCGGGATTGCTCCCGCCCTTCCGGACCGAAATGACGCTTCGGCTTACTTGATCTCGCCGATGGCGATGTTGCGGTATTCGACCTTCATCTTCACGCCGCCGTGCACTTGGAGGCCGACCGGAGCGGCCTGAGGGTAGCCAGCGTCGACGTAGTTCGCGACCTGCTCGCCGTTGAGCCAGACGGTGTAGGTGTCGCCCTTGGCCTGGAAACGGATCTTGTTCCAGTCGTTGTTCTTCCAGAGCGCCGGAACCTTCGGGGCCCAGCCGGCTTCGGGGTACTTGCCGACGTAGAAAGTGCAGGTCATGTCCTTCTTGAGGGAGCGGGACACGCCGATCTGCATCTGGATGTCCTTCTTGCCGGCGGCGTCCTTGCGGACCATGATACCGCTGTCGATCTCGCCGCTGAAGCGGCATTCGCACTCGATGACGACGTCCTGGTAGGACTTCTCGGTGTAGAGCATGTTGCCCTTCTTGTAGTCCTTGAAGGCGAGGTCGTTCACACCGGTGAGGACGCCGTCGGCGGCGGTCCAGAAAGCGTCTGCGCCGGAGGTCTTCCAGCCGGACAGGTCCTTGCCGTTGAAGGCGGATTCGAGCTTAACTTCGGCGGCCGAAGCCGAGACGACGAGGGCGGCGAAGGCCGCGAGGAGACGGAGGGATTTCATGTTTTAGGGTAGGGGTAGGGATAGGGGTGGGGGTAGGAGAGACAATCCCAGAGCGATGCCGATTATGAAATCGGACCTGCCGAATTCCGTTTGCCAGCGGCCGAGCCTACCCCTACCCCTACCCCACCCCTTCTCACATCCCATGCCCACCCTCCGCATCCTCGCCCTGCTCGCCGTGACCGCCCTCTCCGCCTCCGCCGCCGAAGTGAAGTATCAGCTGGTCCCGAACTTCCTCGGCACCCCTCCCGGCAAGGCGACCATCGGCAACAGCCACGGCGAGATCGCCGTCGACTCGGCCGGCCTCATCTATGTCAGCGTCCAGGAGAAAGACGCCGGCATCCAGGTCTACGGCAAGGATGGCAAATACCTGAAGACTCTCCCGCTGCCGATGTCGCTCCACGGCTTCGTCATCCGCAAGTCCGCCGAAGGCGAGTTCCTCTATGGCGCGGTCCTCGGCGAACAGCGCTTCCTCAAGGCCAAGCTCGACGGCACCGTCGTGATGGAGATCAAGCCCGACGCCTTCCCGTCCGACAAGGGCGTCGCCAAGGACAAGAAGGGCAAGAACGTGAACGCCCTCAAGCTCACCAGCTGCGACGTCGCCCCGAACGGCGACATCTACATCGTCGACGGCTACGGCAAGAGCTGGGTCTTCGTCTTCGGCGCCGACGGCAAGTTCAAGTCCGTCTTCGGCGGCCCCACGCAGGTCGTGGCCGGCAAGGGCTTCGCCAACACCCACAAGGTCTTCGTCGACACGCGTTTCAGCCCGGCCCGCCTGCTCTGCCTCGACCGCGGCAACAACCGCATGTTCCACGTCGACCTCGACGGCACCAACCCGCGGATGATCGCCGACAAGGGCCTGCGTAATCCCTCCTCCGCCTCCTTCCACGGCGACCTGATGTGCGTCGCCGAGATCGCCGGCCGCGTCTCCGTGTGGAACAAGGAGGGCCAGATGCTCGCGGAGCTCGGCGCCAACGACCGCGTCGCCGAGGACAAAGCCAAGGGCATCAAGAAGGAGACCAACACTCCCGGCGTGAAGCCCGCCGACTGGCGCGAAGGCGTCGTGACCTCTCCCCACGGCATCACCTTCGACAATGACGGCAACATCCTGGAGACCGAGTGGAACCAGTTCGGCCGCGTGCTGCGCTGGAACCGCCAGTGATCCGCGCGCTGCGCCAGCTGGTCCTGACCTGGGGAGCCCTCGTGCTCCCCTTGTTCGTCTCCGCCCATAACGGCGAGGTGCTCCTCAGCCGGCTGACGCTGCACGCCGACGGCACCTGCTCGCTCAAGGTGACCGCCGACCTGGAAGGGAATTTCAATATCCGCGAACGCGCGGAGCTGGCGAAGGCCGTCGATGGGCTCTTCACGGTTTCGACCGGGAAGGACAGCTTCGCGCTCAAGGAAGCGACGGGCGAACCCGATTTCTCGTCCGCCACGAAACTCGAGACGGACTCTCCTTTCCAGCACACGGCCGAAGAGCTCGCGAAGTCTTACCAACTGGAAAGCGCGGAGTGGCGCTGGACGCCCGAGCCGCGCAATTTCATCCTCCGTCTCCCCGACGAAAGCCCTCACACGGTGCTGCTGTGGCTCGTCGACGAGACCAAGCCCGGCGCGAAGGCCCGCTGGGTGATGATGGTCGCAGGCGACGAATCTCCCCTGATCCAGGCCCACGAGCCGACCGGCCATCTCGGCCGACGGATGCTGCTGCTCTGCGGCGGACTGATGCTCGCCCTCGCGGTCGCCTTGGTCGGCGGCTTCCTCCTGCTGCGCCGTCGCCGCGTGAAGTCGGCGGCCTAAGCGAGCGTCGCTTCGACGAATCCGGCCCGCGCTTCGAAGTGCGGATTATGACCGCTCTCCGGGAGCGTGACCACGTCCGCCTGCGGGAAGTGCGCGCGGATCGTCGCGACGTCTTCGTCGCGGACGTAGTTCGACTTTCCGCCACGCAGGAAACGCGTCGGTCCGTCCCAGACCTCACCCGCGGCCAACGGATTGCCGAGGATCTCGGGCAGCGAGTTCGTGAGGGCCTCGCGGTTCACGGTCCAGCCCCAGCGGCCTGCGGCGTCCTGACCGAGGTTCGTGAGGATGAACTGACGCATACCCCACTCGGGTACCTGGGCGGTAAGTTTCTCCTCGGCGTCCTTGCGCGACTTCACCGAGGCGAGGTCGAGGGCGTTCATCGCGGCGAACTCGACGCGCACGCGATCGGAATAGGCGCGCGGGGCGATGTCCACGACGGTGAGGCGGGCGACGAGGTCGGGCCGGTCCATGACGAGGCGCATCGCGGCCTTGCCGCCCATGCTATGGCCGACGAGGTGCACGGG
>JBDKIN010000146.1:0-2628 GCA_039797095.1 Verrucomicrobiota bacterium
GCGCGTAAGTTGAAGGTCTTCATCCTCGCGGGTCAGTCGAACATGGAAGGCCAGGCGGTCGTCGACCTCACCGGGCGTGATTACAACGAAGGGAAGGGCACCTTGGTCGAGGTGATGGCCCGCCCGGGAGCGGCCGGACGCTACGCCCACCTTCGCGACAAGGATGGCAAGTGGGTCGTGCGTCAGGACGTCTGGGTGCGCTATCAACGAGAGAAGCAACCTCTCCTGGCCGGTGGATTGTCGGTCGGCTATGCGGTGTATGGCGGCAGACACCACTTCGGCCCGGAATTCCAGTTTGGTCACGTGGTCGGCGCGGCCTATCGAGACCAGGTCCTGCTCATCAAGGCCGCTTGGGGAGGTAAGAGCCTCTACCGCGATTTCCGTCCGCCGAGCGCCGGCGGCGAGGTCGGTCCGTATTACGTGAAGATGGTCGCCGAGGTCCGCGAGGCGCTGGCAAATCTGAAGAAGGATTTCCCGACATACGATGGCGCGGAGGTCGAGCTCGCCGGCTTTGTCTGGTATCAGGGTTGGAACGACGGCGTGAATCCGAAGACCGCCGTGCCGGAGTATGAGCAGAACCTCGCCCATCTGATCCGCGATATCCGCAAGGAATTCGGCGTCCCGAAGCTGCCGGTCATCGTGGGTGAACTCACGGGCCCGTGGGTCGACGCCCCGAAGGAATGGACCGCTCTGCGCAAAGCCCAGGCGAACGTGGCGGAATACCCTGAGTTCAAGGACAACGTCGTGTTCGTCCCGACGCGCACCTTCGTGCGGAAGCCGGAAGACTCGCCTAATCCGGGCCACGGCCATCACGAGTTCGGTAACGCGGAGACCTACTTCCTTGTCGGCGATGCGCTGGGCAAGGCCGCCGTGCAGATGGCCGGGCGTGACCGTCAGGTCCGGCAGATACGCGGCTGGACGCTGCGGGTCGACGAGCGTCTGATCGCGAAGGACGCTGCGGCCGTCGAGAAGGCGGTCATCATCCTGGATGCGCAGCTCGCGAAGGTGGAGCGGCTCCTGCCGGCCAAGGCGGTCGAGCGGCTTCGCTCGGTGCCGCTGTATTTCTCGCTGCCTTATCCTGATCGAAGGCCCACCGCCGAGTATCACGGCGGCTTGGCTTGGGTGAAGCAGGTCGGGCGGGAGATCGCGTTGGCCAAGGCGATTGAGTTCACGAACATCGATCGCTTCGAGCCGGAGATCCGGCGGATGCCCGTGCTCGTCCTCCATGAGCTCGCCCATGCTTATCACGACCAGGTCATCCCGGGAGGCTATCAGAACAAGGACATCCTCGGGGCCTTCCAGCAGGCCAAGGCGGCCGGGACCTATGACGCCGTCAAGCGTTGGACGGGCGAGAAGTTCGTCGATAAGCCCAGCAAGGCCTATGCGATGACCAATCAGATGGAGTATTTCGCCGAGGTCACCGAGGCCTATTTTGATCGCAATGACATGGAGCCGTTCGACTTCACCGAACTAAAAGCCAAGGATCCGACGGTGGTCCCAGTGTTGGAAAAGGTCTGGGGACTCCGCTGAGCGGGGTTCGGCTTGCCCGTGACGCCCCGACGTGGGAGGAATCTCTGATGACATTCGCCTCGATGACTCGGCTCGCCGCCTTACTGCTGACGATGCTCTCGGCCTTCGCCGAGGATCCGCAGCGCGTGCTTTTCATCGGCAACAGCTATACCGGCGTCAACAAACTGCCCGAAGTCTTCTTGGAAGTCGTGAAGAGCAGCGGCCGACCGGCGCCTGTCGTGAAGTCGTCTACGCCCGGCGGCCGGACGCTGAAGCAGCATCTGGCTATCGACGGCAGCATGAAGCTTGTCGATGAAGGTGGCTGGGATGTCGTCGTCCTCCAGGGGCAGAGCCAAGAACCGGCCATCGCCGAGACCGATGAGACCGTCCGTAAGGAATTCCAGGAGAGCGCCGCGGAGCTCTGCCGACGCGTCCGCGCCAAGAGCCCGAAGGTGAAGATCTGTTTCTATGAGACGTGGGCCCGGCATGCTGATTATTGGAAGGCAGCCAAGAAGGGGCCGGACGTCGGCGCCAATCCCAAGGAAATGCAGACCCGTCTGCGTAAGTGGTATGGTGTCGTCGCCCAAGACAATGGCGCGACGCTCGTGCCGTGCGGCGATGCGTGGGAGTTGAATTACGCCTCGTCGGCGCCGGTACGACTGCACACCTCAGACCATTCGCACCCCGAGTTCGTCGGCACGTATCTGAACGCCCTGATCTTCTTTGGGAAAATCTACGAGGCGAAGGCGCCGGCTCCGAAGTGGGGCGGCAAACTGGACGAAGCCCAGGCCAAGCTGATGCAGGGATTCGCGGCCCAGGTCTTGAACTGAAGAGCCGGGCGGGTCACTGCCCCAACCAGGTCGCCGCGGCGGTCTTCGCGTCGGTGCCGTCGACGTGCTTCGTGGCTGCTGGGAAGAGCGTGGCATCAGGTTCGCCGGCGACCCAGAGCGGCTGGGCGGAGGCGAGGCAGAGGAGGCCGGGGACATCGAGATACTTCGCGCCGCCGGGCAGGAACATCGGGTCGCGGTAATCGAGCAGCTGGCCGAAGCGGAAACCCTTCGTCTCGACGGCGGCCTTGGCGATGGCTCCGCCGGTCACGGCGCGGGCGGCGGCGGCGAC
>JBDKIN010000147.1:0-2918 GCA_039797095.1 Verrucomicrobiota bacterium
GCCGGCGGCGGCTGGGACGAACTGCGCGCCGCCCTGAACGGCGACGAAAAGACCGGACCTCACGCCCGCCCCTACCGGCCCGTCTTCCTGCTGCCGACGCCCGATCAGGCCGGCTTTGCCGTCTGCGTAGGCCAGACCTGCCACGCACCCGTCAAGACCGCCCAGGAGGCCGCCGCGAGCCTCTGACGGCCAATCCGCTCTTGCCCGCCCCGAGGGGAGCGGGAACATCCTGACAGGCATGTCAGCCGACCCCCATTACGTCTACGGCCAAGGGCAGAGCTCGCGCTCGAGCTACCCTATCCTGCTGGGGACGGTGACGGTGGAAGTGATCGGCTACAAGGAGCGCCGCTACCGCCCGAACTGGCGCCGCATCGGCCTGCTCTTCCCGGTTTTCCTGCTGCTGCTCTGGGTCGCGCTGTCGGAGGTCAATTATTTCAAGGAACGATTCATGAACGGCATCCCGACGACGCGCCGGGCCGACATGTACCTCTACCTGCCCGACACGGCGGTCAATTCCGCCGCGAACCTCTTCCTCAACAAGGAAGAGATCCGTCTCCGCGAGCGGGCGAAGCTCCTTTCGGCCAAGGATTCCTACGGACGGTCGGCGCACCTCTACCGCAAAGGCGAATACTTCGTGAGCGTCGCCAAGGAGGCCCTCACCCGCCAGGACTACGCCGAGTTCGCCCGTTACATCGGCACCGGCGCGCAGCTGAGCCCGGCCAACTTGGAGGCCCAGCGGCTGTGCGCCGACCTCTTCTTCGTGTTCCAGCGTCCGCTCGACGCCTACCAGCTGCTCGAGGAGTCGCTGGTCTTCGCGAAGCAGGACCGCGAGTATTTCCGCTACTACGTCCAGCGTTGCTTCATGCTCGACCAGGACGCGCGGCTCATCGCCACGGCGACGAAGCATCTGGCGGACCCGGCGGTCGCCGAGGAGATCCGCGCCGACCTGCGCCTGGCCGCCGCCCAGGCCCACTTCCTCCGCGGGGACTTCGCGGACGCCGCCCGGCTGATCAAGGAACACCGCCTCGACCAGACCGCCGACGGTTACCTGCTCAACTGCCAGCTGCTCTGGGAAAGCGGCGACCGCGAGGGTGCGCTCGCCGAACTCGACGCGGCGCTGGCCGTCTTCCCCGCCGGCGTCCGGTTGCTCGAGATGAAGGCCCGCTGGCTGAAGGACAGCGGCGAATTCCGCCGGGCCCAGGACACCCTCGACCTGCTGGCCATCAGCCAGCCCGGCCGACCAGGTCCGCTCATCCAGTCGCTCTATCTGCTGCCGGGTGAGGCCAACCGCGCGCGCCGCGAGGCCTTGCTCGAGAAGATCGTGGCCACGTTCGGCAACCAGGAGCAGCCGATGCTGGACCTCGCCCGCTTCGGCAACGACACCGCGGACGTCGCGCTCACCGCCCGGCTGGCGAAGCTCGCGCTCGAACGCAAGTTCGGCAACCGCGTCCGCTTCGACCTGGTCCATGTGGAGTGCCTGCTCAACGCCGGACGCGCCCGCGAGACGATCCTGCTCGTCGACGCGCTCTACAAGCAGGCCGAACGCGACCAATGGGTGGCGGAGACGCGCATCGCCTTCGACGCCCTCCGGACCATCGCCTATTTCGCCGACGGCCAGACCGAGATCGGCTCCATCAACCTCCAGAAGCTCCAGCAGCACCGGAAGGTGCCGCCGCAGGTGCTGGTCGCGGCGAGCCGCAAACTGATCACCGCCCGACGTTACGACGAGGCCAACGACGTCCTCATCCAGGCCCACCTGCAGAACGAGACCAACCAGGCCATCCTGATGCAGATCGTGCAGCTCAAGCTCGACCACCCGCGTATCGCCGCCGACCTCGAGACCTACCTGCGCCGACTGATGCTCAACCGCCGCCCGTCGCCGGAAGTCCTCCGGGCCGCCTTGCGACGACTCGGCTCGGACACCTATCTTTTCTCGGCTGACCGCGAGACGCTGCTGCGCGACATCGAGGCCAAGATCAAGTAGCCGCTTCTTCGGAGGAAGTCGGCTTGGCCTCGGGCTCCGGGCGCTCCGTCACCTCGAAGTAGGTCACGGATCCGAGCTTCGTGCCATCCGGCAACCAGAGACCACGGCTGCAGCCGCGGTTGACGAATTCTTCGGCTTCGGCCGGGGACAAGACCGCGCCGACCATGGCGAGCCCTTCGGCCTCGAGCGCGGAAGTCGCGATCGCGCGCACCGGGCCGGCCAGCGTGACGGCCTGACCGGTACGGGGATCGATGAGGTTATTACGCTCGGGGTCCGCCGTCTTGCTGGCCATCGCGAAACGGCAGAGCTTGAGTTCGGAACGGGGGCCGACGCCGATGCGCCAGCCGGAGGATTCGCCGGGCGGATCGAGGGCGAGGGTGACGCTGCCGGAAGCCATCAGCAGGGCGCGGTGGATGCCCCAACTGCTTTCCAGCATGTCCGCCATGCGGTCGAGGGCGTAGCCGCGCACGATCGCGCCGAAATCGACGGAGGCGCCGAACTTGTCGCAGTGCAGCTCGCAACCCTCGAGGCGGAACGCGCCTTCGCGATAGGCGCTCATGACCTGGGTCCAAGCTTCGTCGTCAGGATTGAAGCCGAGGTCGCCACGCTTCTGCCAATAACTGAACAGCGCCCCGGCGGTGGCGTCGAAAGCCTTGCCGGAGTCGGCGCAGAAGTCCTTCGAGAAATTCCAGAGAGCCTGAATGTGTTCGGAAGCCGCGATCATCGCCCCTTCGGGCATCTGGTTGATCGAGGTGACCGGGCCGCTGTCGTGACGGAGGTCGGTCTGGAAATCCAGGTCGTCGAGCAACTGGAACAAGCCTTCGGCCGCATTGCGGGCGTAGACGCCGTCCTCGGCGGCGATGCGGACCCAGAAACGGGAGCCGAAGGCCTCGTGCGAGAAGTTGTGGATGATGGGGGTGTCTTCCATGGCTTA
>JBDKIN010000148.1:0-6289 GCA_039797095.1 Verrucomicrobiota bacterium
TCGGTGTTGTAGCTGAGACCAGCGCGGTTGTAGGAGAGACCAGCGGCAGCGGCGCTCTGGGCAGAGGCAGCGGCAGCGAGGGTCGTGAGGGTGAGGATCGGGAGGATGTGCTTCATATGCGTGTTCGTTGGTAGGCACCTCGGCTGAGAAAACAACACTAAAATGCGTTTTTGTCGTTTATTCGTCACCCTACCGACATAGACCGATCTCATTGGACAACAAAAAGGGCCCCGTTGCCGGGGCCCTTAGGTCAGCCTCTAATCCGAAGATTAGAAGTTGTAGCGGACCGAGACGGAGGTCTCGTTGTCCGAGCCATCCTGGTCGGCGATCGAGACAGCGACCTGGTACTTAGCGCCGATGTTGTAGGCGAGCTCGTAGACCAGGGTGTCAACGGAGTTGCCACCGGTGGACTGGGAGTAGACGAAGCGGGCTTCGAGGCCAGCGACGACTTCGTTCAGGGAGCGACGGAGGATCACGCCGTAGGTGTCGTTCGAGGAGACGCCGACGGTGGCGTCGATGCCAGCGGCGACGTTCTTGAACAGGTAACCAACGGTGACGGAGTCAGCGCCGGCGTTGTCGAGGTCAGCGGTGCCGCTAACCCAGACGTTGGAGGAGCCGATGAGGGCTTCAGCCGAGACGGAGTAGCCGTTTTCAGCGGAGTCGGTGTTGTAGTTAACACCAACGCGGTTGTAGGAGAGACCAGCGGCACCGGCGCTCTGGGCAGAGGCAGCGGCAGCGAGGGTCGTGAGGGTGAGGATCGGGAGGATATGCTTCATAGCGTGTTTAGTATTGGTCTGGGAACGGGATGAAATCAAGCAGTTATTGCTTAAAATAGGCCCTTAAGCCCCTCGTACCTTATCCACGCCTATTCACAAAGGCCTGTGAACAAATACTTAAATAACTGTTTATCAACGATTAGCATATTCACGCTGTTGCAGGGCAACCTAACGAGGAAATTGTGAATAAATAGCCGATAGTCATGATCGATGGGCGGAAAGAGGGTATAGGAGCTCTCATTCTGCCACCTCTATTCCCACCCCACCCTCGCCTCGCGAGACCCGGAACCAGGACCTAGCCAAAGACCCGGCCAACAAAAAACCCGCTCGGCGAACCGGGCGGGTTTGGGGTCGGCCTCGGGCGAGGCTTACTTGCGACGGAACTTGGTGTTGAACTTCTCGACGCGACCGGCGGAGTCCACGAAGCGCTTCTCGCCGGTGTAGGCGGGGTGCGAGTCCATGGTGACTTCGCGGCGGATGACGAAATGCTCGACGCCGTCGATCACCTTGGTCTCCTTCGACTTCATGGTCGAACGAGCCGGGAATTCGCGGTTCGTGGAGACATCCACGAAGACGACGTTGTTATATTCAGGATGGCCTTCCTTCTTCATAAAATAAGGGGTTTGCTCGGGGTTAGCCCTGACGCGCCTTGTAGCGGGGGTGCGTCTTGTTGATCACGTAGATACGGCCCTTGCGGCGAACTACCTGGCAATTCGGGTGACGCTTCTTCAGCGACTTGAGGGAGGAGGAGACTTTCATGGTCGGGAGAGCCGCTTTAGTAACGGCAGGTCGGCCAACAAAGGTATCCTGCGCCCGACTGTCAACGGGATTTCCTGTGCTTGTTTAAGGTTTCCTCCGAGGTATGACTAACCCCATGGAACCAAGCGTCCGCGCCGCCCTCCCAGCCGATGTCCGGGCGATCAATGCCATCTATAACCACTACGTCCGCACCAGCACCTGCACCTGGCATCTGACGGAGGAATCCGACGAAGGCCGGCTGGCCTGGCTGAGGGCCCGCACCCCCGCCCACCCCGCCTTGGTCGTCGAAATCGAGGGTAAAGTGGTCGGTTGGGGCTCCCTTTCCACCTATAACACCCGCCAAGGCTGGTCCACGACCGTGGAAGACTCCGTTTTCATCGATCATGCCCGCCATGGCCAAGGCCTGGGCAAGCTCATGCTCGGCGAGCTGCTCCGCCGGGCCGAAAGCCTCGGCCACGAGTCCGTCATCGCGCGCATCTCCGGCGAACAGACCGCCAGCCGCCGCCTCCACGCTTCGCTGGGCTTCGTCGAAGCAGGGCTCTTGACGGCCGTCGGACGCAAATTCGGGCAGAAACTCGACTGCGTCTACATGCTGAAGACGTTGCGCCAGCCCTGACCTTGACAGAGCGGGGGCTAACCCTTTGCTCACCTGTCCGCTTTAATGCTCAGGTGGTGGAATGGCAGACACGCTGGATTCAGGTTCCAGTGCCCCTAAAGCGTAAGGGTTCAAGTCCCTTCCTGAGCACCAAAAGCAAGACACGACCCCGGCGACCCCGGGGTCGTCCGTCCTGCCCCGGATCTTAGTGTATCTACTAATCAACTACAACCTTACCGCCCTAACCCTATCCCTACCCCTATTCATTAGTGCCTTCCCCCTATCACTTGGAAGGTTGTCCCCCGCCCCGGAATCCCCCAGGCTAGTCCGAACCCGATGGCGGACCTCTCCACATTGCCCGAAGTGCTGCCCTGGCCTTTCATGGTCTGTAGCCGCAAGGGCGAGGTGCTGTTCGCCAACCCGCTGGTCGAACGTACGGTCGGCCGCAAAGTCCAGGTCGGGACCACCATCGACCGGCTCTTCCTGGAACTGGAGAACGGGCAGCCGGTCTCGACCCTGCTGCGCTCCGCGGCGCGCTGGTCCGCCTGGAGCGGGATGCTCGAGCTGCGTAACGAGGACCTCGGCGAACCGATCCGGGCCGCCAAGATCATCCTGCAGCCCGACCCGAAGTTCGACCGCCAGGTCTGGCTGATCTTCGCCGAAGACCCGCAGGTCAACGGCACTCCGATCCTGACCCCGCGCTCAGGCATGAGCCTCGCGCGCACGCTGATCGAGAACTCCCCGGACTTCATCATCTTCCGCGACCTGCAGGGGCGCATCCTGCACACGAGCCGTAGCCTCGACGAATTCCTCTCCCTGCCCTACCGCGGCTTCGGAGCGGACCTCACGCTCGCCGACATCCTCTCCGCGAAGACGGCCGAGCAGTTCCGCCAGTTCGACGAAGAAGTCGTCCGCACGGGCCAGCGCGTCCTGCACGCGGTCATGCACTTCGAGACCCAGGACCGCCGCTCCCGGCTCGTCCGCGTGGTGCACGAACGGATCAAGGGCGGCGGGGGCCTGCCGAACGGGCTGCTCACGTTCGCCCTCAACATCACGGAGTCGGTGGACGAACATAACCGCCTGCGCATCGCACTGGAGAAGGCCGAGGAAGTCGCCGCGGCGAAGTGGCAGTTCGTGGCCAATGTCACGCACGAGATCCGCAACCCGATCAACGCCATCCAAGGGCTCTGCGAGACGAACCTCGAAGCCGCCCTGCCGGCGCCGCCCGAAGTCCTCCGCAAGATCCAGTCCTGCGCCCGCGAGCTCGAGGATACGGTCCGCGACGTGCTCGACTTCTCCCGCCTCGACCGCGGCAACGTCACGATCGAGAGCATCCCCTTCAATCCGGTGCGCGCGCTCGAGGAGGTCATCGCCCAGTTCCAGCACCAGGCCGGCCGCAAAGGCGTCGAGCTGGCCGCCTTGGTGCGCGCCGACGCCCCGCAGTCGGTCCTAGGCGACCCGATCAAGTTCCGCCGCATCATCGCCAACCTCATCGGCAACGCGGTCAAGTTCACCGAGAGCGGCCACGTGCACGCCGAGCTCGACCTCGAGGAACGCAACGGCCGCCTCCGCGCCCTGCTGACGGTCCGCGACACAGGCATCGGCATCCCCGCCGACCGCCTCGAGAGCATCTTCGAACCTTTCACCCAGGCCGACGCCACCACGACGCGTCGCTTCGGCGGCACCGGCCTCGGGCTTACGATCGTCCGCAGCCTCACCCAGGCGATGGACGGCTTCATGAAGGTGACCAGCGAGGTCGGCGTGGGCTCGACCTTCGCGGCCACGGTGATGGTCGAACCCAATCCGGCCTTCGCCGCCCCGCCGCAGCCGAAACTATCGGGCCAACGCATCCTCGTCGTCGCCGGCCACCCCCGCGTCCGCCAATGGTTCGCCGAGACGCTGGCCTTCTGGGGCGCCACCTGCGTGCAGACGCCGACCTACGACGAAGCCGAAGCCCTCTGGGCCGCCGCGGCCGCCGCCGAAGAGCCGTTCGACCGGGCCATCATCGACCTGCCCGATGACGTCAGCCCGCGCCTCCCGGCCTTCCCGCGAGAACAGGTGATCCTGGTGACGTCCTCCGAAGTGGAGTTCCGCAGCCAGGCCCAGCTCTTCCGGCCGGTCAGCCTCACGGCCCTCTGGACGCGCTTCAGCACCGAGGCCCCGACGCTCGACGACGCCGAACCCGTCGCCGGACGTCTCCGCGCCAGCCGCCGCCTCCGCGTCCTGCTCGCCGAGGACAACGAGGTCAACCGCGAGGTCGCCAGCGCCCGCCTCCGCCGCGCCGGCCATGAGGTCAGCGCGACGGTCGACGGCTCCGCGGCCCTCGACCTCTGGCGCTCCAAGGAATTCGACGTGGGCATCCTGGACATCCAGATGCCCATCATGGACGGTCTTTCGGTCGCCGCCGCGATCCGCGCCGAAGAACAGGCCCGCGGCCGCCGCCGGACCGCCCTCCTCGCCCTGACGGCGATGACCCAGGAACTCGACCGCGCCCGCTGCGAGGCCGCCGGTTTCGACGCCTACCTCGCCAAGCCGGTCCGCGGCGCCGAACTGCTCGAGAAGCTCGAACTGCTCTCGGCCAGCCAGGAAGCCGACCTCAACCGGATCCGGGACGATGAATTCGTCGCCCACCTCGAAGCGGCCGAGACCGAGGATGCCGAGGACCTCCGCGCCGCGGCCCGGGCCTTCCTACGCCACGCCGACGACATCATCGCCCGCCTCTGCGCCGCCCGGGACGCCGACGACCCGGACACCCTCGGCCGCGAGGCCCACGGCGCCAAGGGCATGCTCTCCCTGATGGCCTGCAGCGGCCTGGCCCGCCTGGCCAACCAGATCGAGCGGCAGCCCGGCGAGAACACCGCCCGGGCCCGGACGGAAGAACTCATCGACGGCTTGCGGAAGCTGCGTCTGACGCTACAGTCCCGGACAGACCTGAGCGCCGATGGCCAAGCCGAAACTCAAACCCGAGATCAAGACTGAGTCGCTGGTCTCGGCGGCGCCCAAGTGGAACGTCGTCGTGCTCAACGATCCGATCAACTACCAGGCCTACGTGGTCATGGCGTTCATGAACGTCCTGCGGATCGGCGCGCCCGAAGCCAAGCGCCTCATGCGCGCGATCCACGCCGAAGGCCGCGCGACGGTCTGGACCGGTGACCGCGAACGCGCGGAGATGCTCTCGCTCGAGCTCCAGCAGTGGCACCTCAACTCCTTGCTCGAACAGGATGGCTGAGCTCCGCCTCACGATGACCAAGGAGGCGCGCACGGTCCTTACCGACCTGTTGCGGCTGATCGCCCCCGCCGCCGCGCGCGTCACGGTCAACCGGGCCAACGTACCCGCCGCCGACGAAGAGATCGCCGGTTTCTGGGTCGAGACGCTCACCGCCCAGGCCTCGGAGGAGGCCCGCCTGCTCTCCGTGGCCTTCGCCAGCGCCAAAGGTGACCCCGCCGTGATCGTGCTGCCCAACGAAGCCCAGGCCCTCGCCTTCCTCCGCGCCCTCTCTGCCGTGCGCCTCGCGCTCCGCGACCTGGTGTTCGCCGACATCACGGACGCCCAGCTGGAGAGCGCCGAAGACCTCGACGACGATTCCCTGCCGACCGAGCAGCGCCACGCCCTGGCCTGCTACGCCTGCTTCGGCCTGCTCCAGCAGTCGCTCATCGCGCAGCTGAACCCCGAAGCCTTCGATTGAGCGACGAAATCGGTTGAAGGTCCGGCGGTGACCCGCAACAAAAGCCGGGTGACCAGCGGCCTGCTCAGTTTCTTCTCCGCCCTCGGCGCCTTCGGCCGCCAGCTCGCCGCCCTGCCGCGTCCTCGCTTCTTCCCTTTCACCGGTGTCCTGCGCGGCATGGACGGACCGACCTTCCGCGCCGACACCGTCGCCGGACTGAACGTCGCGCTGCTCGCGTTCCCGATGTCGATGGCCTTCGCGATGAAGGCCGGCCTGCCTATCTGGTGCGGACTGGTCGGCTGCGGCGTCGCCGCCGCCATCGCCCCGCTCTTCAGCGGCTCCGCCAACCTGTCCGCCGGTCCGACCAACGCCTCCGCGGCGCTCCTGCTCGGCTCCTTCGCCACCCTCGGGGCGATCTCGCCGGAACTGCGTGCCGCCGCCCTGCCCACGCTGGTCCTGATGACCGGCGTGTTCCTGCTGCTGGCCTCCTGGCT
>JBDKIN010000149.1:0-7690 GCA_039797095.1 Verrucomicrobiota bacterium
GCTGCACGCCGGGCGGGTTCTGGACGTAGAGCACCGGATCGCCGCCGGAGCGGAGCGCGACGCCCGTGTGGCGCGTCGGCAGGAAGCCGCTGCTCCACATGCGCGTGAACAGCGCCTGGCCACCGACGCTCTTGGGCGTGAGCACCACGAACGAAGGGAGGTCGTCGCTCTCGCTGCCGAGGCCGTAGCTGATCCAGGAGCCGATGCTCGGCTTGCCGGGGATCTCGTTGCCCGTCATTGCGAACGTGCAGGCCGGGTCATGGTTGATCGCGGTCGTGCTGACGGACTTCATCACCGCGAGCATGTCGACCACCTTGGCGGTGTGCGGGAGGAGTTCGCTGATCCAGCGGCCGGACTTGCCGTGCTGGGCGAACTTGAACTGGCTCGGGGCGACGGGGAAGCGTGCCTGACCAGAGGTCATGGTGGTGATGCGCTGGCCGTTGCGGATGCTCTCCGGCAGGTCCTTGTCGAAGTGGGCCTCGAGCTGCGGCTTGTAGTCCCAGAGGTCGAGCTGCGACGGGGCGCCGTTCATGTGCAGGTAGATGATGCGTTTGGCCTTGGGGGCGAAATGCGGGTAGCCGGCGAGCGGTTTATGCACGGTGTTCGCGGCCCGGGCCTCCCGGGAGAGCAAGCCGGCGAGCGCGACGCCGCCGACGCCGAGTCCGGCGGTGCTCAGGAAGCTTCGTCGGTTCAGGAGACGCAGGTGGTCTTGGAGCGGGTCGTTCATCGGTTGAGGGTCTCGTCGAGGTTGAGGAGGAGGCTGGCGGTGAGGGTCCATGCCGCCACTTCGGGCGCGGGCAGGGAGGCGTCGGGCTTCGATTCGCCGAAGTTGATCAGCTGGGTCGCGTCGGCCGGCTGGGCCGCGTAACGGGCGCGGTGCGCGCGGAGGGCGTCGATGGTGACCTGGGTCTCGCTCGCGGCGGGACGACGGCCGACGGCCGTCAGCCACGCGAAGGCGGCCTTGGTTTCGTCGGTGGCGCCGCCCTCCTTGAGGATCCGCTGGGCGAACGCGCGGGCGGCTTCGACGTGCTGGACGTCGTTGAGCAGCGCGAGCGCTTGGAGCGGCGTGTTGCTGAGCTCACGGCGGACGCAGCTCGCTTCGCGGGCGGGCGCGTCGAAAGCGATCATCGAGGGCGGTGGCGCGGTGCGTTTCCAGAACGTATAGAGCGAGCGACGGTAGAGCGCCTCGCCGGTGTCGCGCGTGTAGCGGGCGGTGTTGCTGCCGGTGAAGCCGACCGGTTCCCAGACGTTGTCGGGCTGGTAGGGGCGCACGCCCTTGCCGCCCATGCGCGGGCTGAGCAGGCCGGAGACGAACAGCGCCTGGTCGCGGATGACCTCGGCGTCGAGGCGATGGCGCGGGCCGCGGGCGAGGAGACGGTTCTCAGGGTCTTTGGTCAGCAGTTCCGGCGAGGCCGCGGCGGAGCGACGGTAGGCGGCGCTGCTGACGAGCAGGCGCACGAGACGCTTGATGTCCCAGCCGGTCTCGCGGAATTCCACCGCGAGCCAGTCGAGCAGTTCGGGGTGGCTGGGCGGATCGCCCTGCGAGCCGAAGTCGCCGCTGGTCTTGACCAGTCCGTAGCCGAAGAACTGCTGCCAGTAACGGTTGACCGTCACGCGGGTCGTCAGCGGATTGTCGGGGGAGAGGAGCCAGGCCGCGAGGTCGCGGCGGTCGTAGGTGTCCTTCTTGGGCAGCGGATGGAAGGCCGCGGGAACGCCGCGGGAGACCGCTTCGCCGGGCTTGTCGTATTGGCCGCGGATCATCACGTGGGCCTGACGAGGTTGCGGGAGGTCGGCCATGACCAGCGTCGCGGGGATCTGGTCGGTCAGCGCTTTCTTGCGCGATTCCTCCGCCAGCTTCTCGGCGCGCATGCCGTCGAGCTTCTCCCGGCCGCCTTGGAATTCGTTCTCCAGCCACCAATCGAGCAGGCGCTTGCGTTCGGCGTCGGTCCATTGGGCGGCCTTCTTGCCACGCACGAGGTTCTGGAGGTCTCCCGGAAGTTCGGCCACGCGGGAACCTTGCTTCTTCTCCGACCAGACCTTGAAGGACCACTGGAGGTCCTTGGCCTCTTCGATGCGATGGCTGACGGCCAGGCGGTCCCAGTAGACCGTCCCGTCGAACTGAGTGAAAGCGAAGCCGTCGACCTTCATGCCCGGCTTCAGGCCGAGCTTGGCGATGTCGACCTTGAGCTGCGTCCATTTGCCGGCCTCGGGCAGCTTGCCCATGTTCACCTTCTCCGGCGTACGCACCTTGCCGAAGGGGATGGCGCCTTCTTCGCCCCAGAATGCGCGGTGGTTCCAGCCGCCGACGTGGAACTGGAGCATGATCGACTTGGGCAGGTTCGCCGGGTCGAGGTAGGTCCAGACGGAGATGACGCCGTTGGCCGGGATGACGAAGGCCGCCCCGTTGGCGAAGAAGTCCTGGGCGACGCCCTTGGCCGTACGCTTCAACGCCCGCTTTCCGCTATGCACCGGACCTTGGCCGGCTTCGACGAAGGTCGTCGGATCACCCGAGGACTCGACCTTGGCTTTCGCCGGGAAAGCGTCTTCGAACCAGATGGTCTCGCCCGTGCGCACGGGCGGCGGCGGGGTGAGCGTCGCCGGGTCGACGTACTTGAAGGAAGCGATCGCCTCGCGGATGGCCTTCTGCTTCGCCGCGATGAGGCGGTCGAACTCGGCCATGCTCTTCTCCTGCTCGGGCGTGGACAGTTGCAGGACCGGCGGCGTCAGCAGGATGTTGCCGTCGAAGCCCGGGTCGGCCGCGCTGTAGAAGAACGCGTAGAGCGAGTAGAACTCCTTGGTCGTGACCGGGTCGAACTTGTGGTCGTGGCAGACCGCGCAGCCGGCGGTCAGGCCCATCCAGACGCCCATGGTGGTGTCGGTGCGGTCGACGGCGTAGCGGAAGAGGAGTTCGTCGTTGATCGAGCCGCCCTCGCTGGTGGTGACGTTGCAGCGGTTGAAGCCACTGGCGACGCGCTGCTCGCGGGTGGCGTTCGGCTGCAGGTCGCCGGCGAGCTGCCAGGTGGTGAAGACGTCGAAGGGCAGGTTGTCGTTGAAGGCCTTCACGACCCAGTCGCGGTAGGGCCACATACTGCGCTCGTTGTCGAGGTGCAGGCCGTGCGTGTCGGCGTAGCGGGCGGCGTCGAGCCAGCCGCGGGCCATGTGTTCGCCATAGCGAGAAGAAGCCAGGAGGCGTTCGACGACCTGGTCATAGGCCTGCGGAGAGGCGTCGGCGAGGAAGGCATCGACCTCGGCGGGCGTCGGCGGCAGGCCGGTGAGGTCGAGCGTCACGCGGCGGAGCAGGCGGGCCTTGTCGGCTTCGGGGGCGGGCTGGAGGCCTTGAGCGGAAAGTTCGGCGTAGAGGAACGCGTCGATCGGCGAGGTGCCGGCCGCGGCGGCGGGCACCGGTGGACGTACCGGGGGTTCGAAGCTCCAGTGCTTGCGGTAGGGCGCACCTTCGGCGATCCAGCGGCGCAGGGTGTCGATCTGGGCCTGCGTGAGCTTCTTGTGGGACTCCGGAGGCGGCATCACTTCCTCGGGGTCTTGGGTGAGGAGCCGCTTGATCAGCTCGCTGCCTTCAGGGTCGCCCGGCTTGATCGCCTGCACGCCGTCGTTGATCGCCGTGGCGCCTTCCGCGGTGTCGAGGCGGAGGTCGGCCTTGCGCTTCTTGGCGTCGAAGCCGTGGCAGGCGAAACAGTTGTCGGAGAGGATGGGGCGGACGTCCCGGTTGAAATCGAGCTTCGGGGCGGCCTCGGCGGCGAGGGCGGTGAAGGACAGGAGCAGGAGCGACGGGCGCATGGTCTACTTGGCGGATTCGGAAGAAAGGAGGGCTTCGGCGTAACGTCTGCCAATCTCGAGCGTGCCGACGGCGGTGAAGTGCGTGTGCGAAGGCGGCAAGGTCTCCGCGCCGGCGGTGTCGACGTAGCGGGCGCGGGGCAGGGCGGCGGCGACTTCCTGCTGGGCGGCGATGACCTTGGGCATGAAGGCGTTCTTACCGTTGCCGAAACGCGTGTTGACGCCGAGGAGCAGGATCAGGTCCGGCGCGCCGAGGTCGCCGCGGAGGCGCTGGAGCATCTTGGTCACGTTGGCGGCGTAGGCGGGGGAGTCCTTGGCGTTGGCGTCGCTCTCGCCTTGCACCCAGACGAACGCGCGCGGGCGGAGGGTGACGCCATTGGCCTGGGCGGCGGCGAGGGCGGCTTTGGTTTCATCGATCATCGCGCGATAGCACGCATCGGCCTGGCCCGGACGGTCGACGTTCCAGTCGCCGGCGACGGACGTGCCGCTGAAGGCCGTCTTGATGACCGCGAGGGGACGGGACTCTTTCGTCGCCAGCGTGCGCACCATCCCGATCTCGGGTCCGAAGCCGCCCTTGGTCTTCAGGTTGAAGTTGCCGTATTGGCGCGCGATCTTCTTGCCATCGATGGCCGGCATCGCCGGCGTGCGCGGCTGGAACTGCAGGGTCGTCCACTGGCGGGCGCTCGTGCCGTCGAATTCGTCAGGAGGCGGGTCGCCGACGCGCCACCAGAACATCGTGTCGGCGTCCCTCGGGTCGGCGGGGAGTTCTTCCGCATAGGCGTCGTAGCCGACAGCGTTGGACTGCCCGGCGACCAGGATGAGGTCACGGGTTTTGGCGGCGAAGACGAGCCCGTGCAGGAGCAGGGCCAGGCCTAGGGTGAGGCGGCGGAACATGGGGTACCTTTGGGTAACCCGCCCGCCCCGGGAGTTCCACCTTTTCCCTTCGTCTGGACCCTTATTTACCGTCGTTTAGCGGAAAAGCGACCAGCTCCGGGCAGGTTAAGTAGGAGGGGCCGACCTTGTGGCCTTCGCCGGGGACGATCTTGACCATGATATTGCGTCTTGGGTGTCTATTCCGCCATTAGCAGCTTCGAGTGTGTTTAAGCCAGCAGCAGAGGTTGATATTTGTGAGATAAAATAGTTTTTGTATTCAAGGAACGTAGTGTATTGGTTTTTGGATTAACTAAGAAATCAAAAGTGAATCTCAAAAACTTTCAGTCGTTGTGCCTTATAGAAACAGGGAGAAACACCTGGCGGAGTTTGTCCCATTCATGGAGGAATTCCTGTCGGAGCAGAAAATCCCGTTCCACGTATTCGTAGTCCATCAGCTAGACCAAAAGCCCTTTAATCGTGCCAAGCTTTTGAACATAGGATTCAGCCTCAGCTTTGAATTCGACTACCACGCCTTTCATGACGTGGACATGTTGCCGCTGGATGCCGATTATTCTTACGTAGAGGAACCGACCCACCTTGCATCTCAGGTCGAGCAATTTAGCTGGGGGCTTCCTTATGAGGGTTATTTTGGCGGGGTCACCCTTTTCAACCAAGCTGATTTCAGGAAGATCAACGGCTTCTCAAACGATTATTGGGGTTGGGGCGCGGAGGATGACGATTTGCTGACACGCTGCATGGCAGTTGGGTTGGATGCGCGCAGGCGCGAGGGGCGTTACATTTCCTTGTCGCACGACAAGGCTCCGATGAGTCATTACCAAGATAACCTCAAGAAACTGCGAAAGTTGCGTTCCTCCAATGTTCGAGGAAAGCTCATGGAGGACGGGCTTAATTCTCTTGAATTCAGAGAAGTGAGACGTGAAAAAATTACAGAAAAAACAACCATGATCGACGTCGAGATTTGATGGTCCTGGATGGCAGCTGCCTCTGGTTCGTGGGCCGCTTGGCCCGCCGTCCCTGGATTAGTCCCTAGAAGGCTTTTTTCAAAGGAGGCGGCTTAATTTGATAACTTGAGTTAATGATTAGACGGTTCTTGATCTTGGAAAGTAGCATCGTCGACTCAGACCTGTTCAGGAATGTTTCCCATTGTTCATGTTCTCCGAAACAACGGGTTATTTCTGGACTCGCCAATCGTCCTAAGAACAGGCCGGTAATTTCTGAGCCTTTACACTTTAACAAAGAAAAGTCGTCCCTTTCCGCCTGCATGAGCCTTAGGATGATGTCTAAGGCATTATGAACTATGGTGCTGTCATGGAACATGATCAGTGAATCGCGCTTCATGTACTTATAAGTCCAGATGAAGTCCCTGATGCATGCCACGTCGGTGTGTTCTCCGTCTATGAATGCCAAATCATAAGCCACGCCGTCTGGCCGGAATGTATCGATGTTCCCATCATGTGTCTCCAATTTCGAGGTATCCAAGCCGTGCGACCGGAGATTTTCTTTCATCGTCTCAACTGTCACGCCTGAGTAATCATACTTAGCGCCCCTCTCATCAGCAATTTGCATTCCTCTGAGATCAATGGAGGTAAGCTTAACGCAGGAGTTGCATTTGATGAATGGCGCCAAGCTTCCTCCCAAGAAGGAGCCTATCTCAATGTAATTAAACTGCTTTGAATGATTTTCGAACAAATCGATGGCACGAAGAAGGTACATCTTGTCGGCATTTGATGTCTGTGTCGCGATCGGGAACGCCGATTTTATGTCTTTGGTGCCGCTCATGTTCGTCGTCGTTTTAAGTATTTCATTAATTTTATACTCTACTTCGTGGGGATTTTAAAATGAAATTATTCAAAGGCTTCATCGAGAACTTCAAATCGGGCTTTCGACGGAGTTCTCCGTACGTTTGTGCTTCCGTATTCTTGATGACATCGAGATCCCCATGGACTGCTGGCTCCTCGGCTATAATTGCTGCCGCCTCCACGGCAGCCTCGGTCTCATCTGTTGACTCCTGTAGCAGGTTAATCATAGCGTTTAGTGACCTCCTGAAAACAACGTCACTGGATTCAAAACGGCTTTATCCCGATGAGTACTCCCGAGCAGATAATGAGCATTCTCTTGAAGAATCATCCGGAGTTGGGTTTTAAGCTTCATGGGGCCGGCGCTGATGTCACGGGTCCGTCGGGCAGTCACGCCATGTCATGGATATATGCGAGGAACCCCAGCTGCCTGCTGGCTTCGCTTTGCGACAAGTACGGATCCGATAAGGGGTCGCTGGTTTCCGCGGGCCATCCTTATCCTTGGCCGGCGCATACTTACACCGATTATTATGCCCGCCTTTGGTCGCACTGTCGCCAGCATGTGCGTCGCGTTTTCGAATGCGGCCTGGGCACGAACAACCCGGGGGTGAAGAGCAACATGGGGGCCCGCGGACGTCCGGGGGCTTCCTTGCGCGTCTGGCGGGATTATTTCCCCGAAGCTCAGGTCGTCGGCGCCGATATCGATAAAGGTATCTTATTCCAGGAAGACCGCATCCGTACCTATTACGTCGACCAGCTTGACCCCGTCTCCATCGTCGAGTTGTGGCGAGCTGCTGGTCCCGGTGAATTCGATTTCATGATCGACGACGGGCTCCATGAGTTCCGCGCCGGAGTCTCGCTTTTCGAGCATTCCATCGGTCGTCTTTCCGCGCAGGGGGTCTATGTCATCGAGGACGTAACCCAGCCCGACCTAAAACGTTACTTCGATTATTTCGCGAACAAGAAATATATCGTGGACTACATCTCGCTGCACCGGCCGACGACAAGGCTCGGGGACAACAGCATCGTCACCATCCGTCGGGCCTGACTTCGTCCGGCTGGAATTCAGAGACTGACCAGAAAAGCCACCAGCTCCGGGCAGGCGAAGAAGGAGGGGCCGACCTTGTGGCCTTCGCCGGGGACGATCTTGACCGTGAACTTGCCGCCGAGGGCCTCGTAGCGGGCCTTGAGGAGGAGGGTGTTGTCCT